>CAZAXU010000022.1:0-24468 GCA_964489245.1 uncultured Flavobacteriaceae bacterium
AATAGTTGTTGGTTTTTTTCATACGAAAGCCGCCCGAAAATCGGGCGGCTTTTTTTTATATATAAATTCTTCTTTTAAAATATATGGCAAAACGCCTAAAAAGTTAAACTTACTCCCATCAGAAAATGTCTTCCGGCTTGCGGAAAATAATAGGGCGTGCCGTCCCACATATAACCATTAGACGCATATTTTTTGTTCAAGAAATTATTAAGCGTGAATATGAATTGTGCTTGCTCCAGATATTTTTTCGGTTGAATTTTATAAGATGCAACCAAATTATGAACATGATAAGCATCCAGTTTAGACGCCGGACTGTTTTTGTTATCCATATATTGCTTTCCTACATATTTTACATTCCATTGCAATTTTAAATTCTCCAAGGGTTGATAAACCATTGAGCCCGCTGCAACAATATTAGGAGAATAAGTCAGAAACGTATCGCCATATTTTTTTAAAATATTGGATTCTTTTTCAACATAATTAATATTTCTATTATCACTCCAAGTAAAATTGGCCAAAGCAGATAAATTCGAACTAATTCTATAAGCAATTTGTGTTTCCATTCCTACACGCCTGCTTTCTCCCACATTTTTTCTAATCGGAGCGCCTACATTGTCAATCGCTCCGGTATAAACCAATTGATTTCTATAAAACATACCGAAAAGATTCACTTCCGCTTTCAATCGTTTGTGATCAAATTTCCATCCGGTTTCAATATTGTTCAGAACCTCAGGTTTAGGCTTGCCGGCTGCCGTGTTTTCATAATCATCTCGATTAGGTTCTCTGTGAGATTGTGCCACAGACAAATAGAGGTCATTGTTTTCATCAAGCTTATAATACAAACCCAATTTCGGATTGATAAAGAATAAATCGTCCGATGTTTTCCATGGAGCATTCCACCCCATAGTGCCGTTCACAGCATAATTTATCGATCTGAACTGAACATCCGCAAACAAATTCAAGTCATCCATAAGTTTATAGTTTGCCTTTGCAAAAACATTTATAAATTTCTTAACTCCTAAATTGTCATAATACTTATGATTTATTTTCGAGTTACTTGCATATTGCGCCCAAATTATTTTTCCAAAATGTTTTCCGTCATATTGGTTTACAGCTGCGCCCAAGATGATATTCAAATCGGTTGTGCCATATTGAAAAGAACCTGCCAGCCCGTAAAAATCATTATCCAACCATTTCCGACGAATCAAATCTGTTTTTGTAATAATCTCATTATCAATATATATGGTGTCTAATCCATAATCTTTAAAATCTTGATTTTGTTTGTATTGCTCATAGTAACCTCTACCGTATGTATAATGTGCCGCTAAATTAAATTTCAAATTTTCAGCTATTTTTCTCTCAAAATGCAACTGATAATGATCTTGTTTATAGTCGTCTACCTGATTATCATAATAATCGACTATATTCCAATTTTCGTCATAAATTGCTCCGGTCGGGTTGGATATAGGAGTTTCTTCAAAGGTTTGTTTATCTATGCCATACCAAGCTTGATAGGTTATTTCATGTCCGCCGAAAATCAAGGCTTTAAGTGTTGTTTTATCATCTTTATACGCTCCTGAGAAATAATAAGAATTTAGATTTGAAGTTGCTCTGTCTCTATAGCCGTCTGAAGTTATTTTGGAATATCTTCCCGTAAATTCAAAATGTTTTTTCAACAATCCCGTACTTCCTTTTAAGCTTATTTTTTTTGTATTAAAAGAACCGTATGAAGTGTTAATTGTAGAAAAAGCTTTTGATTTTATTCTGTCTGTCTCCAAATTGATACTCGCTCCGAAAGCCCCTGTTCCAAAGGTAGAAGTTCCCACGCCTCGCTGAATTTGTAAACCGGATGTCGATGCTGCAAAGTCGGGAATATCAACCCAATACACACTGTGTGACTCCGGATCGTTTAAAGGGATGCCGTTAAGTGTCACATTGATTTGTTGTGAACTTACACCTCTGATTCTTATACCGGTATAACCCACTCCGGCTCCGGCATCGGAGGTGACCACAACACTTGGTGTTTGTTCCAATAAAAACGGAACATCTTGTCCCAGATTTTTCTCTGATAATTCTTTCTTACCGATATTTGTATAGGTCACCGGCATATTTTTCGTTGCTCTGACAGCTGTAACAATCACTTCAGAAAGTTGCTCTACGCTTGGAACTAAAGATATTTTTATAAACTTGTCCGCATCCACCGAAATTTGTCGGGTATAGGTCTTATATCCTATATTTTTTACGACTAAGGTATAATTTCCTTCGGCTAAATTTTCAAAAAGAAAATGTCCGTTTATATCAGTTACTATCGACTTTTTAATTTCTAAAAGCTGAAGGTTTGCTCCAAATAAGCTTTTATTTTGTTCATCATAAACTTCACCGGATAATTTTAATTGTTGTGCATTCATTCCGAATGTCACAAACAGTAATAATAACAGTATTTTTTGCATTTTAATTTATTTGTGGGGAACACAAATGAAATCGGCTTCTTCCTCGGCAGCATTACCTGTCCAGGTTCAAAGGGTTTGATCTCAGCTCGTCATTTAGAGCACCCCTGTTAATTATGATGCAAAAGTAAAAAAAATTAATCGATATTCAATTCATTTTTTGAAGAAAAAAAATTCCTGAGTTATTTGACTCTAAGTCTTTGTCCTACATTAATGGCATTATTTTGCAAATTGTTCAGCTCTTTCAGTCGATCAACGGTGATATTATATTTCAAACCTATTCTGTATAGGCTTTCACCTTTTTTAACAACATGATATTCAGGATTTTCTGTATATTCTTCAACATATGAACCCGACTGATTGTCTAAAATCTTCAATCTCTGATTAATTCTGATATTATTGCTTGAAAGATGGTTGATCCTTTTCAATGTCGGTACATCAACACCATACTTTCTGGAAATAGCAAAAAGAGTTTCTCCCGATTTCACGATATGATATTCAGGAACCGAATAAGTTTCATTCACCACTTCTGTTGTTGTATTCACCTCCTCAACAGCAGCTTTTGCAATATCAAATTTCTTGTTTTTTGAAATCTTAAGCACTTGATTAATCTTTATTTGACTACCGGTGATTTGATTTTCGCTGATAATAGTTGGAATATCCGTATTATATTTTTTAGCAATGGAATATAAGGTCTCTCCGGCTTGCACTGTGTGATTTAAAGAAATAATCGCATCAGCATTTGAATTTGACACAGTTTCAACTACATCATTTACCGGCTCTACTTGAGTAAATTTATTTTTATAAATTTTCAATTTGTCGTTGATATTTACTTCTCCACTTACGATATTATTAGTTTTAATAATGGTGTTAATATCCGTATTATATTTTTTAGCAAGGGAATACAAGGTTTCTCCCTGTTCCACAACATGATTGATATAAGTTTCATTCGTATCCGCATCGATATATTCTGTCTCTTGCGGATTTTTTTGAGCTTCAATGGCTTCTGAAGTTTCTGTAGATTCATCTCCCTTGGTAAGCACCAATAACTGTCCTTCATAAATATCAAAATCTTGCAAATTATTATACTTCATAATGTCTTTTATCAAAACATTGAATTTTTTAGAAATTGCATAAAGGGTCTCTCCTTTTTCCACCTCATAAATAAACTTACCTCCACTATTGCCGGAATGTGCCGTATTTTCATCAACCTTCACTCTCATTCCTTTCAAAACATCTGTATCATATTGATAAAGTTTGTATTTTTCAATAATATAAATCAGCTTATCCGGATAGCTCGGGTCTGTAGCATAGCCGGCTTTTTTTAGTCCTTTTGCCCAAGCCTCATAGTCTGTCTTTGGTAAACGGAACAAAAAGGAATAACGCCCCCTGTCAGCTAAAAATTTGGAATGATCTTTAAAAGATTCTTCTGCCGTATCATATTTTCTAAAGCATTCTTGCAATTTATTATCATCATGTTTGATTGTTTTTCCTGTCCAATCATGACATTTGATTCCAAAATGATTATTCGCCTCCTTTGCCAATCTACTGCCTCCATAATTGGATTCCAACAGACCTTGTGCAAGGGTGATACTGGCAGGAACACCATAAATTTTCATTTCTTTTCGGGCTATTTCTCCATACGCGGCAATATATGCCGAAGCTTTAGCATCATTTTTTGTAAACGATTTTCCTATTTTATGTTTAGAAACATCAGATTTGTCTCCGCTTTTAATTATAGAACTCTCCCGATTTCGTTCAACTTTAGCGACTTTCTTTGATGAACCGCAGGAATTTAATAGTACAAGTAAAACAGAGCCAAAAAATAATAGTTTTCTCATAATTCGTTGTTATTTAGCACACAAAGTTAATACTTTCTGATAAGAAAAAAACAATTTTTTATAAATATGTTCATTATCAACTGTCTATCCGTTTAAACTTTTATTCCAAAATCATTTATTTTCAAATCTGAATAGGGTTTATTCCTTTTTTCTTCAATCTAATATTCATGCCTAATCTTCCCTGTAATCCTCCGGAATGTATGGCTAATATTTTACTTCCTTTCGGAAAATAATCTTTCTTGATTAAATCAATAATTCCAAACATCATCTTTCCGGTATAAATCGGGTCGAGTGGCAGATTGTGTAAAGAATGAACCGTGTTGATAAAATCAACCAACTTTTTCTCTATTTTGGCAAAACCTCCAAAATTATAATCTCGAATCAGTTCCCAATTGCGCTTATTTACATATTCATTGATATTTTTTTCCAAGAATTGTTCTTTTAGAGCCGGAAAACCCAGAACTTTTTGATGTTTGGCAGACGAATTAATAATTCCTGCTATTGTGCCTCCCGTGCCAATTGCCGAGCAAATATAGTCAAACGCTACATCTTCAGGAGTGAGTATTTTTTCTGTTCCTTTTATTGCCAACTGATTTGTTCCACCTTCCGGAACCAAATAGAAATTACCAAAAATTTGAAATAAATTTCTTATAAAATCCGGATTTGTTTTTTGCCGATATGCCGATCGAGATACAAAATGAAAAGACATGCCTTGCGTATGTGCAAATTGAAGTGTGGGGTTTTCATTTAAGGTTTTTCCTAAATTTCTTCCCAGCTCATCTCCCCGAATCACACCAATGGTTTTCAAACCATATTCATTCCCCGCTGCTGCCGTAGCAGCAATATGATTGGAAAAAGCTCCACCAAATGTCAACAAAGTGTTATATCCTGCTTCTTTAGCCTCTATAATGTTATAATAAAGTTTTCTGAATTTATTTCCGGATATATGCTCATGCAACAAATCTTCTCGTTTTACCGCCAAAGTGATTCCCTTTTTTTTAAGCAGGCAATCACTTAGGAATTGATTGTACGGTTCTTGTTGTGCCTTAAGCATATTTTTTATTTAAGTGCATTTAATTTTTTTAAATAATAACCTCCCAACTCTTGTTCTTTATGACCGAGTCTTTGTAGTTTTTTATTAAGATCCTTTTTAAAATGTCTAAAAAATTTCTTGGGATTATCAACATTATCCAAAACCAACTTCAGTTCATCAACAGAAGTTTTGACCCATTTGTCTATAATTTTTTTGTCTGTTTGATGAAGTGTTGAAAAAAATTTGTCAGGATTTTCTTGTGGATAATTAAATGCGAATCCTGAATATGTAGATTTTATATCTCCGCTAACCTGATTGGAAAAATCAGTGAATTTTATCAACAAGTTTCTTAGCGATTTTTTATCTGAGCGCTCAATTTTTTTCATGAGGCTCAACACATCGTTTTCAATTTGTTCATTTTTCTTTTTATCTCTTGTTTCCGAGTGACAAGAAAAAAGAAAAGTCAATAAAACAACGGAAAATAAATATTTCATATCATGATATTTTGAACGGTTTGAATATGGCGCAACTGCTTCCGATAGATATCGAAATTAAAACAATTATTTTTTGTCTTACAGTAATTTATATTTTGCACTGTAATCTTCATATCATCAACTAATTGCGGCATGCACTATATTTGTTGTTGGCGTGTTATTATTTATTTTTTAGTTTTTTTTCTTCGTTGATAAAAGTTGTTTTAATGATTTTATAAAATCTTGATTGTCCAATGTCTCGCTGTTGTTTCTAATGCACACCAACATCTAAACAACGATAAGTCTTGTGAGTTTATTATTCTATCTCGGACAACCAATTTTTTAAATCAAATTTTCCTTTGATATGATTTTTCAATGTTGCAATCGGAATTCTGATTTGCTCCATTGAGTCGCGTTCTCTCAAGGTCACGGTTTGATCTTCTTTTGTTTGGTGATCAATGGTGATACAATAGGGTGTTCCAACAGCATCTTGCCTTCTGTATCTTCTTCCGATTGCATCTTTTTCATCATAGGTTATTTTAAAATCCCATTGTAAATCCGCTACAATATTTTTTGCAATCTCAGGCAATCCGTCTTTTTTTAAAAGCGGTAATATTGCCACTTTTGTCGGTGCAAGAATTGCCGGAATTTTCATCACCACCCGAGAGGAGCCGTCCGGTAATGTTTCATCTTGCAATGATGCGGAAAAAACCGCCAAAAACATTCTGTCCAGTCCAATAGATGTTTCTACCACATAGGGCACATATCTTTCATTGATTTCCGGATCAAAATACTGAAGTTT
The DNA here is from genome assembly GCA_964489245.1 of uncultured Flavobacteriaceae bacterium. GTDB lineage: Bacteria > Bacteroidota > Bacteroidia > Flavobacteriales > Flavobacteriaceae > CAZAXU01. The sequence continues at coordinate 6,597 of CAZAXU010000022.1, forward strand.
CTTACCTGAATGTTTTTCATGCTGAGACAAATCAAAATCAGTTCTGGAATGAATCCCTTCCAATTCTTTAAAACCAAAAGGAAATTTAAATTCAATATCTGCAGCGGCATTGGCATAGTGTGCCAATTTTTCATGATCATGAAAACGATAATAATCATCTCCGAAGCCTAAAGATTTATGCCATTTTAAGCGCATTTCTTTCCAGTGTTCATACCATTTCATTTCATTTCCGGGACGCACAAAAAATTGCATTTCCATTTGCTCAAATTCCCGCATTCTAAATATAAACTGACGTGCAACGATTTCGTTTCTGAAAGCTTTTCCTGTTTGTGCAATCCCAAATGGAATTTTCATACGCATTGTTTTTTGCACATTCAAAAAATTGACAAAAATCCCTTGCGCAGTTTCCGGTCTGAGATACAAATCCATTGCACTGTCTGCAGAGGCGCCAAGTTTTGTGCCAAACATAAGGTTGAATTGTTTTACTTCCGTCCAATTCTTACTTCCCGAAACCGGACAAGCAATACCGAGCTCTTCAATCAAATCTTTGATATCCTTCAGATTATCTGCATCCAAAGAACGAGCCATTCTTTCTAATATTTCTTTTTTTTGCGCTCTATATTTTGTCACTCTCGGATTTGTGGCAACAAATTGTGCTTCATCAAAAGAATCTCCGAAACGTTTTTTGGCTTTTTTAATTTCTTTTTGAACTTTGTTTTCAATTTTTTCAACATAATCTTCAATCAGCACATCTGCTCGATAGCGTTTCTTCGAGTCCTTATTGTCAATTAAAGGGTCATTAAAAGCATCGACATGTCCGGATGCTTTCCATGTTGTGGGGTGCATAAAAATTGCTGCATCAAGCCCTACGATATTTTGATGCATTTGCACCATGGATTTCCACCAATATTCTCTAATATTTTTTTTAAGTTCTACGCCGTTGGGTCCATAGTCATAAACTGCACTCAATCCGTCATAAATTTCACTGGATTGAAAAATGAAACCATATTCCTTGGCGTGAGAAAGTACTTTCTTGAATTGATTATCATTCATTTTGAATTGAATTTTAGGGATTATAATAAAACCGAAACAGCATAAAAAAAGCTATCTTTGAATGGACAAAGATAGCTTCATTTATTATTTTGACAAAATCTTACTTCAAATGTAGTTTTGTTGCTCCTACTTTATTCATTCCGTTATAAAGTTCAATAGCATAATCTCCTTTCACAATTTCTGCATCCTTGTCTTTAGGAATCACAAAAACACAGACATCGAGTGCTTGATTTTCATAAGCAATATCTTGAGAACCGCTGATTGTTAATTCTGCATCCTCACTTTTAATCACATCATTTGTGCCTATGATTTTTCCATCAGGATTTTTTATCACTACGTTGAATCTTTGTGGTCCGCTCGGAATCACGTCGTTTTTTGGCACCGTGAAACAAACTCTGATTTGCTGAGCTCTTCTGCGTCTTTGTGTTTCAACAATTCTGCCACTGCTTTTCACTTTTACACCTGTAGCTACAATGCCTGTAGGATAGAGTATTCTAGCTTTTGAGACTTCAGTTGCAAGTTGTTCATTTTTGTCTAACAGTTCATTGTTATAAGTAACTTGCTTGACTAAAGAGTCGTTAAGTTTATTTTTCTCTACGGTAAGTCCCATATTAGCTTCTTTCAAAGAATCCGCCAATTTAAACAACTTGGTTCGTTGTTTTTTGAGTGCATATATTTCCCTTTTATACTTTTTGATGATACCGGAATTTACTCTTTTTACTTTATCAATTTCGGCAATCATTTTTTCAACTCTTCCTTTGGCTTCAATTAATTCATCACTAACTTCTCCCTTTTCTTGAATAGCTTGATCGTAATTTACTTTCATGCTCTCAAGCTCATTTTTAATTTGCTCTTTTTGTTCTTGCAAAACCTGTTTTACTTCTTCGCTTTCATTATAGTTATTGTATGTATAATAACCTAAGCCCAGAATCCCGGCGCCCAATAAAAATACTAATACTTTTAAAAAACCGGATCCTCCCGAAGAACTTTGTTGTGTTGTTGTTTTTGTTGTTTCCATGTGTGTTTTATTTTTTACAAAGTTAAATAATTATTTCCAAATAGTTTTTTTATTTTATAAACAGTTCAAAATGAACGGCTTCTTTGTTCATTGAACTATAAACGCCTTTGTTTAATATTTATTGCCTTTCCATTCAAAATTTCCGTCTAATGATTTGATTGTTAAGAATATAAAATAGATCGGATATAATAAAAATGAGAAAAAATAGAAAAGATAATTCATTTTAACACGATAAAATAAATTAATAATTTTCAGATATACAAAATCTATAATGAGTTTAGAAAATAAAAAAATCAAGCATTGAGTGTGATGAAAAAAGATGGATTCCACCAAACAAAGCATAAAAGTTACATTCATTAACAGAATGGAAAGTCCTAACATTTTCGGAAAAAAAGAACGATATTCTTTAGTTTTACTTGCCCAACGAATTTTTTGCTGAATCAGATTTTTCCATGTTTTTTGAGTGGCCGTTTGGACTATGGCATGATGATTTTTTAAAAAGACAATTTGATTCGGATATCGCCTATAAAATTTTTCTAATAAAAACACATCGTCTCCTGATGGCAAATGTTTATTTCCTTGATAGGCTCCCACTTCATAAAAACCGTGCTTCTCAAAACCCATATTCGCTCCATTTGACAAAAAGGCTTGTTTGATTCCCAAACTTCCTATTGTCATCCCTTGTAAACCAATGAATTCAATTTGCTGAAAAAAATCTAAAAATAAATTTGAATCTTTAAACTTTACGGGGGCAATAATCATGGTTGGATGATGCTCACTTATCGCTGCGTCATACGACAGAAGCCAGTCAGGAGAAACAATACAATCAGCATCGGTTGTGATAATCCAATCATATTTTGCTTTTGCAATACCAATTTCCAAAGCATCTTTTTTAGGAGATTTTGTTTTGATTTTGTTTTGTAATAATTTTATCGGGAGCACTTTTTTGTATTTATCTATAATTTTCACCGATGTATCCGTTGACGCATCATTCACTAAAATCACCTCAAACATTGACAACGGATAATCCAGTTGCTGAATAGAAAACAGCAAATCATTCAGATGTTCTTCCTCATTTTTAAACGGAATGACTATTGAAAAAAAAAATCCCGGATTTTTATTTCTATCAATACTTAGATGGGGAATTTTGAAATAGCCATAAACCATAAACCATAGGAACAAAAAGTATATTAACGTGATTATGCTTGCTGCAAATATCATTTGAATTTAATTTTAGTTTTCCAAATCAAAAACATTCCCACTAAAAAAGGTATCGCAAAATTTACTATCCACATCAAAGCAACCACGTTTAAAACAAGGTTTGCAGAAACTCCCAAGTCGGCAAAAACTTTTACCGCTACACTTCCTTTCACCGCCCAATCTAAAAAAGAAAGCATCGGGATTAAACTCGATAGAAAATAAATGATTGTTATGGCAACATAAGTTAAGAGAAGATTTTTATAGTTTCCGAAATATTGTAGCAACAACAAAAATTGAAAAGAAAATGCCATATACCGAAGCAATGAAAAATTTAAAGATCTCAACCAGATATCTTTTCCTTGCCACAATTGCTTTTTATCTGTTTTTAAGAAATATAAAGCTATTAATGTCGTGGAAATCAACACGATACTGAAAACTGTTTTATATGCCGTAAAAAATTCAATTATCGATAATAATTTTCGGGTTAAATTTTGATTAGGGAAAGTCAGAACCAAAAAAATTATTCCTGAAACACCCATGAAAAGCGTGATAATCAATTGGCTGATATTTCCTATCAACGACACAAAAAATATTTTTTTTCTGATTTCCTTTGGAAAAAACAACACTTTCACACCATATTCTCCAAATCTATTTGGTGTTAACAAAGAAATACTGAAACTTATTAATGACTGTCTATATGCCTGTTTTTGACTGATTGATTGAACATCTGATGCCAAATATTTCCATTTATATATTTCAAAATACCAATTCAAAAAACTAAAAACCATAAGAACACTTATCAAAAATATAGAGAAATTTTGTTGAAATAAATTTGTTAACTGTTGATTCTGAGTGTGTTCATATAGATAATAAAGCATAAAGAAACTAAAAAATATCTTTATGCTATAAGAAAGAAAATTGTTATATTTAAGGATTAGTTTATACATTTGAAACCGCAATGCAAAATAAAGAAAAATATTGAAAAGCGAACAAATCATATTAGGCATAGATCCCGGAACAACCGTTATGGGGTTTGGAATTATCAAAGTGGAAAAAAATAGTATGGAATTGATTTTGATGGATGAATTAATTTTAAGCAAGTATGACAGTCACAGTTTAAGACTTAAAAAAATATTTGATCGAACTTTGAGTCTCATCGAAGAATATCATCCGGATGAATTGGCTATTGAAGCTCCTTTTTTTGGTAAGAATGTGCAGTCTATGCTCAAACTGGGGCGAGCCCAAGGTGTGGCAATGGCGGCAGGACTATTCCGAGAAATTCCCATTACGGAATATCTGCCAAAAAAAGTGAAAATGGCAATTACAGGAAATGGAAATGCATCAAAAGAACAAGTGGCAGCAATGCTAAAACGTTTGCTCAACATCAAAGTTTTGCCCACAAAATTGGATGCTACTGACGGGTTGGCTGTTGCCGTATGTCACCACTACAACGCCGGAAAAACAGATCTAGGAAAACAATACGGAAGTTGGAAAAGCTTTATTTCAAACAATCCAAAACGAATTAAAAAATAAATTATGGATATTTTTTTGGTTATATTAGGGTTAATATTGATCATTGTCGGGATTATTGGCTGTGTAGTTCCGGGACTTCCGGGTCCTATTTCCGGATGGGCGGGTTTACTGGTCACCATTTATGCAAAAGCCATTCCTAACGATTGGAATTTTATTTTTACCACTCTGGCAGTAGCAGTAGGAATTTCTGTTTTGGATTATTTTATCCCTGCTATAGGAACCAAAAAATTCGGAGGAAGTAAATACGGCACATATGGTGCTATGATCGGACTGATTGTCGGTGTTTTTACGCCTATTCCCGGAGGAATATTGATTGGCCCTTTTGCCGGAGCTTTTATCGGAGAATATATTAAAAACAGTAATGAAAATCAGGCATTTAAAGCAGCTGTCGGGGCTTTTGTCGGATTTTTGGTTTCCACCGGAATGCAACTTATCGTGAGTATTGCTTTTTTATATTTCTATATTCAAATGATTACGGAAAACTGGCATAATATTATATGAGTTTTTTTACAAGATTGAGACCATAATAGACATTACTGATTCAACACATAGATAATCCTTATGATATTTAACAGATAGAAGGGGTTAAATAGTTTAATTTTGCAACAGAATTTTAAAACAGATAAATTATGAAAATAAATAATTATGTCGATATCTCAACCATCGACAAAGAGGCAAAAAAAGACTACATTGACAGACATTCTCCTTTTCTGTATTGCAATGACAAGGCAAAAAAAGGTGAAAAGCTTAAAGTAACCATAAAAGTTGGAGACGAATATCCACATCCGGATGATTTTGATCATTACATTTCTTATGTACAACTTTGGGATGGCGAAGTTTTGTTGGCTCAAGCAAACTTTGAGGCGGGAACTCTCGGGAACATGCCCGGACATGTAGAAGTAGATTTCTATGTTGTTCCAACCAAAAGAAAAATGAAATTAACGCCTGTGGCTTATTGCACCAAACACGGAGTGTGGACCAATGAAACAAAAGTTGTAGAAGTTTCTGAATAAACTTCCAATATTTTTTAAACAATTCGCCCCCGATAAGATCTTATCGGGGGCGAATTGTTTATTGCATAAATATCTTCTTATTCTTTGATAATTTCAACTGTTTTTTGAACACCATTTACTTCTACTTGCATAAAATACACCCCCGACTTGAGTCCTGATGTATCAACGGAAAACTTATTACTTTTTGGTATAAACCGACGAATCTCTCTTCCTAAAGTGTCAAATATGTAAACACATTGTATCTGTTTTGATGCAGAAACATTGATAATAGTATTTGTAGGGTTCGGATAGTATTTAAATCCTTCTATAAATACATTTTCTATTGCTAAAGTTTCACAAGTTACGGCTGCCTCCCAGCCTGATCTAGTGGCACTGCTGTCAGATATAAATTTAAAAGCCAATGACCCCGTTGCATGCGTTGACACAAACGGACCGGGAATTGATGTGCCTGAAAATACACCCAGTGATGCAGCATTTTCATCAGGACCATCATATACATATAATTTGTCATATCCACTCTCTGTCGAAAAAGAATTAAATACCACTTTTACTCTGTCATATCCCGCTGCAGGAGCAATAATCGTGGTTATATTTTCATTATTTCCATAATCTCCATTAGCTCCTCCGGTATCATAAAACATTCCTCCACTACAATAGTCTGTATTTGTATTAAAAGTAATTGGTCCTAACCAAGCACTATCATCATCTCCGGGAGATGCGCCGCAATTGGCTTTTACATAAACATCATAAGCCGTACTTTGTGTTAAACCGATTAGAGACAATGAGTTTGTGGATACATCAACCAAAGTTCCGTTTCCGTGTGTAAAGCCTTGCAGACCATATTCAACTTGCCAATGTGTTTCCACATTTCCTGCTGTCCAACTCACATCGGCTGTTTCAAACGATATATTTGAAACCGTTAAGTTTGATGGCACCGGACAAGTTGGCGCTTCTATAATCTTAATATCATCTATACTGATATCTCCATGATAATCATTTCCTCTTATCCCCCTGAATCGAACTTGAACATCTCCACTATAAGCACCTAAAACCAATGAATATTCTAGCCAAGCATCTGAACCGGATGTTTGCTGCTGTCCGGAAATCACGATTTCATCATTATGCCAAGTTCCATTATCACTAACATCCACATGTAATGACCCCATGCCTGAACCGTACATATGGTAATAAAACGACAACTGAGGTGTTGTTAGGGCGGAAACATCAATAACAGGGGTCAGTAATTCTGCTATGTTTCCCTGCTGAGCGGGAGAGCTTGCCTCCGTGAAAAAATAATTGTTACCGCTATGAGCGCTGTTGGGACCTGTTCCACTGGTTGGCGTGCTGCCTCCGTTACCAATTACATTCCACCGATAGGCGTTTGTTACTCCTGAAGGTATAGAACTCCAGCAATTTCCTATTTCTGACGAGGTTGTTCCTGCATGTGCTTCAACATCGTCAATAAAAGGAGCTAAGTTTGAAAAATAATATGAGTTTACGGTTTGTTCGTTATTATTTGTATTTTCGTCTCCTGTCAACGTTACCCATGCACGAAGCGTATTGTTTGTACCCACCACCATGCTTATTGGTTGGGTGAAACTGAAAGTTGTTTCATTTCCACTCAATAAGATATTTGTGTATGTTTCTTGAACAGCAGTTTCATTGTTTAATTGATAGGAAACTGTAAAGTTTTGTTGATTATTTAATCCCGTATTTTGGATCTTAACAGAAACAATATTGTTTGCTGAACAAATATAACCTTCAGTTGGATTTTCAATACTTGTCAGAGCCAAGTCATCATTCAAAGAACAATTCAATAACCCTCCGGGGTGGAATTTGGCAATTGTTCTTTCGGTCGTCCAATCATTATCTTTTTTTGCACGAACAGCATACCAAAAACTATCATTGGAATTTGCAATAGGAATGGTGATATTATTTGACGATGACGATGCCACAAGTTCCATATATTTGTTACCTAAAAAATAAACTTCATAAGCAGTTGCTCCCGCTATTTGATCACAGACAATTTTCGCTTGATTCGGGCAAACCTGTGTCAGCAATACATTTCTAACTTTATTTGCTATTGAAAATTCTGCATCACTTGTGTCATTCATAGAGCCACTGCTTAGCTTGAACAAACAATGTCCGGAAATATTATTAGGAACCGTCCATTCATAGAGTCTTTTGTCGCTTGTCACCGTTGCTATATTATTCCAAGTTGTTCCGTTATCTATGGAATATTCCAATGTGAAATCATCAGCTGTTCCATGCGCATCCCAATGGATTACTTCTATATCTCCAACTGTTAAAGATTCCCCACCAATTGGATAGGTTACTGTAATCCCTTCAGTAATAATTTCATAAACAACAAAATAATGTTGCGGACCCATTGGAATATCATATCCGGAAATATTAATATTATAATTTCCTTGAACGGGATTTTGGATCAAAACTTGCTCCATATTGTTCAGGTGATCTACCCCATGTATTGCCGGTAAATTTAAATTGATCGGATTGGGCGTATGGTCTAAAATCCAAGGTAAATGATTGGTTCCGGACGGATCAGAAACACTCATATCCAAATCGTTTATTAATGCCTTTGAATTTCCCGGAGCTGCTGCAGGATCATTCCAATAGACCATAAATCTAACTTCTTTGGTTCCGGCAGGAATGTTTATATTATGATTTTTTGTTTCTCCTTGCGAGATATTATCAGACAAAAACCTATGGTCTTCAATCAACATTGCTGCACGAAGCGCGTTCACATGCCCCCAACCATATTTAAAATCCGGTCCGGGGTTTCCTAAATCGTTTGCCGTATTCAATAGTGTTGCTTTGATTAAAGCAGATTCAGGTGTTGCTCCTGCATTATGCGTTTTATATGCTTCATATAAAACAGCTGAAATTCCGGCAATTCCGGGAGATGCGCCTGAAGTTCCTCCAAATACCCTATATGAATTATTTTCATCTGTAGATTGATGTCCTCTACCATTTGCTGCGATATCCGGTTTGATTCGTCCATCGCTTGCAGGTCCCCGACTACTGGTATTTGCCAAAATACCGTTATAGGTCAAATTAGCCGTAGCAATAACATTTTTTCCTTGTTTATGTCCCCCCGTAATATTTCCCCATTGATTTCCGGCGCCGTAGCCGCAATCATGTCCGTTGGAATTTCCGGCAGAAAATACATGAAGTAAACTTAAATTATTATTTATTTGCGTATCAACTGTTTGAGTAATTGTTGTATATCCGTGATTACACCCATTGCTATAAGATGAGTTTGTAATTAAAACACTACCATCGTTAATATAAGTGTTGGTTGCATTATCATTAAAATCAGACTCATAATTTACAATATAAACCGGCGAACCTGATGCCATTCCTTTCATATAAGGATCAATATTTCCTGCTCCCGCAAGAATTCCGGCAACACCATCTCCATGATTTCTTCCTGTGCCACTTGCACGAGAATTATTTATCCTGCCTTGAAAATCAATATGAGGTCCTACAATGCCATCATCTCTTACCATAACACCAACGCCAACTCCGGTATAATTTCTTCCACCAACGTAATTGGTGTTAATTGCATTCATCCTATGTAAACTTCTTCCTCTGGTATCATCCGGTTGTGGTGGTGGTGGAATTTGTTCCATCCACTTCACAAAAACCAAAGAAGCAATATCTTCAATTTCAGCGATAGGTATTGTCACCGTTAACAAAGATGAGTACTCGTTTTGTTTATCAATTTTTATCGATTTTTTTTGAAGAGCCGAAATTACATAATCTCTTGGGATATTATCATAGAACTGTATAATCACCTTTATCTTATCCCCGTCAACAGCCCAGTCGGCAAGAGGTCTTTCCTGCAGGTTTAGAGCTATTTTGTAAATATTTTTGATTGGAAAAATTGCACGTATCCCCATTTTTTTCAGATGGAGTATCGACATTTTCTTAGAGAAATAGCATAAATAAGTTCCTTTAGAGATATACTCTATCAACAGTGTTCCATCTGTTTTTAACCCATCTTGAATGGTTTGAGATGGTGTATTATAGAATTGTATATATGCATAATATCCATTTTTCCACATACTCTGCTCAGATAGTTCCTCCCAGTTAAATGTGTTTATATTTTCTTCAACTTGAACCAATTCGTTTTGAAAAAGCACCTCATATTTCTGTTGAGAATAGACAAATATCATATTCAGCAACAACAGTAAACTTAATAATTTTTTCATGTGTTTATATTTTCGTAATCTAATGTTATTCAATTTATTATGTTATTATGTTTTGTCATGATTTTTACAAAAAATCCCGCCAAAACGGCTGGTTGCCTTATTTTTATACCTGAAGTTAAAATCCCCGAGCTATTCACATTTACCCCCCTACGGGGTAAATAATTATTCTAGTTACGTAAGTAAGTCCGCCCGCCCATACGAAATGTGTCTAATTTATTAGCCATAGATACTATAATGTTTTAGTTTATATATTATTCCGCTGACTTCATTAAATCTTCGTACTTATTAGTTAATTTTTCGAAATCTTTAAGTTTTTCTTCTGCATATTGACTATCCTTTGCTTCCATAACAATTCTTAACACTTCTCTGTAGCTCAAGAAATTCTTTTCAATTTCATCAAAATTTTTATACTTGTCTTGTAAAGACATATCTGCATAATAAATCAGGTATTCTTTGAATTTATTTAAGATTTTATCTGATACGAATCTGGCTTTTTCTTTGTCTCCCAACTTATAATACAACCCGATATACTCAAAAAGTGTGGAATAATAACCAAAATCATCTATCGGCATCTTGTCTATGGACAAATCTAATATTTCTTTTGCTTTTGCTTTCTTATTTTCTTTAGATAATTTATTTGCCAATCTAAACAAAAGCGTACGATAAATTAATGAATTTCTTCTGGTTTCCGGATCTAAATAAATTCCTTTATTCATATTTCCCCAGTCCCATTTTTTTACATTTTTATACATAATGGCTGTGTTGACTCTTCCCAAATCGAGTCCTTCATGTTTGGTGTAAATAGGGACTAATTTGTAAGTTAGCCCTTCCACTTGCAAATAGTCTTTCAGCCATAAATAATCCGAATCTGTAAAACTTCCTCCGCTAAAATATATTGGTCGTTTCCAATTGTTATTTGCCAATTCGTCCAACATGGCTAAACTGGCTTTGTAGATTCCGTCTTCTCCTATATTTATAATAATTTCATCTACAATTTTATCGGCATCTTTTTGAGCAACAATTCCATATTTCAAAACATTTTTTTTGTTCACCGGAATTCTGATATATTTGGATGGGTAGAAATTTACAAGCTGTCCGTTTTCCATTTCCGCACTAAATTTATCATTCAGAGATAGTTTAACAAAATCTTTAATGTCCAAGGTGTCTTTAATAAATTGCGGATATAAAACATCTCGCGTGCCATAGACATATTTTTTGTGCGGCATTGAAATCTCGAGCGGATCGGCATCATAAACCTTTCTTTTTTGTTGGTCTATATACCAATCTGTTTGCAATAGGCTTGTATTCACCAATCTGATGTCTTTTCTGATACCCTCCACATCTTGCGCATACCATAGCGGAAAAGAATCATTGTCACCAACCGTATATAAAATGGCGTTTTTCTGACATGAATCCAAATAGGCTTTTGCATTGGTCAGAGCAGAATATTTATGCGACCGATTATGATCGTCCCAATTTTGAGTTGCCATCAATACGGGAGCGGCTAAAAGGCTTAAAATCAATACACTAAAAGATATTATTTTGGCATTAGCAAATTTTTTCAAATAATCATAAAGAGCAAATACGCCCATTCCTAACCAAATGGAAAAGAAATAAAAGGATCCCACAACAGCATAGTCTCTCTCTCTAGGTTCAAAAGGACGAACATTTGTATAAAAAATAATTGCTACTCCCGTCATGATAAAGGCGAGAAAAACCACATAGAAGCTTTTATTTTCTTTTGATGAATGAAACAAAAGTCCTAAGACCGCCAAAATAAACGGCAAGAAATAGTATGTATTCCTTGCTTTGTTATTTTTATAATCCGATGGTAATTTTTTTTGTGAGCCCACGTTCATTTTATCAATAAAACTTATTCCGCTCAACCAATTCCCGTGATTGTCCAGTCTGCCTTGAATATCGTCTTGTCTTCCCACAAAATTCCACATCAAATAGCGCCAATACATATAGTTAAGCTGATAGGTGAAAAAGAAACCGATATTTTTGAAAAAACTCGGTTTTTCATTACTTCTCGGAGGAATATTTAAAAGACTCTTGTAGTTTTTGATGTTTTCAGGGTCGCTACTCCAAACTCTTGGCAACAAACCCCAATGTTTTTTTGAAAATTGTTGTTTGGCATTTTTATAATTATTCACAATTACATATTTGCCTTTCTTTTTATTTTGCTCATACTTTGGTTTCTCATCCGTATAAGGTTCATCTTTATCTAGCCCGGCTGCATAAGCAGAATAATAAGGTCCATAAAACAAATATGTTTTTCCATACTGTTCCCTATTATAATACGCCAGTAATTCTCTTGCATTTGTCGGCGCATTTTCATTGATAACCGTATCAGCGTTTGCGCGTATCGGAAGCATCACCCAAGACGAAAATCCAATCAACACATACAGCACCGAAAGCGTCAATAATTCCATAGATTTATTGTTTTTGTCTTTTGCTTTTTTAAGTCCGTAATAAAAAACTGCAATGGTTACAATTCCTGCGACAATTGTTCCTGTATTAAAAGGAGTGCCCAAACTATTCGTAAAGAATATTTCAAATGAACTAAAAAATTTCATCGTCCAAGGAAGGAGCATTTTAAAAATGAATATCAATATTCCGAATACAATCAAGTTGGCATAGATAAATTGTTTCAATTTGAACTCGGGATATTTTTTAAAATAATACATCATCCCGATTGCCGGAATAACCAAAAGCCCCATAAAGTGTATTCCGAAAGAGAGTCCCAGTGAAAAGGCCAGTAGAATCAACCATCTGTTTCCTCTAGGCTGATCCATCACATCTACCCACTTTAATCCCATCCAAAATAATACCGCCATCACAAAACTTGCTGCGGCATAAACTTCTGCTTCGACAGCAGAAAACCAAAAAGTATCTGAAAAAGCAAAAGCCAAGGCACCTATAAAGCTACTTCCTAAAACGATTATTTGTTCCGTTTTTGATAATGTCTCTTTTCTTATGATATATTTCACCAAAATATGAACAATCGTCCAAAACAAAAACATTATGGTCAAAGCACTGAAAATTGCCGACATTAGGTTCACCATATATGCAATTTTTGATGGAGATGAAGCAAACATTGCAAAAAATGCCCCTAACATCTGAAACAAAGGTGCGCCCGGAGGATGTCCGACTTGCAGTTTTGTGGAAGTGGCTATATATTCTCCACAATCCCAAAAACTCAAAGTAGGTTCCAGTGTAGATACATAGGTAAATAATGCTATTAAAAACACAACAATTCCCAGTATTAAATCCAACTTTTTAAATGACCAATTTTTCATTCGATATTTTTTTGATTAGCACAAAAATAGCAATTATTAAATGTAAATATCTAATTTTTAATTTTTCTTTATGAGTTTAACAAAATAAAAAGTGCAAAAAATATAAGCCTTAAATTTTATTACCATTATTTTCCTCAGGGTGATATGCTTTTAGAATACGTTCTCTTTTTAACTAATTTTTAATACCTCGGCGCTGAAAATTATCGTACTTTTGTGTTAAATTTTTAGTTCTATGGCAGAAGAAACAAAAGCATTGAATTTCATTGAACAAATCATTGAAGATGATTTATCGGGAGGAATGAAAAAAGAAGAATTACGTTTCAGATTTCCTCCCGAGCCTAACGGTTATCTACATATCGGACATGCCGCGTCTATTTGTCTTAACTTCGGATTAGGACTGAAATATGGTGCGCCGGTCAATCTGCGTTTTGACGATACAAATCCTGCAAAAGAAGAGCAAGAATATGTTGATGCCATTAAAAAAGACATCAAATGGCTGGGATTTACTTGGGATAAAGAATTATATTCTTCTGACTATTTTGAACAATTATATCAATGGGCAATTCAATTGATCAAAGAAGAAAAGGCTTATGTTGACCATCAGACATCTGAAGAAATTGCCAAGCAAAAAGGCACCCCTACCAATCCGGGAGTAAACAGCCCGTATAGAAATCGTTCCGTTGAGGAAAACTTATTGTTGTTTGAGCAAATGAAAGACGGAAAGTTTGATGAGGGAGAGTGTGTTTTGCGTGCTAAAATTGATATGGGACACGTGAATATGCATATGCGCGACCCCATTATGTATCGTATTTTACACAAACCACACCACCGTACCGGAACCATATGGAAAATCTATCCTATGTATGATTGGACACATGGAGAATCAGACTATATTGAACAAATAACACATTCTCTCTGTACGCTGGAATTTAAACCCCATAGACCACTTTATGAATGGTATGTTGATCAAATCAGAAATCCAAAAAAAATCAAACCGAAACAACGCGAATTTGCCAGACGAAATCTGAGTTATACCGTGATGAGTAAACGAAAACTATTGCAATTGGTCAATGAAAAACATGTCAACGGTTGGGACGATCCGCGTATGCCTACCATTTCGGGATTGCGTCGTAGAGGATACACTCCGGAATCTATCGTGAATTTCAGTGAATTGTCAGGAATCTCTAAGAGAGAAAACGTAACGGATGTGGCTTTACTGGAATTTTCAGTTCGTGAACACCTGAACAAAATCGCGCCTAGACGCATGGCGGTGCTTAATCCGGTGAAGTTGATAATAGATAATTACCCGGATGATAAGATTGAATATTTACAATCGGAAAACAATCCCGAAGATGAAAATGCCGGATATAGAAAAATTCCTTTCAGAAAAGAACTCTATATCGAACGAGAAGATTTTAAAGAAGAAGCCAATAGAAAGTTTTTCAGATTGACTTTAAACAAAGAAGTGCGTTTAAAAAATGCTTATATCATCAAAGGAGAATCTGTGGTTAAAGATGCCGACGGAAATATTATTGAAATTCATGCCACTTATGATCCTTTAAGTAAAAGTGGCAGCGGAACAGAAGAAAGCAAAAGAAAAGTGAAAGGAACTTTGCACTGGGTTACTGTTAAAGATTCTCTTCCCGCAGAGATTAGAATATATGACAGATTGTTCCTTGATGAGGCACCGGACGGACATAAAGACAGAGATTTTTTGGAATTTATTAATCCGGATAGCCTACATATTGACAGAAAAGCACGTTTGGAACCAAATTTGAAGGATGCCAAATCAGGAGAGCGGTTCCAATTTACTCGTCTGGGATATTTTGTGGCAGACCCCGATTCATCCGAAAACAGTTTGGTGTTTAACCGAACCGTTACTTTACGAGATACTTGGACAAAAAAAACTAAAAATTAATTTTTAGGCTCATATTGAAATAGATAAATTAAACTTGTAAATTCTATTTTAGAAATGAAAAAAATTATATGGACATTTTTCTTCGGACTTTATGTCTCTCTTTTGAGCGCCCAAATCACTTTTAATGCTTCTGTCTCAAAAAATGAAGTAAGTATGGGCGAAAGATTCAGGGTGATGTTTGTGTTGAATATGCAAGGGGCTTCCAATCAAAGTAATGATTTTTCTCCTCCGAAATTCCAAAATTTTCAAAAATTAATGGGACCGAGTGTTTATCAAGAGTTCCAAAATTATAACGGTCGAATCTCCTATCAAGAAACTTATAGCATGCTTTTGCAACCTAAAAAAACGGGCACTTTTGAGATTGGACCAGCAAGCATTTCTGTCAACGGAAAAAAATATCAAACTCAAACTATTCGAGTCAAAGTTGTAAAAGGAAAAGTAAACAACAACTCCCAACAGACACAACGGGAAAACAAAAACGTTGCATCTATCACAAAAAGGCAAGCAAAAGATATTTTTCTTGTAGCCGAAACCACAACCAATACACCTTATGAAAATCAAGCCGTAGGTTTAACCTATAAGCTATATATTTCTAGAGAATATGGTGTGAACAATTATGCTGAAACTTCACAACCGCAATACAACGGTTTTTGGGCACAAGATATCAACAGAAATATTTCCGGACCTTTTCAAGGGGAAATTAAAGGAAAATCATATACATATTACATTTTACGAAAAAAATTACTTTTCCCGCAAAGCTCCGGAAAATTGGAAATAAAACCCTTGAGTCTAAACATCGACTTGCTGAAACCCGTAATCCGTCAAATGGGATTTCTGCAATACCGCGATCATGAAATTCAAAGAGTAAAATTGAGCAGCGGAAAAAAAACGCTTCGTGTCAAAAGCCTTCCCGAAGAAGGAAAACCTATTGATTTTTCAGGAGCTGTTGGAAATTTCGAATTTAAAGTAGATATAGATAAAAATAAAGTTCAAACCGGAGAACCCGTGAGTATCACTATCCAAGCTCGTGGAATAGGGAATCTCAAACTTTTTGAACTGCCCAAACTCAAAGCTCCGAACGGTTTAGAAGTCTATGAACCCAAACATACAGAAAATGTAAAAAGCTCTTTTTCCGGAAATCAAGGAGTGATTCGAGACGAATATACGCTTATTCCGAACAAAAGCGGAAAATTTATTATTCCGGCGATTAGTTTTAGCTATTTCGACCCTAAACTGAATAATTATGTAGTTAAGTCTTCCGGTGATTTGGTTCTTTTTGTATCCGGAAACGACTCTTCTCAAATCAGTTCAAATATCAACCGAAACAACCAAGGAGTCGATTTTAGATATATCAAGGAAAAAGCTGAATTTCAAGCCAAAAAACATCATAATTTTTACAATTCAAAACTTTTTTATTTCTTGAGTTTATTCCCGTTTTTTATCGCTCCTTTCATATTCTTATTCCATAGATATAACAGCAATAAAGTCATTGATTTTGAGCAACTAAAAGCGAAAAAATCTAAAGAATTATCCGACAAATATCTCAAGGATGCAAAAAATAATATACAGCATAAAGAAAAATTTTATGCCACTTTAGAAAAAGCTTTTCATAACTTTTTAAAAGCAAAATTAAAAATAGACACCTCTGAAATGAGTAGAGACAATATTAGCCGATTGCTATCAGAAAGAAAAGTTTCTCAAAATGAAATAGATAAACTAATTGAAGTCCTGAATCATTGTGATTTTGCGCGCTATGCGCCTTCAAAGGAAACCGAAATTCAAAACGACTATCAAAAAGCCGTAGAAATTTTAAGCATTTTGGACAAACAAATAAAAAAATAACAGAACGATGAAACAAATATTTTTATATTTATTGATTCTGCTGTTTCAAAGCATAATTGCACAAACACCCGAGGAATATTTCAAGCAAGGAAATATTGCTTATAAAAATGCAGATTATCAATTGGCTGTTCAAAAATATGAAAAAGCCATCAATCCCGATAAAGAATCCGGAACCTTATATTTCAACTTGGCGAATGCTTATTATAAGCTAAACAAAATTGCCCCATCTGTTTATTATTATGAAAAAGCTTTAAAACTTAATCCTGATGATGAGGATATTCTTCATAATTTGAAATTGGCACAACAAATGAAAATAGATAAAATAAAAAAAGTTCCGGTTGGCTTAATTGAAAAAATAAATCGCAAGATTGCCGAAACGTTTTCCACTCACATTTGGGGAATTTTGGCTGTTGTTTGGGCATTTCTCGGATTGGGATTTTTTATCTTATTTCTTTTCTCTTCAAAATCCAATCTTAAACGCATTGGTTTTGTGATGATGTTTCTTAGTTTGTTTGTTTTCTTGTTTTCTTGGCATAATGCCGGAATTTCTCATAAAATTTCATTTGAAAAATATGCTATTATTTTTACAGACAACACCACTTTACAGGCAGAACCTAATTTAACATCAGACAAAATTACCAATCTGCACGAGGGTACTAAAATAAAACTCCTGAAAAAAGAAAACAATTGGCAATTGATAAAACTAAGCGATGGAAAAAAAGGATGGGTTCCAACAAATGATTTTAGAATCATTGAAT
>CAZAXU010000022.1:24568-33897 GCA_964489245.1 uncultured Flavobacteriaceae bacterium
TAAATTATTGTTAATAATCTATACTTTAATTGCCACTTCAAATAAAATAAAGTATTTTTGCCTTCTAAATTATAAAACATGAGCGCTACGTTGATCGTTATATTTCAATTATTTTTAAGCCTGAGTATATTGGTTGTTCTTCACGAAATGGGACATTTTTTAGCTGCCAAATTTTTTAAAACCAAAGTCGAAAAATTCTATTTATTTTTCAACCCCTGGTTTTCACTATACAAAAAGAAAGTCGGAGAAACAGAATATGGCATTGGTTGGTTGCCTTTGGGGGGATATGTGAAAATTGCCGGAATGATTGACGAAAGTATGGACAAAGAATTTCTTGAAAAAGAACCGCAACCTTGGGAATTCAGATCTAAACCGGCTTGGCAAAGGCTGATTATTATGTTGGGAGGGGTGATTGTAAACATCTTGCTTGCCATCGTGATTTATATAGGTCTTTCTTATGCCTATGGAGAAGAATTGTTACCCATAGACTCCCTCAAAGGCGGATTGGAAATCAAACATCCCGTCTTAAAAGAAGTGGGACTACAAACCGGAGATAAAATTGTTAAAATCAACGGAGAAGAAATCAAATATGCCAATATGATTGATGCCAAACTTACCACGGCAAAAACCGCCACAATTCTCAGAAACGGCACACAAAAACTAATTGAATTTCCTGTTGATTTCATCGATAAACTGCTCAAAGCAAGAAGCGAAGGACACAAACAATTGACCGGTATAAGAATGCCTTTTATCGTTGACAGAACAGCTCCTGATTCTCCAAATAAAGAAATATTGAAAAAAGGAGATCAAGTTATGGCAATCAATGGTTCGGAAGCTTTATTTATGGATCAAATCAAGCCTATTTTAAATGCCAATAAAGGAAAAAAAGTTCCTGCCGTTGTACAACGCGAAAACGAGCAAATCAATCTTGAACTGAAAATCAATGAAAACGGTATGATTGGCGTACAGCTAAACAACAATCTAAAAGAATTGGAAAAAAGAAATTTCTTTAAAATTGAAATTAAAAAATATAACCTTCTGGAGGCAATTCCCGCAGGAATTAAAAGAACCAAAGAAACTTTTATCAGCTATATAGACCAACTTAAAATGATTTTTAATCCTAAAACCGGTGCCTATAAAGGTGTAGGAGGTTTTATTGCCATCGCAAAAATATTTCCCGATACTTGGGATTGGGGAAGATTTTGGAACATCACTGCTTTTCTATCTATTATGCTTGCCGTGCTGAACGTTTTGCCTATTCCCGCCTTGGACGGCGGACATGCCATGTTTACAATCTACGAAATGATTACCGGAAGAAAACCCAATGATAAATTTATGGAATATGCTCAAATGTTCGGGTTTTTCTTGCTTTTAGCACTTGTACTGATTGTCAACGGAAACGATGTCTTGCGGTGGATTAAAGGGCTTTAAGTCAGAACTTTCTTTATCTATCATAATTCGGTGCATTTTTAGCAATCAAAACATCATGCGGATGACTTTCAGTCAGTCCGGCACTGGAGATTTTTACCAATTTTGCTTCGTGTCTCATATTTTCAATATTCTTGGCACCGCAATATCCCATTCCGGCGCGTAAACCACCTACAAGCTGAAAAATGATTTTTTGTACGGCACCTTTATAACCTACAATGGCTTCTATACCCTCGGGAACCAACTTATTTTTTGATTTATCTTGCTGAAAATATCTATCCTTACTACCGCGTTGCATAGCAGACATAGAACCCATGCCTACATATGATTTAAATTTTTTTCCGTTTTTTTCAATAATTTCTCCCGGAGCTTCATCAGTTCCGGCAAGCATACGTCCCAACATCACGGCATGCGCGCCTACGGCAATTGCTTTGGCAATATCTCCTGAAAATTTTATACCGCCATCAGCAATAATTCCCACATTTTGGTCCTTTAATTGTTCATAGACGTCATTTACTGCCGTGAGTTGCGGCACGCCAACACCCGCCACCACACGCGTAGTGCAAATGGCTCCGGGACCTACCCCGATTTTCACAGCATCAGCACCGGCATCCACCAAAGTTTGAGCTGCTTCTGCTGTTACGATATTTCCGGCAATCACATCTACCTTTGGGAAAGTTTTTTTGACATATTTCAGTGCATCTATAATGCCCTTTGAGTGTCCGTGCGCAGAATCCAGTGTGAACACATCTACACCCGCTTTTACCAAGGCTTCTGCGCGTTCTTCCAAATCTGCACTTACTCCAATGGCTGCGCCTATCCGCAATTTTGAATTTTTATCTATACATGCGTTGGAAAACTCTTTAAAATTATAATTATATGATTTTACTTTTTTTATAGCTTCCGATTGCTCAAAAACAGACATATTTTTATGAATGATGCCTATGCCTCCTTCCAAGGCAAGGGCTATGCCCATTTCCGCTTCCGTAACCGTATCCATTGCAGCACTGATAATCGGAATATTCAGGTTTATATTTCTACTTAATTTTGTCTTAACCGACACATCGTGCGGTATCACCTCTGAATATGCCGGCACCAGTAATACATCATCAAATGTATAGGCTTCTTGTATAATTTTTCCGTGTAACATCTTTTTTGCTTTATGAATTAGTTGTTAAATGATTTTATATCTCAAATTTCTTTATTTTCCGATTTCTTTTTCGGTTGCATCTCTTATTTTTTACTCCCATTCTATGGTTGCCGGTGGTTTTGAACTGATATCATAAGCAACACGGTTGATGCCTCTTACTTCGTTGATGATTCTGGTTGAAACCAAATCTAAAAAATCATAAGGCAAGCGCGACCAAACAGCTGTCATAAAATCAGTGGTATCTGCAGAACGAATCACTGCTGTATATTCATAGGTTCTTTCGTCTCCCATCACCCCGACAGATTTCACCGGAAGCAAAACCACAAAAGCTTGACTAACTTTGTTGTATAAACCATATTTATAAAGTTCTTGAATAAAAATATAATCTGCTTCTTGCAAAATTCTAATCTTTTCCGAATCAACGGCACCGAGAATTCTGATTCCTAAACCCGGTCCGGGAAAAGGATGTCTCATAATCATTTTTTCAGGAATACCCAACTGTAGTCCCAATTGTCTTACTTCATCTTTAAAAAGCTCTTTTAAAGGTTCTAATAGTTTTAACCTCATTACATCAGGCAATCCGCCCACATTATGGTGGGATTTAATGGTGGCCGAAGGACCTCCTTTGGCAGATTTTGACTCGATTATATCCGGATAAATGGTGCCTTGTGCTAAAAAAGTGGCGTCTTTAATTTTACTCGCTTCCCGATTAAAAACTTCAACAAATTCTCTACCGATAATTTTTCTCTTTTCCTCTGGATCAGATATGTTTTTCAAGGCGTCTATAAACTCTGCCGATGCATCCACCATTTTTATGTTCATATGATAATGCTCACCATAGGTTTGCATGACCATTTCGCCTTCTTTTTTTCGCAACAGACCCGTATCCACAAAAATACAATTCAGTTGGTCTCCTATTGCTTTATGAATCAGCATGGCTGCCACTGAGGAATCAACTCCTCCTGAAAGCCCGAGAATGACTTTTTGGTTGCCTACAACCTTTTTTATTTGCCGAATCGTATTTTGAATATAGTCTGATAAATCCCAGTTTTTTTCACAAGCACAAACATCAAATACAAAGTTTTTGATTATTTGAGAACCATATTCTGTATGTGCCACTTCAGGATGAAATTGTGTGGCATAAATTTTCTTTTTTTCATTGGCAATTCCCGCAATGCAAGTTGTGGTGTGTCCAAGCTGAGAAAATCCTTCCGGCAATTTGGTCACCTCGTCAAAATGACTCATCCAAACCGTGGATTTTTTCGGAATATTTTTCAACAAAACATTTTCATCATCCTTGATAAATTCAGATTTTCCATATTCACCCACCTTGCCCTGTGTCACTTTTCCTCCTAACAAATGTGTGGTAAGCTGCATGCCATAGCAAATACCTAAAATTGGTATGCCGAGTTCATAAATTTCTTTAGAAATCAAATTAGCATTCTTGGCATATACAGAAGACGGTCCTCCGGACAAAATAATGCCCTTAGGACAATGTTTCTTTATTTCTGTCAGGTTTGTGTCAAAAGGAAGTATTTCAGAATATACTCCGAGTTCTCGAACTCTTCTGGCTATCAATTGGTTGTATTGAGAACCGAAGTCTAATATAATAATCCCGTTTTTCATAAAAAAACGGAATTTGAAGTGTTTATCTTTGTGCCCATTTGCAAAAGTAAAAAAAATTTGAAAGGGCTTGGCAAATATATTTGTTAATTTTTTCTTCTCAAGAATATATTCTGAAATGTATGTTGTCTGCCGGAATTTTATGTTCAATCAATACAGCGGCTGCATTTTTTTTAAGATCTTCAGGACCCACCATATAAACATCATCAAAATCTAAAGTCTCTTTTTCCAATACTTCATCAATAATATCCCTATCAATTCTTCCTCTGAAGGCATCAGGTTGTTCTTCTTGAGAAAAAACATAGTATATTTTCAATCGATCCGGATACTTTTCAGATAATTCATCTAAGCATTTTTTGAACATTGTTTTTCCTGAAGAATGATTGCCGTAAATCAATATAAATTTTGCTTGTGTTGGTTGTCTGAGAATGGATTGTATCATGGAAAAAAACGGTGTTATTCCACTGCCGATAGTGATGCCTAGATATTTTTTAGAAGTTTTATAGTCAAAAGCTAAATCGTTCATAGGTTCGGAAACTTGTAAATACTCGCCCTTTTGTAATTCATTCATCATATATTTTGCAAAACCGTTGGCACCTTTAAATTTGATGCCTAACTTGATTTTGTCAGATTCTGCCGGCGCGCAAATGGAATAATATCTTCTTTGATTTTTTCCGTTAATTTCTTTCTCAAGCATCACAAATTGTCCGGGTTGAAACTGAAATTTCTTTTTTAAATTTTTAGGTATTTCTAAAGAAATCAATATACTTTCCGGCGTAAGTTGTTTTTTTTCAACTACTTGTAATTTATAAAAATCGCTCATAAAATATTGTTTAAAATTTTTTCAACTACTTTTTCCGGAGGAATTGTTTTCCAAACATTTTCAAAATTTGCAAAAACTTTATTCCCATAGATTGAAGTGGGTAATTGTGGAAATTTTTTTAAATCCGGTAAAATATTGTTTTTTTCGTTTTGTCCAAAAGCTGCAAAACCGGCATAAGGATGCGTGGCTCCCCAAATTGTAATGACCGGGATATTTTTTATTGCCGCTAAATGTGCATTGGCGGAATCCATGCTCAGCATTAAATTCAAACGACTGATAATTTCCAATTCTTGAGACAACGAAAATATTCCTGCTAGATTAAATACCTTATTTTTGTTTAAAACCAGTGTTTCTAAAAGTTGTTTTTCTTTCATGCCTCCTCCGAATAATAAAATGCTTATATTTTCTTTTTTTGACAGAATATTTTGAATCACTTGTTTGATTTTGTCAATTGGATATTGTTTTCCTTCATGTTGGGCAAAAGGAGCAATTCCTAATAATTTTTGACCTTTGAATAACTGTAAAAATAAACCTACTTCTTTTGAAACTTGTTTTTTTTCTGTAGTAAAATTTTTTTTTAAATCAATCGGCAGGTTAAATAATTCAAAAACATCCGCATATCTTTGATGAGTATTCTTTAAAGGTATAAAAACTTTATTATTTGTTCGGATTAAAGCTTTTTTTTCATTTCTTCCTTTATTAATTTTTCCAACTTTATAAGCATTAATTTTAAATAGATTTCTTAGAAACTTGGTACGTAATACATCGTGTAAATCTACAACATAATCAATTTTATATTTTTTCAATTCTTTGAATAAACGATACAATCCAACCAGTCCTTTATATTGTTTATCAATATCGACACTTATAAATTTAACTCCTGAAATGTCTTGAAAAATAGGTTTAAAAAAAGGTCTGGAAAGCATTAAAATTTCTATATCAGCGTGCTGACTGACAAGTGCTTTCAGAACAGGCACTACCATGGCAACATCACCCATGGCAGAAAATCTTATAACTAAAATTCTTTTTTTCAAATTTACTTCTATTGATTAATTTTCCGGCGTAAAAACTCTTTGTTTAGCTTCTCTATCCAACAAAAACAAACCACTACCTTTTCCTTCTATTAATTTTAATTGTCCCAATATATCTGATACGCTTGCTTCTTCTTCCACTTGCTCATCTACAAACCATTGCAACATATTTGCAGTGGCATGATCTTTTTCAGTAATAGCTAAACTCATCAAATCATTGATTTGTGCCGTTATTTTTTGCTCGTGCGCTAAAACTTCTTTGAATACATCAATAATATTTTTCCATTGGTGTTTTGGTTTCTCAATTTTTTCCAATTTCACCACAGCATCACGTTCAATCATATAATCATATAATTTCATTGCATGATATTGTTCTTCTTCATATTGTATTTTCATCCAGTTGACAAAACCTGATAAATTCAGTGTATTTACATAAGAAGACATTGAAAGATATAAATAGGCGGAATAAAATTCTTCGTTGATTTGTTTGTTTAAGGCTTTTTCAATTTTTTTATTTAGCATGACAATTTTTTTATAAAACAAAGGTATAAAATGAATATTAAAATTTCGTTTATATATGATTTAATAAAATACAAATATTATTCACTTGAAAAATAGATGTTGATAAGTTTTAAAAAGTCACTAAAATCTTATGTTTATAATCAAAGATAATTGTTGATAAGTTTTTTATATATTTTTTATAAAAAATTTGCTTGTGATTATATTATTTTTGTATGAATATTTTTTAGCAATTTTCCAAATATTTTTTCTATTACTTATTAACATAAACCTTACATTTTATTAAGAATATAATTTTCTATAACTAATTGATATATAATTTTTTATATCTGATTTTTTATAAAATAACTCCATTCACATCTCATATTATTATCCATGTTTTTTTTATATTTTTAAAAAGAAAAAATTATTATTTATATAATTGTTAATAACATCTATTTCAATAAAAAATTTTTTAAGACTTACAGATAGATTAACTTTGCAACTTAATTGATTAAAATATGAGTAAAAAAAGAAAATCTTTGATTGTAAAGATACTTCAAATAATGGGTAATCAGCCTAACAAATCTTACAACTATAAACAAATAGCTTCAAAACTTGAATTTGATTCTAAAGAAATTAGAAAGCAAGTATTAAAAGATTTAAAGCGGCTGCAGAAAGAAAATAAAATTGTAGAAGTAAATCGAGGAAAATATAGCATTCTTGAAAGAAAGATATATGTTGGTGTTTTAGACGTTACAACCGGTGGCAGCGGATTTGCTATAGTGGAAGAATTGGAAAAAGATATTTTTATTTCCAATGATAAATTAAACAAAGCTCTAAATGGAGATTTGGTTGAAGTGGAAATTATAAGAGAACGTCCAAATAAAAATCCTGAAGGAGAAATTGTCAGGGTAATTGAAAGAGGAAAAACAAGTTATACGGGGATTGTCAGAATATTTAAAAACTATGCTTTTGTAGAGCCTGATGATCAGAAGATGTATAAAGATATTTTTATTTCGCAAGAACATTTTAATAATGCAATTGACGGATATAAAGTTGTAGCTGAAATTTATGATTGGCCGCAAAAAGTAGGCAGTCCTATTGGAAAAATAATTAAAGTTTTAGGAGAGCCCGGAGAACATGAAGTTGAAATTCACGGCATTTTGGATGAATATAATTTACCTTATGATTTTGATGAAGAAATTGAAAAATTTGCGCAAAATTTAGACAAAGAAATAAGTAAAGAGGAAATAAAAAAACGTCGTGATATGAGAAATATTTCCACATTTACTATTGATCCTGTAGACGCAAAAGATTTTGACGATGCATTATCTTTTAGACAACTTAAAAACGGAAACTACGAAATAGGAGTTCATATTGCTGATGTTTCTCATTATGTGAAAGAAAATAGTATTTTGGATAAAGAAGCTTATGAACGAGCTACTTCTGTTTATTTGGTTGATAGAGTGGTTCCAATGCTTCCGGAAGTTTTATCTAACGGATTATGTTCTTTGCGTCCGAATGAAGATAAACTTACTTTTTCCGTTGTTTTTGAAATGGATGAAACCGGAAAAATTCACAAAGAATGGTTTGGCAGAACCGTGACTCATTCAGACAGAAGATTTACTTATGAAGAAGCGCAAGAAATTATAGAAGGAAAAAAAGGAGATTTTAAAGAAGAGATATTAGTTCTGGATAATTTGGCAAAAAAACTTAGAAAAGAGCGTTTTAAAAAAGGAGCATTAAGTTTTGACAGAAGTGAAGTTAAATTTAAAATTGATGAAGAAGGAAATCCTTTAGAAGTATTTTTTAAAGTGAGTAAAGATGCTAATAAATTAATTGAAGAATTTATGTTGTTGGCAAATAGAAAAGTAGCTGAGTTTGTAACCAATAAACTTTCTCCGAAGAAAAAAACTTTTGTTTATAGAATACATGATGATCCTGATCCTGAGAAATTAATAAATCTACAAAATATCATTCAAAAATTCGGTTATAAAATAGAATTAAAAAACAGAAAAGCTATTATAAGATCTATCAACGTTTTATTGGAAGATGTAAAAGATAAACCTGAAGAAAACATGATTGAAACTCTAACCATCAGAAGTATGAGTAAAGCGGCATACACCACTCAAAACAGAGGACATTATGGTTTAGCTTTTCAATATTATACTCATTTCACTTCACCTATTCGTCGTTATCCGGATGTGATGGTGCATAGACTTTTACAAAATTATTTAGACGGAAAAAAATCACCTTCTGAAGAAGAATTTGAAAAGAAATGTTTTCATTCTACCAATATGGAAATTCAAGCTTCAAAAGCAGAACGAGATTCTATAAAATATATGCAAGCAAAATATATAGAACAATTTAAAGGTGTTGAATTTGAAGGTGTTATAACAGGAGTAACAGAATGGGGAATTTTTGTTCAAATCAATGAAAACCATGTGGAAGGATTGGTTAGAAGAACAGAAATGAGAGATGATTATTATTATTTTGATGAAGACGAATATGCTTTGATAGGAGAAATTAATAAAAAAAAATATAGATTAGGAGATGCTGTAAGAATAAGAGTAAAAAAAGCTAATCCGCAAAAAAAACAAATCGATTTTGAAATGATTTATGAGTCTGAGGAAGATTTAAAAAATATTAACACAAAAAACAATACAACTTCACAAAGACCAAAACCCAGAAGAAATTATAACAAAAAGAAAAAATAAAATTTATAGTATTTATAATAGTTTCTCTCCCGAGATTTCAGGAGAGAAACTATATA
>CAZAXU010000023.1:0-33608 GCA_964489245.1 uncultured Flavobacteriaceae bacterium
AAAAGCGCTTGAGTGATTCCAAGCGCTTTTCATAATAAAAAAATCTATTTTTTTAGTTTGCCGTAACTTTCACGTCATCGACTTGGAAAGTGGTTGTAATTGCTCCGTCTCCTCCGGAATATTTGAATGCTACATACATGTTTCCGTTAAGACAAGAAACATTTGCTGTTCCCTCTACAAAACTACCATAGCCTGATGAAGGTCCATTAGCTATGGTTGTGTTGACCAACAGCCAAGTTGCAGATGAAATGTCTGCTGCATTGCCTGTAAAATCCGTAGAAACATAGACACTCAACGCTGCTCCGTTGTTATATCCCGTTTTGGTTTTAAAGCTCAACTCTTCGCCCGTAGAATTATCTAAGTTAATAGGCGGTGTAATCAGCCAAACTTCCAAAGGATTTTCTCCGCTGTTGTATGCACTACATTTTACAAATTTGTTTCCGCTATAACTTCCCACTTTGAACAAAGTATTTCCTCCGTTTGTGTTTACGTTTGTCCATCCGGTGATATTTGTATCATTGTTGTTATAAGATTCAAAATCTTCGCTGAAAACGGTTGTTGCGGTTCCTGTTGCTCCGGTACAATCCAACATGGCAGGATCACAACGACTTCCGTCAAAATTGAAAGCATTGACATTATTCACTCTAATCACATTGAAATGATCTCCATAGTCTCTCGACAAAATACCAACAAGGCTTCCTTGATTTTCAGGCAATACATTTTCTTTAAAAGATGCAAAACTACTGGTCTCCAACATAATGTCAGCGTTATCTGCACAACTCACCAATCTGCGGTGTGTGTCATAGTTATCTGATGGATCTACAAAAGGCTTGCCTTTTAGACTCAAATCAAATTGCATCTCGTTCAATTTTACAAACATTCCCATCATATCGGAAGTAATATCGTTGACAGAATTCAATGATTTCGGCGTAATCACACTTGCCTGGCAAGAACGTATAATAGTCTTTTTTGCTCTCTTTTCTTTGATGGGCTTTATGTCTCCTCCATCAACTTCTCCAATCATTATTTCTCCATGACTTTTATTGATTCCGAGTCCGTTAAGTTTAAGATAAATTTTTCTTCCAAAATCAAACCTTGTAAACATCGATCTCATATCTATCGCTATTTTTACGGCATAATCGGGATTTTCCGCCTTATCTTGAATGAATAATTCTTTATAAAAATTTCCTGTTCTGTCGTCAGAAACAACATATCCGGAAACATATAATGCGTTGGCGTCTTCCCCTACAAATGGAACTAGGTTTCTGTCTCCTGCATTAGGATTAGCAGCATGCCATAAAGCAAGTATGTTTTGTATGCTTGTCAGTTGCGAAGATGCAATTTCCGGCTCTTCACAAGTAATTTGTGGCGTTTCATAGTCCGTGTCTTTGACACAAGAATTGAGTGTTATGGTCAAAACAATGACACTCAAAAGGCTATATATTATTTTTTTCATTTTATAATTAGTTTTTAATTTTTAATATTATTTTAAAATCTCAGATAGAAATTAATATAGTAAGAAGTTCCTCTTCCATACCAATATTTGTTGCCGAAAAGCGGATGATTCAAATCAGAGTCTTTTTTTAGTTGTTCAAAGTTTCCTTTTCTGGATTGTTCAAAACCTCCGGTTTTATATTTCTCGCCCAACAAATTATTTACACTGGCAAAAAAGCCGAAAATTTGATTATTGACTTTCCATGATTTTCCTCCCACAACATTGACTAAAAAGATATCATTAAATCGTTCTTGTGTCAACAATTTATCCATTTCTTTTTGTGTTATTCCAACAATCGGTATTCCATCGTCATCCTTATAGAAATTATCCGTACGTCTCAGGGTAGATAATCCTACATAATTATGAGTCAAGTAATTGGCATTTGCAGATACCCACCAATATTTAGGATCTCTGTATTCAAAACCAATGGAATAGCCTCTTTGCGGCGTGCCAGATTGTTTATAATTTTTTAAGTATGATTTAAATTCTGCCGTATCTGATTCGCTGGCAGAAATTTTTAACATCGGGTTGTTATCATAGGTGAATTCTCCTACTGCTGCTGCTCCCAAGAATTTGACAGTCGGCGTGATTTTAACCTCTATTCCGAGCTCTGCTCCCAGATTCTTTTTATTGATGCCATATAGTGCCGTTGTCAAAAAATCACTCGTATTTATCACTCCTGTCAAGCCTTCAACATAAAAGAATGTCACTTCGGTCAAATCTTTTAGTTCTGTATAATAACCCGTCAATCTGGCTTTCATGCTTTGCGACCTATAGAGATAACTAACATCGCCTGACATGATTTTATTGGTTGTCAGATTCGGCACAAATTCATTTGAAACACGAGAATTGGCATAAGTATTTCTCAGGCTTGGTGCTTTGAGCATATAGCCTGAATTCACATTTAAAAAATGATGACCTGAAATCTTATAGGTGAAACCCGCTTTGGCTCCATAGGTGATAAATTGTTTTAATTCTCCTTTTCCAAAAGATGTTTGTTGATATTCTCCATTGAGATATTTTCCGTCTCGTTGATATGAAGTAAAACCTGCATTCCCTGCCAAATAGAAATCCACCTTACCGTAATTGAAATTTGTTTGCACAAAAGCATCGGCAATTTGTGCGTCTATGACGTAGTCGTACTTGAATTTATCGCCTTCTTTTACTCGTCTGTCAGGATGATTTAAATCATTTTGTGATTCATCTCCCTGTGCATATTTATTTTTATCGGTAAAATATTTTGCGCCCAACAAATCCATCACTCTGGCATAGTTTTCAGATTGTATATTTTTATACATCACGGATGCATTCAGTGTAATTTGCTCATTCAATTCTGTTGCCAAAACCGAATTAACAGCCATCACTTTGTCTTCATTTACATCTTCATATTGCAAGAAAGTTGCATCATCATATAAAGCATTTGCTTCATAAAGTTCATTCCATAGAATTTGACTCTCTCTTGTTTTGTTGATATAAGACTGTGATCTTTCATATGCTTCTTCATAGTTTTCTGCTCCTTGATTTTTCAAAGAATAGCTGGGAAGCTTTTGATAATATGTCGGGTCAGGATTGAGCCCCAAATACTCCAAACGACTATTGCCGATGGTTCCCATCTGATACATCAGGTTGGTGTTCAGGCTGGTTTTTTCACTGATATCCCAATAGTGCCCCAACATAAAAGTAGGCTCCTTGATTTCTTTCATTCTGGCATTTCTTTTCAGCGCACCTTGGTAGCCCCAATAGGCATTATATTTGGTGCCGCCTAAATCATAAACTTCTTGAGTATTGGGTGAATTTTTTCCTCTACGGTTCGGCGTATAGAAAGCCGTCAAATTCAAACTATGATTTTTATTCAATTTTTTTTCCACAGCCAAAAATCCTCCCCAAGCGTTGTAAGAAGTTCCTTCAACATAACCTTCTTGACCGTATCTGCGCGAGCCAAGCACTGTAAGCGCCCAACCGTTTTTCATCAGACCCGTGCTATAAGAAGCCATAGCACGTCCAATATAATTGGAATTGGTAAAAGCATGTGAAACTCTTCCTCCTTTTCTGTATTCTGATGCCCTAGTGATAAAATTGGTCGATCCCAACACATTTCCAAAAGCAGTTTCCGAGGGAGCCAAACCGTCAGTAAAAGTTTGGTTTCTCAAAACATCATTCAATCCGCCCCAATCACTCCATTGCGGACGATTATTAGAAATTTTATTCATCGGCATACCATTGAATTGTATCTGCCCTAAATTGGAATCGTAGCCTCTGGTTTTGAACCAAACTTGCCCGAAATTAAAAGCAACAGCTCTTTGAAAAACATCTTTTGACGATTGCAATATTCCGGATATATTATCACTGCCTCCAACTTCGTCGTCGGACAAAGCATCATCAGATAAGGTGACCACTCCTTGTTCTCCCATCTCATCAATGGCAGGAGACAATAGAATACTTCCTATATCTGTTGTTTTTCCGGAAACTACAACGACCGGAATTTCTTGATTTTCAAAATTATCCCTTGTAACTACGAGCATCTGCTCGCCGACAGGGACTTGAGAAAATTCAAATCTACCTGTCGAATCAGTTGTTTGCTCCAAGCCGGTGCCCGCAATTTTTACTACAGCCATGCTCAACGCTTGCCCCGAATCGACATCAGTTATGATTCCTTTGACAATTCCCGTATCCTGAGCCGAAAGCCCGAGAGAGAACAACAAAAGAACCAACATAATAATTCTCTTCATATTTTACGTTTTTTGAGTTTAATTTATTTACTCCACAAATTTACATCTTTTTTAAGATTTATTTGTACTTTTGAGGTAAATGTTAAAAAAAAGAATTCATGAAAAAAATATTGATTTTAGGGTTTGTTCTCATGGTGTTATCCGGTTGCTCCTCAACAAAAAATACTCAAGTTTCGCAAACTGCAACACAAACCAAGAAATATCAGGCAAGAACAATTGCTTTCTATAATCTGGAAAATCTGTTTGATACCATTGACGACCCAAAAACTTTTGATGAAGATTTTACTCCGGAAGGAAGAGATAATTGGACAACTGAGAAGTATCAAAAGAAACTACATAATCTCGGAATGATTCTGGCTGATATCGGCAAAAAAGAAACACATACATCTCCGGCAGTAATCGGTGTTGCAGAGGTTGAGAATCGTGGTGTTCTCGAAGATTTATTAAAAGTTGACGAACTCAAAAATCAACATTACGGCATTATTCATTTTGATTCCCCCGATCGTAGGGGAATAGATGTTGCTATGCTCTATAAAAAAGGAGTGTTTCTTCCCGTAAATTTTAAAAAATATCCGTTATTGATCTATGATAAAGACACCGGAAAGAGAATCTATACACGTGATCAATTGGTTGTCTCAGGTCTGCTTGACGGAGAAAAAATCCATATTATCGTAAATCACTGGCCCTCTCGTCGAGGTGGAGAAGCGCGAAGCTTGCCTAAAAGAATCAAAGCGGCACGACTTGCCAAAAAAATTATGGATTCTATCTACAAAAACGAACCGGAGGCAAAAATTGTTTTTATGGGAGATTTGAACGATGACCCCTCCAGCCCGAGTGTAAAAAAAGTTTTTCAATCTAAAGCCAAAAAAAGTGATGTGCAAAAAGGAGGATATTACAATGCAATGGAGCATTTTTTTAACAGAGGTATCGGGACGCTCGCCTACAGAGACAGTTGGAATTTGTTTGACCAAATCATTATTTCTTATGATTTATTGAGCAATTTTAAAAAAAGCACTTATCGATATTGGAAATCAGGTATATACAGTAAGGAATTTATGAAAAACAAAAAAGGTCGATATAAAGGTTATCCGAAACGCACATTGGTTGGCGGCAAATTCATTGGTGGCTATAGCGATCATTTTCCTACTTATATCATTCTGGTTAAAGAATTTTAAACAAAACAAACGGCTTGGACTCAAATCAAGCCGTTTGTTTTGAAATATCGTATAATCGCATCTTTAATGAGTTTATCCTGCTGTTCGGGTAGCAGAGCGCTCATCGATTTGAGTTGTTGATAGTGCGGCCAAGCTTCATGGTCTGTTTTCTCAAATTTGTAATAACCAAAAGGTTCCAAGAGCTTGCAAGTTGCCACATGCATCAGATTAATTTTGTCATCCCTTGTGAATTGTTTTTTTATTCCGCCCAATTCTTGTACCCCAATCAAAAAAAGAATAGTATCCATATCAGGGTGTTCTCCATCTGTAAATTTGCGTTTAAAAAAACCGATTACCTTTTTCCATTCAACTAAAGATTCTGACATAAATAGAACTCTAGAAAGATGTTGAAATACTGAATGTCACTCCTTTGCTTGGCGGCACATATCTACAAACTCCTCCAACACATAATAAACCGCCACGCTGACGTCCATAATTAAGACTTAGGCGTGTTGAATTTTTGGTATAAGTGGTTCCCACATTGAAGTAATGTATCTTTTTATCCGGATTACCATAATTATACATATCCATCAGATAAACACCTAAATTATGATTAAAATTAAATTCAAAAGTTCCGGCTGCCCAGCTTTTCACGTCTTGTTCCGTATAAAGATGCTGCATTTCCAATCTCACGGACTTCTTATTCGGCAACTTATATTCCATATCCACAACTCCTATTTTTGCCTTGACATCTTCTCCTTCTCCTTCAAGTTTCAGCTTGTTATAGATGATATCTATGTATGAAATCACCGTTTTGAAGTTTTTGCTGATTTTTTTTCTCAATTCTACATTAACATCTTGAAAATAGAGCTCTCCGGGTTTGGCAAAATCTGCCCTATAAATTTTCTTGTTATGATCAAAATTTGCATTCAGCCCATGCCAACGAGAAAAATTAAGCGCAATCTTAGCACCATATTTTCCTCCAAAAAAGGTTTTTCTTTTAATTTTATAAAACAGATCAATTTGTCCACCAATTTCTCCGACCTTTTCTTCACCGAAAGAAATACCGGGTTGTGCTTGATACACATATATATTTGCCAAGCTGAAATCGTGTTGTTTGGTTAGACCGGGAACGAAATTCATGATACCGGCATTATAGAAATTGCCTTCCAATTGCCTTTGTCCATACATTTGTATATTTTCCAAACGTCTGAAAGTTGCATTGATTCCTATTCCTTTTTGTGAATAGCCGACATTCCACAGCCAAGCATTTCCGTCAAATAAGACCTGATCCAACAAGACATCATTAGAAAACCTGGCATCCGGTTCTTTATAGACATATTCAAAACTTGAATAGAATCCTCCTTTTGAGATATCTAATCTGCTTGAATAATTTCCAACAATATCAGAGACTTTAGGATTTGCGCTTTCTATATGCTGATATCTAGCCATATAGCTAAATCCTGCTTTTGCCATAAAACCATCGAAATTGAATAAATTATTAAAATTTATTTCAGAGTTTGCACCGTATATGGTCGCATCTGAAAGTTTGAAACCGAGTCTTTGATTTCCAAAAACTCCGGTCAATTCAATAGCTTCATCAAAATTGTATTTTGCTCTCAAACCCCTTACGGCATTGTTGATTCCCAACTGACGGTCTTCCCATGATCTAAAAACCAATCCGCTTCCAAACTGATCATAAAAATATCCTGCAGTGACATCAAAATTATCTTTTTTGAATCTGGCAAAATAAGTTGCCAAGCCATTGCCTTTCAAGTCAGGGTTATAACCCAAGAAAGGCGCCGGCAAGAAGCCTTCATATTGAATACCTGCAGAAAAGGCATCATAAGCATAGTTTGCGCTAAAAAAATTCATAGAACGCAATCGGTCTGACGGAGCATCAAAACGAGTTACGGCATCAGATTGGTAATATTGAAGATAACCTTCATAGCCGCCGGACAGTTGCCCTTTTTGTGCTTCTAATTGATAAAAAAAGAGTACCCCGAGCAATACTAAATATTTTTTCATTTGAGTTGATTTTGGTTTATTTTTAAAAATTATTTTTCAGAAATAATTTCATAAATTTCATCTTCACTTCCGGGCGTATAGCCTGACCTTGTATGAATAATTTTTCCATCTTTGATAATCATCATAAAAGGAACACTCGCAATGTTATAAGCTCTTTTCAACTCATTATTGTAGTCACGATAGATTTCATAATCCCAAGCTTTCCCATTCACCAAAGGTTTCATTCTTCGTGCTGTTCTGTCATCATCAACGGAAATTGCAATCAATTTCACTCCGGTTTCTTCTTGCCAGTCAGGATATACCTCACTAATTGCATCCAACTCATTGATACAAGGCACACACCATGTTGCCCAAAAACTAACAATTACAGGTTTTTCAGAATCTACAATGTCCTTGAAATTTACTTTTTTTCCGTTGATATCAACAATACTTGCTTGCTGAACTTGCTGAGCAAATGATGCAGAGAATGCCACCAACATTAATAATAGAATAATTTTTTTCATATCTGTTTTTTTTTACGTTAGTTGTTCAAATTTCGTTCCAACTCCGACAAAAGTAATATTTTTTTATAATCAGACAACAAAATTTGTCATCTTGTTCTGTGTTAAATCTTTATAATCTCATCAAAGTTTTTAACCATGAATTGTTAATAAAAACTATCTACTGCCTTATTTACGCCTATTGCAATATGCTATATTTGTATGTTACACACGAGAATAACTAATTATTATGCAAATTCGTAGGGTTTTTTCACTCATTTTATTTTTAACAATATTCACGGGATATGCTCAGTCACCGAAAACGCATAGAGCGGATAAACTGTTTGATCAGTTCATGTATCAAAATGCTTTAAAAGAATATCATAGGTTGTTAAAAACCGATCCAAAAGATAAAGCTTATATCATCCAAAAACTAGGTGATGCCTATAATATTACCGGAGACTCTGAGAATGCGGAAATCTGGTATGCTCAGGCTGTCTCTCAAAAAAACATTAATCCTTCATACTATTACAAATATGCGATGGTGCTTAGAGAAAACAAAAAGTATAAAGAATCTCTTGAATGGTTGAAGAAATATAAACAATACAACAAAATCGGTGATAGTAGGGTGCAAGAGTTTTTTAATGAAAATGATATTGTTGAAAGAATTAAAAAAGATGGCGATAAAGCCGAAATTTGGAACATTGCTGTCAATTCTCCTTATACGGAATACGGCGCAGTATATTTCAAAGATGATCAAATTATCTATACATCAAACAACCACAAAACCATTGGAAAAAAAGTTTCTTCATGGAACAACCTTCCATTCACGGATCTTTATATTGCGAAAATTGTTGGTGACAGTATTATTGGAAACAGCTTTGTTAAAAACGGCAAATTCTCTAGGAGAATCAACACGCGCTATCATGAAGAATCACCCACATTCAATAGCGACTACACCGTGATGTTTTTTACGAGAAATAATTTAAGACCCGGAAGGACAAAAAAGGGAGCCAGAGATTATAATCTCAAAATTTACAAATCTTTTTTCAAAAAAGGAAAATGGACAAGACCCAGAGAAGTGCACTTTGACAGCAACAAATACAATTGTGCACATCCTAGTCTCAGCAAAGACGGAAAAACACTCTATTTCAGCTCCGATATGCCCGGTGGATATGGAAAATCTGATATTTATAAGGTTGCTGTAAATGACGATTGGACTTTAGGAGAACCCAAAAATATGGGAAAGCTCATCAACACTGAAGGCAGAGAAACTTTTCCTTTTATTGACAGTACGGGAAATTTATTTTTTTCATCAGACGGTCATGCCGGTTTAGGAGGACTGGATATTTTTGTTGCCTTCTTTTCAAAAGGAGAATTGTTTATGCTTCGAAATGCCGGATTGCCTTATAACAGTTCTAAAGATGATTTTGGTTTTGTATTACATGAGAGTAATGATGTAGGGCTACTTTCCTCTAACAAACCAGGCGGAAAGGGAGATGATGATATTTACTATTTTAAAATTACATCGCCACCCATCAAACCTTTAATCCTACTGGAGGGCTATGTCAAAGATAAAAGCGGACAAATCTTGCCTGAAACTGAAATTTTATTATATCGAAATCAAGAATTGGTCGACAAAAAAACAGTTAAGGAAGATGGAAAATACAAGTTTTTGGTTGATATCAATAAAGATTATATGATCAAAGCGAATAAACCGGGCTACGGTCCAACTGTCGAAAAATTCCACACATACAATCCGAGCTCTGCCAAGATTAATAAAGATATTATCCTAAGCAAAATAACCGAAGTGGCAATCAGAGGGCGTGTTGTGGATTATGCCACCACAGAACCCATCAACAATGTAAAAATTTCCGTACGTAATGTTTCCGACAATAGTGAGAAAGTCATCTATACAGATCCGGAAGGAAGAATAAAAATTCCGGTTCCAAAAGACAAACAAAATATTGATTACGAATTGGAATTCAGAAAGCCCGGATACTTGCCCTACAGAATACGTTTAAAAAGGGTTGCTGATGCATCTGGAACGTATTATGTCAAAGAAAATGACGATGATGTGAAACTTATCAGAATGGATTTGGAACCCATCTATTTTAACTTTGATAAATCAAATATCAGACGTGATGCTGCCGTAGAATTGGGCAAAATCACCAAAGTGATGAAAGAACACAAAAAAGTTGAACTTTCTTTAGAATCTCATACTGATAGCAGAGGTAGTAAAAAATACAATCTTGCATTATCTGAAAGAAGAGCCAAATCTACTTTCAACTATTTGGTCAAACGCGGCGTGGAAGCAAGAAGAATGCAATATAGAGGCTTTGGTGAATCAAAATTGGTGAATCATTGTTCCGATGGTGTCAAATGCTCTCGTAAAGAACATCAGCTCAACAGACGCACCGAATTTATTATCATCAAAATGTAAACACATATTATTTCTATCAAAATTTATATCTTTACAGCCTCCGAAAATTTCGGAGGCTTCTTTTTAATGCTATAATCAATTTATGAAAAAAATTATTCTTCCATTTATTCTGAGTACTCTTTTGATTCCTGTTGGGTGTAAATCCACACAACCGATGGAGACAATATCGGTTAAATCAGACACCGAACCCGAAAAAAGAAATTATTGGCAACAACACATAAAATATATCATGGATATTGATATGAACGTGAACAAACATCAATATTTGGGCAAGCAAACCTTGTATTATACCAACAACTCCCCTGACACGCTTCACAAAGTGTTTTACCATTTATATTGGAATGCTTTCCAGCCGGAAAGCGGGATGGATTGGCGCGCAAGAAGCATCAATGACCCCGATCACGGGTTGGAAAAAAAAATACAAAACTTGAAAAATAATGAAATAGGATTCATAAAAATAAAATCTCTGACTCAAGATTCTACCAGTATAAATTATCAAACACAAGGAAGCATTTTGGAAGTTGAATTGAACAAACCTATCTCACCGCATCAAACCGTTGTTTTTCAAATGAATTATCTGGCACAAATTCCCAAATTATTGCGGCGCTCCGGAAGAGACAATATAGAGGGAATAGACTATTCCATGGCACAATGGTATCCTAAAATGGCAGAATACGACACAAACGGCTGGCATACAGACCCTTACATCGGAAGGGAATTTTATGGCGTTTGGGGCGATTTTGATGTCACTATACATATTCCCAAAAAATATACAATTGCCGCTACCGGACATTTGCTGAATCCTGAAAACATCGGAAAAGACAAAGGTTACATAAGCAAAAAACCATTAAATCTCCCCGATGGAAACACGCTGACTTGGCATTTCTACGCACACAATGTCCATGATTTTTCATGGGCTGCAGACCCCGATTATATTCACGATATCTATGAAGGTCCCAATCAAGTGAAGTTGCATTTTTTCTATCAAAATGACGAAAAGATAAAAGAAAACTGGAAAAAATTACAAAAAGTTACGGCACAAACAATGGTTTTCTATAATAAATACATAGGCAACTATCCTTATGACAAATATAGTGTCATTCAAGCCGGTGACGGCGGAATGGAATATGCCATGTGTACTTTCGTTTTGGGAAACAAAACATTTGGAAGCCTGCGTGGCACCACACAACACGAGCTGGGACACGCATGGTTCCAATTTTCTTTGGCTACAAATGAATCTCTATATCCTTGGATGGACGAAGGTTTCACATCCTTCATTCAAGACATGGCAAACATTAATGTGAACAACAAAAATGAAGCAAATCCTTTTCTTAATTCATACAGAAGCTATGAATATCTTGTCCAACAGAAAAAAGATGAACCTTTAAGCACTCACTCTGACCATTATAACACCAATCTAGGCTATTGGATCGGCGCTTATGACAAGGGAAAACTTGTGCTTACGCAACTGGGATATATCATGGGATTCAAAAAACTTAATTTGGTTTTAAAAGAATATTATAAAAACTGGAAAATGAAACATCCTCAACCGGATGATTTTTTCAAAATTGCAGAAAAAATATCAGAAATGAATCTGAAATGGTTCAAAAATGATTGGATTGAAACCATACACCATACAGACTACAGTATAGATCAAGTGGTGGAAGAAGATACTCAAACAAAAATCATTTTGAAAAACAATGCTGAAATGCCAATGCCCGTAGATATTCTTATTATCTACAAAAACGGCAACAAAGAACAATATTATATCCCGCTGGATTTGATGCGCGGAGAAAAAGCCAACTCTTACCCGAACATTGAAAGAAAGATATTGAAAGACTGGGGGTGGACAAAACCTACTTATAGTTTTACAATTAACAAAAAAAAATCTGAAATAAAGGCTGTTCTTATCGACCCTGTCGGATTAACTGCCGATATCAACAGAGAAAATAATATCTATATCGGTGAAAAAAAATAAAACATTCGGACTCCCCAGAGCCAACAGTCTAAAAAGCGAAAAGATTATTGAATTTCTTTTCAATGAAGGAGCTTCAATGGCAAATTATCCTATCAGATTGGTCTATTCAGAATTTAATTTTCCAAATGATGTTGATTTTTTGGTCGGCTTTTCCGTTCCCAAAAAAAAGTTTAAAAAGGCAGTGGACAGGAATCGAATAAAACGTCTGATGAGAGAAAGTTTTAGGTTGCAGCAAAATCAACTACAATTAAAACAAAAAACAGTCATGATGTGGCTTTATACGGGAAAAGAAATACCTGATTTTGATTTGATTTATCAAAAAACAGGCAACATCATTAACAAATTAAACCACAAAAAAATAAAAGATCGAAAAAATGGCACAGCATAACGAACTCGGCAAACAGGGAGAAAAAATTGCGCAAGATTTTCTCTTAAAAAACGGTTATCAAATTTTGGAAACCAATTGGCGTTTTCAAAAAGCCGAGGTGGATATCATTGCCCTGAAAGATGAAGTTTTAATCGCAATTGAGGTCAAAACAAGAACTTCCGAACATTATGGAAAACCGGAAATATTTGTCAATCAAAAGAAAATAAGACTCTTGGTCGGTGCCATAGATCATTATGTGCAAGAAAATGATATGGATGTTGAAGTCCGTTTTGACATTATATCAATCATCAAAAATCAATATGCCGAAAAAATTGAACATCTTGAGAATGCTTTTATTTGGTTCTAGTGTCAAAATAAGCAATATTATCATCATACCAAATCTTGTTAATTTTATCTTTCAACAAAACTCTTTTCGACTTAAGCTGTGTAACACATCCTGCTTTTGACACTCGCTAGTTCAAAAATATCCATCTCAAGCCAAATCGTATGGAATAGTCTCTATACGGATATGATGGTGCACTGAAATATGTGGGATTTCTATAGCTCAACAAAGAATTTACATGTTCCAATTTAAAGAAAAATCTAAAACGCTTCACTTTAAAATTAACAAAATAATCCACCAATGGAAAAGCGCCTATCTTCTGTGTTTCTTGCAAATGGAAATCTGCTAAGACGGGATTATAAGCATTCATATAAAAAGCATCAAAATATTTTGCGGTGATGCCGGTTTGAATGAACAAGTTTCTTTTATAA
This sequence comes from uncultured Flavobacteriaceae bacterium, assembly GCA_964489245.1. Taxonomy (GTDB): domain Bacteria; phylum Bacteroidota; class Bacteroidia; order Flavobacteriales; family Flavobacteriaceae; genus CAZAXU01. The sequence goes on from CAZAXU010000023.1 coordinate 13,448, forward strand.
AAATAGTTTTCATAATAAATCGAAGCGCGAGCCACATATTTGGGCAGATGCAAAATCTCAGCACCTTTTGGAACTTGTTGCAACATCAAATCTGTTGAAAAGCCAAACTTCCCAAACTTGAAATCATTTCTGTATTGCAAACCCACAAAGGCAATTCCGCTTGCACTTTGCTCCGGCAATGATTGCAGATTGAAATAAAGGTAGTTATTAATCAAATTCTGTTTCAAACTGATACGTCCCCATTTTTGGTGAGAAATACTTCCGGACAGTTCTTGAATCAGTTCATTTTTAAAATCGGGGTGATACCAATTGAATTTATTATAGGCACTTTGAAATCTGATATATTTATAGTCCGGAGGCTTGGAAGCACTCAACAGACCTGCTTCCAAATCGAAACCTCCCGGCAATTTATATTTCAAATCGGTTTGCAAAAAATATCCTCTGGACAATCCGTTGATTCCCAGATCCAGCTTTGACTTAAAATCTATCTTCTTCCAACTGAATTTTATATCCGATGCCAAAATCAAATCATTATTTATCAAAATTTTTGGATACGTTGTTCCGTTTATCTCTTTAATTGAATCCAATCTATAGTCACTATGAACATAGTTTATGCCGGATTGAATCAAAAATCTTTTATATGTAAACCGCAGACCTGAAAAATTTTCAAAGCGTTTCAGGGCAATACTATCATTGATTTCTCCGATTGCCGTAATGTCTCCGAATATTGTAGTGGCAGCTTTTTTTTGGTGATACTTGCTATAAATTTTGTGATATTTTGTGTTGTTAATCAGCTCGATGGCTTTTCCTTTTAACAGTTCATATTCTTGTCCTAAATAAAAGCGTTTTCCTTTCAGCACATTATCGGCATCTTCAAAATTAACCTCTATTCTACCCCTGTCTTTGTAAGTATCTCCACTGTTTATAAACTGGTTGATATTTTTAATGCCACCGTTTTCATCATTCGATACGTCATGTGAAACAAAATAGGCTTTGAGTGCGTATTGTTTATTTTTTGAAAAATAGTTTAGTGTGCTTGACAATCTTCCCAGACTTGTGGTTGAATGTCTATAAAACCCCAAAGAAGTGATTCCTTTATATCCTATTGAAAGATTCAGATTTGAATTGATATTCACCGCGATTAATGCATCGAGCATTTGTCCTTGTCTGACTCCTTTTTTATAGACCAACTCTGAAAACGGTGTAGGGGTATTATAAAAATATATATCATTGTGTTTCAAATAATTGAAGCGTTTTGCGGAGGCTGCGAACTCAGGCAGAAGTGTTTTAATTTTCCTTTTAAAACTCAGTGAATTATATGGCTGCCCCATATTTTGAAAGGGCAAGCGGAGAAAATTATCTTTTCTGACATAATTGAAATTATAGTCTTTTCTGATGTTTAAAATTGTATCGACCGCAATTGTATCTCCAACAGTATTAAACATCTTATATGCCGTGATAGGAAAATTGATATTTATTTTAATACTGTCTTTTTTGTCATTTGTCATATCCGTTCCTCTCACATCCGCTCTTCCAATTTTAGGATCTACAATTTGAGCAATGCCATTGACCAAAATAAAAAATACAAAAAAGACAAGTGATTTTTTCATTGTTGACTAATAATCACCAAATATAAAATAATTCGGCTGAATAATAAAAAAAGACTGTCTTTTCAGACAGTCTTTAGAAAATTTTGATTTTATTTCGAGCTAGCCTAAGGCCAGTCTTTGAAATCCTGTAACAGTCAAACCTGCATGATGAGATTTTACATAATCTGCAACAGATGTCTTATTGTCTTTGATATACATTTGGTTGACCAAGGTGTTTTCTTTGAAGAATTTTTTCAATTTTCCTTGTGCAATTTTATCCAACATATTTTCAGGTTTCCCTTCATTTCTCAGTTGTTCTTTTGCTATTTCTATTTCTTTTTCAATCACATCTTTGGAAACACCATCTTCGTTCAAAGCAACAGGCGCCATTGCTGCCACTTGCATTGCTATATTGTGAGCAACTTCGTCTACGCCATCAACAACTTCAGACAACCCTACTAGTGTGGCTATTTTGTTGTTTGCATGTACGTATGATCCGACGAAACCGGCTTCCAAGGCTTTGAAATCTCCAATTTCAATCTTTTCTCCAATCACGCCGGTTTGCTCCATCACTTTATCAGCAACCGTTCCATTTTCAAACGGAGCTGCCATAAATGCGTCTTTAGAGTCATAGTTCAATGCAACATCACCCAACTGCTTGGCTAATTTGACAAAGTCATCATTTTTTGCCACAAAGTCGGTTTCACAATTCAGAGAAATCACAACCCCTCTTGTTTTATCATCGTTAATTTTTGCAACACTAACACCTTCAGTGGATGCTCTGTCTGCTCTTTTCGCTGCTACTTTCTGTCCTTTTTTTCTAAGAACATCAACTGCTTTTTCAAAATCACCTTCAGCCTCTACCAATGCTTTTTTGCAATCCATCATTCCGGCACCGGTCATTTTTCTTAACTTATTTACTTCAGCGGCTGTAATCTTTGCCATAACTTATATATTTTTTAGTATTAATTATTTTTCTTCCTTTTCCTCTACTTCAACTTCTTTCTTTTCAGCTTCAACTTTTTTCTTCGTTGTTTTCTTGGCTGTTACTTTTTTTGTTTTTTTCTCTACTTCTTCTTTCTTTTCTTCTGTAGCTTCTTTTTTATCTTCTACTTCAACTTCTTTTAACTCTGCTTTTTCAGCCATCAATTTTGCAGCTTCTTTTTCGGCCTTTGCCTTTTCTCTCTCTACCTTTCTTGCATCAAGACCTTCAACAATTGCATCGGTCAAATAGCTCAATATTTTTTCAATTGATTTTGATGCATCATCATTTGCAGGAATAGGAAAGGCAATATTAGTGGGGTCTGTATTGGTATCGACCAAAGCAACAACCGGAATTCCTAATTTGTTGGCTTCTTTCACTGCCACATGTTCTTTGTTGACATCAACAATAATCATGGCAGCAGGCAAACGAGTCATATCAACGATAGAACCTAAGTTTTTTTCCAGTTTTGTTCTTAAACGATCTGTTTGCAAACGTTCTTTCTTTGAAAGTGTATTGAAAGTACCATCAATTTTCATTTTGTCAATTGCAGCCATTTTTTTCACGGCTTTACGAATCGTAACAAAATTGGTCAGCATGCCACCCGGCCATCTTTCACTGATATAAGGCATATTTACTTTTTTAGCATACTCTGCAATGGCAGATTTTGCTTGTTTCTTGGTAGAAAGATAAAGAATTTTTCTACCGGTTGATGAAACCTGTTTTAGATAGTTCTGCGCTTCTTCAATTTTAGCAGCAGTTTTATATAGGTTGATAATGTGAATACCATTTTTTTTACCATAAATATATGGAGCCATACTGGGGTTCCATTTTCTGGTGAGATGCCCGAAGTGTACGCCGGCATCTAAAAGTTCTTGAATGTTTACTTTATTTTCCATTTTTATTTTTAGTTTACGTTCCGTATGAAATTAGCAATGTATCAATCGGGACACATTTGGATGCTAAACTAATGCTTCAATTAAGAACAAGTTATTATTAACGTTTTGAGAATTGGAATTTCTTGCGTGCTTTAGGTTGTCCGAATTTCTTACGTTCCACCATGCGAGGGTCTCTGGTAAGTAATTTTTCTTTCTTCAACATCGGTTTGTATTCCGGATTAACTTCTACAAGTGCTCTGGCAATTGCCAAACGCAGTGCCTCTGCCTGACCGGTAATTCCTCCTCCTTTGATTGTACATTTAACATCAAATTTTCCGACAGTATCGGTAATTTGAAAAGGAGTATTAATTAATTTTTGGTGAGCCGGAACCGTGAAATATTCAGCATAATCTCTGCCATTCACCACGATTTGACCTTTTCCTTCGGTCAAGAAAACTCTTGATGCAGATGTTTTTCTTCTTCCAATAGTATGAATCGTATCCATTATTTAAATTTGTTTAAGTCTATTTTCTTAGGTTTTTGTGCTTCTTGTTGATGCTCAGCACCTTCATATACGTATAGGTTTCTATACAATTTTGCGCCTAATTTATTTTTAGGCAACATTCCTTTCACAGCTTTTTCCACCAAACGAGTTGGATGTTTTGCCATCATTTCTTCTGCTGTTCTTTCTCTTCTTCCTCCCGGATATCCGGTGTGACGAACATAAACTTTGTCGGTCCATTTTTTACCGGTCAACACAATCTTTCCTGCATTGATCACCACAACATTGTCTCCACAATCTGCATGTGGCGTGAAGTCCGGTTTGTGTTTTCCCCTGATCATCTTCGCAATTTTTGATGCCAAGCGACCCAAAGTTTGTCCTTCTGCATCTACAAGAACCCACTCTTTATGAGCAGTATTCTCATTTGCCGAAATTGTTTTGTAACTTAGTGTATTCACTTTCTTCTTTTTTCAATTAATATTTACCTTCCTAAAACGGTCTGCAAATTTATGAATTTTATTTTGAATAACAAAACACAATAAACCACATATTTATTAACAATCTTTTGTTTATCAAAAAGCATAAATCAGGAGCTTAAAAAAAAACTAAAAATAGATATATCTCAAAGCTTTTTTTGTCCAAAAAAAGCTTTGAGATTTGTGCCTGATTTTATCTCTTGGATATCGGTTAAAGAAAAATAAATTCTGGCAGCGTGCACCCCTCCAAGCCTATGGTTTGTTCCGTCAGATTCTATCCAACTTCCTTCACGCAACGCCACGACAGGAATTTTATTAAAATGCAGATATTCCTTGATTCTCGTATCTCTGGTTTCACCCATATGTTTCAATAAGTCGGGAGCAGGATCTAAATAATGCGGATTAATATTAAACGGCACAATGCCTAAGGTCTTGTAAGACGGCACAAAAACTATCGGCATATCATTGGTGTTTTGCATATTTTGTCCGGCAATATTTGAACCGGCACTCGTGCCAAAATAAACTGTTCCGTTCTTGATGCTTTGACGAAGTGTATCCATCAAGTCATTTTCATACAGCTGTTTGACCAATAAGAATGTATTTCCTCCACCGGTAAAAATTCCTTTTGCCTGCTCTATTGCTTTTTTTGCTTCTTTGAATTCATGAATTCCTTTGACATTTATATCGATTTGAGCAAAAGCCTTTCGAGCAACATCAGTATAAGCATCATGTGTCATACCACTCGGACGCGCATATGGAATAAAAAGAATTTCATCAATATTTTGAAACAATTTTTGCAATTCCGGTAAAATATAATCCAAATATTTTCCACCGTATACCGTCGAAGTGCTTGCCAAAATGATTTTCATATGTTATTTGAGTTTTTGCATCAGCATTTCTCTGGCTTTTTTCAAAGCTTTTTCAATGCCATTCGGGTTTTTTCCTCCGGCGGTTGCAAAAAACGCCTGTCCACCGCCGCCGCCTTGGATTTCTTTAGCAATTTCTCTAATCATATTTCCGGCATTCAAGCCATATTTCTCCACAATTGATTTCGAAATATAAACACTCAAAATAGCTTTTGCTTTATCTTGAGTAGCCGCCACTACGACAATATCATCCACTTCTTTTCCAAATGAAAACAATAAATCTTTAATTGTTCCCGCATCCAAATCCAATTTTTGGGCTAAAAATCGGATTCCTCCCAAATCTTCAAACTTATTCTTGAGTTGCGCCTGAATAAAACCCGCTTTTTCTTTCTGCAACTTCTCTATTTCTTTTTTTGCTTTCTGATTTTCCGTCTGGAGTGTTTCTATTACTTTGATTGTATCTTGCGGATTTTTCAATAATTTCTTGATTTGCATCAGTTGTTCGTCTTGCGACATAAAATATTCTTTTACGGCATCTCCGGTAATGGCTTCAATCCTACGAATTCCAGATGCTATTGCACTTTCACTTAAAATCTTAAAATGCCAAATTTCCGCCGTATTCCGTATGTGAGTTCCGCCACACAATTCTGCATGATTCCCAAATTTTATCAACCGAACCGTATCTCCGTATTTTTCTCCAAACAGCGCCATGGCTCCTTCATTCATAGCCTGTTGAATCGGTATATTTCTTTTTTCTACCAAAGGTAATTCTTCTCTAATTCTTGCATTCACAAATTGTTCCACCTGCTTGATTTCATCTTCAGTCATTTTTCCAAAGTGAGAAAAGTCAAAACGTAGATATTTTGATGATACCAAAGAGCCTTTCTGCTCAACATGATTACCAAGAACCGCTCTTAATGCCTGATGCATCAAATGTGTTGCGGAATGATTTGTTGCTGTTTTTTTTCGTGCATCACCGTTCACCACCGCTTTGAAAGTTGCTTTCAAATTTTTCGGCAAGGTCTTGGCATAGTGCACAATTAAATTATTTTCTTTTTTCGTATCCAGAATATGTGTGATATCTCCATTGACTGCTTCAAGATATCCTCTGTCTCCCACTTGCCCGCCGCCTTCGGGATAGAAAGGAGTCAGATTGAGTACCAATTGAAACATTTCTCCTTCTTTTTTGGAATCTACTCGTCTGTATTTTGTAATTTTCACTTGTGTTTCCAATAAATCATAACCCACAAATTCTTCTTCATCGTCTTCTTGTAATACCACCCAATCATCTGTGGTTATTGTAGCAGCTGCTCTTGAACGGTTTTTTTGTTTTTTCATTTCTTCATCAAAACCTTTTTCATCAAAATCAAAACCTTTTTCTCTCAAAATCAGAGCAGTTAAATCTTTAGGAAATCCATAAGTATCATAGAGTTCAAAAACTTTTGCTCCGGATATTTTCTTGTCTTTTGCCGTCTCCATAATTCTGTCTAACAATACCAATCCTTGAGACAAAGTTCTTAAAAAAGAATTTTCTTCTTCTTTAATCACATTCAACATTAAGTCTTTTTGTTTTTCCAACTCGGGGAAAGCATCTCCCATGATGTTGACCAGAACCGGAACCAATCGATGAATAAAAGCTGTTTTTAAATCTAAAAAAGTAAAAGCATATCGAATTGCCCTACGCAAAATCCTACGGATGACATATCCTGCCCCCGTATTAGACGGCAACTGCCCGTCTGCTATCGCAAAAGCAACAGCTCTCAGGTGATCGGCAATAACGCGCATGGCAATATCCGTTTTGAGTTGATCAGCATATTTTTTGCCTGAAAGATTCTCTATCTCTTTAATGATTGGAGTGAAAACATCCGTGTCATAATTAGATTTAACATTTTGCAACACCATTGCCAAACGTTCAAATCCCATTCCTGTATCAACGTGTTTATCAGGAAGTTGCTCTAAATCTCCATTTGCTTTCCTATTAAATTCTATAAAGACCAGGTTCCATATTTCAATCACCTCGGGATGATCTTTATTCACCAACTCCGCTCCGGAGAGTTTTTCAATTTCATCTTCTGATCGCAAATCAATATGTATTTCAGATGAAGGGCCACACGGACCGGTAGTCCCCATTTCCCAAAAATTGTCTTTTTTGTTTCCCAAAAGAATTCGATCTTCAGGAATCCATTGCTTCCAATAGTCATAAGCCTCTTGGTCTTTTGCCAAACCATCATCCTTACTGCCTTCAAAAACCGTTACATAAAGTCGATTTTTATCAATCTTATAAATTTCCGTCAAAAGCTCCCAAGCCCATGCAATAGCTTCTTTTTTGAAATAGTCTCCAAAACTCCAATTTCCTAACATCTCAAACATCGTGTGGTGATAAGTGTCCAAGCCCACTTCCTCCAGGTCATTGTGTTTTCCCGAAACTCTTAAACATTTTTGTGTGTCAGCAATTCTGTTGTATTTTGATTTTTTATATCCTAAAAAAAATTCTTTGAATTGATTCATTCCTGCATTTGTAAACATTAAGGTGGGGTCGTCCTTCAATACAATAGGCGCAGAAGAAACAATTTCGTGTTTTTTTGATGCAAAGAAATCCAAGAAGATTTGTCTTATCTGTTTAGAGTTTAACATTATATATTACTTTTTTTTGTACTTTTGCATTTAAAATCGAATCGCTTTGATTTTTTCAGTTCACAAAAATAACACAAAATATGTCTAAACAGAAATTTATTTATGATCCGAAGACACTTTCCTATCAGCCGGCAAAGTCTTCAAAATTAAATTTCACGTTAGTTTTTCTGTCAGGATTGATTTTGGGCATCATTGCTTTCATCATCATTCTTTCTTCTCCTAACGATTTTTTTCAAACTCCGAGAGAAAAAACACTTGCCAGAGAAAATGAAAATTTGAAAATTAATCTAAATTTATTGAATAAAAAATTCAACAAAATTGAAACCGTTCTGAATGATATTGCCGAGAGAGACAACAACATTTATCGTGTTATTTTTGAAACTGCACCTATTTCAAAAGACATCAGAGAAGCCGGATTTGGTGGTATTGATCACTACAGCAATCTCGAGGGCTATGACAACTCCGACCTTATTAAAAGCGCTACAAAAAATGCCGACCAACTGGAAAAACAATTGGTCATTCAATCCAAATCTTTTGATGAAATCGTAAAATTAGCCAAAGACAAAGAAAAAATGTTGTCACACTTGCCTGCTATTCAGCCTGTTGAAAATAAAAACTTGAGGCGCATGGCTTCCGGATACGGCATGAGAATTCATCCTATTTTGAAAAGACCCAGAATGCACTACGGTATGGATTTTACGGCAAAAACAGGCACACCCATCTACGCTACAGGTGATGGAATTGTGAAACACTCCGGATGGAAAGCCAACGGATTTGGTAATCATGTGGTTATAGATCATGGTTTTGGCTATGAAACTCTTTATGCGCACATGTCTAAGGTTGCCGTTAAAAACAGGCAAAAAGTGAAACGCGGACAAATCATCGGATACGTGGGCAATACGGGGTTGTCTGCAGGTCCTCATTGCCATTATGAAGTTCATGTGAATGGCAAAAAAGTCAATCCGGTAAATTTCTATTACAATGATTTGACCCCTGAAATGTATGCCAATCTAAGAAAATTGGCATCTGAAGAAAATCAATCCTTGGATTAAGAAGATGAAGGAACTTCCTGATAAAATATATTATAGAATCAAAGAACTGGCAAATGCGTTTGATGTGAACACATCACTGATTCGTTTTTGGGAAAAAGAATTTTCTTTTTTGCTCAAACCTAAAAAAAATGCCAAAGGCGAACGCCTTTTTACCAAAAAGGACGTTGAAAATCTGAAATTAATCTATCATCTGGTCAAGGAAAACGGATACACACTTGATGGAGCCAAAAAAAAACTTCGTGAAAAACGTCAAAAAGTGAACAGAAATCTCAGCGTCATCGAAAGATTGGAAAATATCAAAGATGAACTAAAAAAAATAAAAAACGAACTTTAATCAATACTCAATCAAGCACTTGAATTGTATAAAAACTTAAGTGTTTTTACCGGGTTATTTCAATACATCTTATCATTCACGATTGATCGTTCGTAATTCATAATTTTTTATTATCTTTACACCTAAATCAAATTAGTTATTATTATGAAAAAAACACTTGGAATCATAGGTGTTCTGGTCTTAATCGGAATTTTCCTATACCAATTTTTTGTTGGTTTTTATAACAACGGAATTGAATATCAAGAAAATGCAAAAACAGCATGGTCTGATGTGGAAAGTGCCTATCAAAGACGTGCCGATCTAATCCCTAATTTAGTTGAAACCGTGAAAGGCTATGCCACCCACGAAAAAGAAACTTTAGAGGCTGTGATCAAAGCAAGAGCAAGCGCCACACAAACAAAGATTGACCCGACCAATGTCACTCCGGAACAAATGGCAAAATTTCAACAAGCACAACAAGGTTTAAGCGGCGCCTTAAGCAGACTGCTGTTGACTGTTGAAAGATATCCGGAACTAAAAGCCGACAAACACTTTTTAGAGTTGCAAAGTCAATTGGAATCTACAGAGAATAGAATCAATGTATCCAGAGATCGTTTCAATGAGAAAGTGAATATTTTCAATAAACATATCAAAAAATTCCCGGGCAACCTTCTGGCAGGATGGTTTGGATTCAGTAATATGGCTCGCTTTGAAAGTGAAAAAGGCGCAGAAAAAGCACCAAAAGTTAAATTCTAGACCGATGAATCCCGAAGAATTTCTAAATCAGGAAGAAGAAAAACAGATTATCGAAGCCATTCGAAAAGCTGAAAAAAACACTTCAGGAGAAATTCGTGTTCATCTGGAAATGAATAATCAAAAACCTTCCATTGAAAGAGCATGGGAGGTTTTTGATTTTATCGGAATGGATAAAACCGAACGAAAAAACGGGATTTTGTTCTATGTTGATGTGGAACAACATGTTTTTAGTATCATTGGCGACACGGGAATCGACAAGCTTGTGCCCGAAGATTTCTGGGATAGCATCAAAAATCGTGTTGTAGAAAAATTCAAAGATGCTCATTATGCACAAGGTCTAATTGATGGAATTGAAGCCGTCGGACATAAACTCAAAAAATATTTTCCTTATCAGTCAAATGATATTAATGAACTACCCGATGAAATCTCTAAAAATTTTTAAGATTTGAAAAAACGTCTTTTTCTTTATCGTCTGAGCTTTATAATCCTGTTGTTGCAAGCAGGGCTTAACATCAACCTATCTGCCCAAGACAAGGAATCTGTTCCGGTTATCGAAGAAGACGGCTTGCCTAAAAAACCGAGCTTTCAAACCGGTCTATATGATTATGCAAAAATGCTGTCTCCCGAAGAAAGGCAAGCATTGGAACATAAACTTATCAAATATTTTGACTCCACATCCACACAAGTTGTTGTGGCAACCATCGACAAAGTGAATGACGATATTTCCTATTACGCCACTAATTGGGCACATAAATGGGGAATTGGCGGAAACGAGGCACGAGACAACGGTGTTTTTCTGTTGGTTTCCAGAGACGATCATAAAGTAACCATCAGAACAGGCTATGGCATTGAACACCTGCTCACCGATGCACTTTCCAGAAGAATTATTGAAAATGATATTATTCCCCATTTCAAACAAGGAAATTTCTATCTGGGATTAGATGCCGGAACCAATAGCATTTTCAAAGTGCTCGCCGGAGAATATAAGAATGATTTGTCCCGACAAGGAGAAGAAATCCCCTTTTGGGTAATTCTGCTTATTTTTTTCATTGTTTTCATTTTGATTATTTCCATCTCAAAAGGAAATAAGAATTCAGGAAATTCCGGTGGAAAAAAACGCTCCGGTTGGGGTGGTCCTATTATTTTTTCCAGTGGCGGGAGAAGCTCCGGCGGATTTGGAGGCTTTGGTGGAGGCAGCAGCTTTGGCGGCGGATTTAGCGGTGGATTCGGCGGCGGTGGATTTGGTGGAGGCGGTGCCACAGGAGGATGGTAAAAGAAAAATTCAAAGTGAAAAGTTTTAAATATGAAGTGGACTGATTATTTCGGCAAGGCTAAACAACGCTTATACACCATTTCGGAACATCAGAATTTTCATCGTTCCGAATTCCAGAAAGATTTTGATCGAATCATATTTTCTTCAGCTTTTAGAAGATTACAAAATAAAACACAAGTTTTGCCTTTTCCAAAATCTGATTATGTCAGAAACAGATTAACCCACAGTCTGGAAACTTCTTCCGTAGGCAGAAGCATTGGAAATATTGTAGGAGATGCTATTGTTGAAAAATATCCGGAACTGAACACCAATCTGCAAATCAAAGCTTCAGATTTCGGACATTTGGTTTCTGCGGCATGCCTTACTCATGACATCGGCAACCCGCCTTTCGGGCATTCAGGAGAAGATGCCATCGGACAATATTTTAAAAGCGATACCGCCGCCAACTTTCTTAAAGAATTGAATGATAAAGAGATTGCCGACTTACAAAATTTTGAAGGCAATGCATCAGGCTTGCGTATCATTGCACAAACCGCCAAAAATCAATCGGGCATTCAGGGCGGATTAAGACTCACATTGGGAACTTATGCCTCTTTTATCAAATATCCGAAAGAATCTCTTCCAAAAAGAAAAACAGAAGGACAAGCCAGTTTGAAAAAGTTTGGAATCTACCAAAGCGAAATATCTGTTTTTGAACAAGAAATCGCCCGAAAACTAAACTTAATCCAACAACACAATGCCGAGGGAAAAGCATGGAAAAGATTTCCCCTAACTTTTTTAGTGGAAGCCGCAGATGATATTTGCTATCATATCATTGACTATGAAGACGGTTACAATATCGGATTTATTGATTTTCAAAATATTGAAAAGCATTTTCAGAACTTGATTCAGTGGAATGAAAAATTTGAAAAACGTTATCTCAAAATCATCAGCCAAAGAGAAAAAATAAACTATTTGCGCAGCCTTTCCATCAACAAATTAGTTCAAGATACCGCACAAATTTTCATTGAACATGAGATTGATTTTATAAACGGAAATATAGACACTCCCCTACTCAATCTATTGCCGGAAGAAACAAACAAGCATCTTAAGCTCATCATCACGCAAAGCATTGAAAAAATATATCAATCCGAACCGGTTCTAAAGTTGGAAGCTGCAGGCGCCGTGGTGATTCCCAACTTGCTTCACCGGTTTATCAGCGCTGCCATTAACCCGAAGACACATCGACAAATCTATAAATTGATTCCGGAGGAGTATCGCTTGGGGGATTCTGCTTATGAAAAAATGTTGAATGTCAGTATGTTTGTGAGCAATATGACCGACCGCTACGCCGTAAGCTTATATAAAAATATCAATGGGATTGAATTGGCAGGGTATTAATTTGAAAAACATGAATACAATAAAATTAAAACAAGCTAATAAAAAGTCCTTAAAAGGAATTCTAGGTGTGCTCCCCATACTTATCGGAATGTTGCTATTGGTGAGCATGGTTAACATACTGGTGCCTAAATCTTTTTACGGAAGTTTATTCAACGGGAATCTTTTTAGAGATGCACTAACGGGAAGCATCCTCGGTAGTATTTTAACAGGGAATCCTGTAACCGCCTACATCCTTGGAAGCGAGTTTTTGAAAAACGATGTAAGTATAATTGCCGTAACTGCGTTCATTGCAGCTTGGACAACCGTAGGGGTTATACAGCTACCTGCAGAATCGCTGATTCTAGGGAAAAAATTTGCAATGTACCGAAACTTATCTGCATTTTTTATGTCTATTATCGTGGCAGTTACAACTTTTTTTATATTTAAATTCTTATAATATAAAATATTCATGACCGATAAATTGAATGACAATAAAACATGAAAATATAAACACATAAAAAGACGAATGACAATGAGTCTAAAAGGGAAAGGATGTCTCGATATGATGAAGCTGAGCTTCATCACTCGATGTAACAAACATAAAAGTTCAAAGTTTTTCCTTTTTTTTATACACGCTGAATTATGATTTAAGAATTTTTTTTCACGAATGCACGAATTTTCAAAGGCAAGATTTACTTCTAAAATCTGAAATCATTTCGCCTTTCAACTTTACGAACTTTCAACTTTAAACTAAACTATAAACACATGAAAAGCGATAAAAACAAAGGAAAATGGATCTTTTTTATAGCGGTTGTGATGTTATACCTCCTTAGTTATCTCATTTCAAAAAAGAAATTTTTTCTAATTTCAGATTTATTTATCAAGCTTATTATCCAAATAATGCCGGTTTTTCTGTTGGTATATGTTTTAATGGTGTCGGTCAACTATTTTGTCAATAACGAACAACTCCAAAAACTTATGAAAAACCAATCGGGTATAAAAATATGGCTTATTGCAATTGTTTCCGGAATCTTATCAATCGGACCGATTTATATGTGGTATCCATTGATGAAAGAATTGCAAAAATCAGGCGTAAAAAACAGATTCATTGCAACATTTCTTTACAACCGAGGCATCAAACTGCAGTGGCTCCCCATGCTGATACTCTATTTCGGATGGAAATATTCCGCCACCTTACTGATTATCATGGCAATATGCTCCATACCGCAAGGCATTATCACGGAAAAATGGATTGGAAACAAAGTCAAATAAGCACCTGAAAAATAAAATATTTTTTTATTTAAAATTATTCCAAATAAAAGAAAAAACCTTACTTTTGTCCCCTCAATTGAAACAAACTACATGAAAGTAGATCAACATACCAAAATTTCAAAAATTCTTAAAGAAAAACCCGAGGCTATTAACGTAATTGCCAATATAAACGTCAATTTCAAAAAACTGCAAAATCCAATCTTGCGCAGAAGTCTGGCAACACGTGTGTCTGTGAAAGATGCCGCAAAAATTGGAAAAGTGAAGGTTAATGATTTTTTAAAATCTCTTGAAAAAATCGGATTTGAAGTTGAGTATATACAAGCTGTTGATGAGAAAAACCTTGAATTGCACATCATGCCTCCCGATTTTTCCGACAAAGAAATCATCACTTTGGATGTCAGACCCATTATTGCCGAAGGAAAAGACCCTTTCGGATATATCAACAAAGCTGCCAAACAGATTGAATCCAATCAAATATTGCTGATTATCAACGACTTTGAGCCTATTCCATTGATTGAATATCTCATTGATAAAAGTTTTGTGCATTGGATGAAACAAGACAAAGACGGTAATTATCTGACCTATTTCAAACTCAATTGTCCACAAAGAAATTTTTTTCAACGACTGTTTGGCAAAAAAATGCCTTGCCAATTTCACACGCTCAATAAGCCCGATCAGAAAAAAGAACAAAAAAGAAAACACAAGCATCAGACAGTTGATGTTCCGGAGCAAGACAAAAAACAATTCAACAAAATTGAACAGCAATACAAAGGCAATTTAAGAGAAGTGGATGTCCGCAATTTGGAAATGCCCATGCCCATGCAAAAAATTTTAGAAGAAATCGAACAATTGAACAATGGCGAAGCTTTGTTTGTTCACCACAAAAGAATTCCACAGTTTTTATTGCCGGAACTCAAAAAACGTAACTTCAGTTATGTCTCAAAAAATATCGACGCCGACTATACTTATTTGATAGTTTATCGCGTTGAAGAAAATAAAAATTAGAAAAAATGGCAAAAAACCTACATACAGACAATGCACCTGATCTCAGTGTGGTCAAACCACATTTTTTGTTTGCCGCATTCGGACTAGCCATACTAGGCATTTTGATGTTGCTGAGCGGCGCTGACTTTTTTGATGTCTATTTCAATCATAAACTTCTGGCAATCACACACACTGCCGTGTTAGGTTGGCTGATGATGCTGGTTTTCGGCTCTTTATATCAATTGATTCCCGTTGTTTTTGAAACAGCTTTATTCAGCGAAAAATTAGCCAAATTCACTTTCTGGCTCACCGCAATCAGCATTATTTTTTTGGTCTATACTTTTTGGATTGGAGATTATACAGAACTGCTTCCTTATGCTGCAACCTCCATGTATATTTCTTTGTTTTTCTTTGTTTTTAATATCGGGATGAGCTATAAGAATGCCGCACTAAAAAATATCAAATCCGTATTTATTTTAGCAGCCGTATTTTGGCTCCTAATGGCAGAAACAGAAGGCTTGCTGATTGCATTGAATTTCAAATATAATTTCTATCAAGCCGGACACCTATCTCATTTGCATACACATGCCATCATGGGATTGACAGGCTTTTTCCTAATGATGATTTTTGGCGCAGGCACCACTCTGATTCCCATGTTTTTGATTTCACACCAACTCAATGAAAAACACTTATATAAAACTTTCTATTTGATGAATATCGGCATTGCAGGATTGGTGCTGACCAAATATCTATCTCCCGACAAATACATCGAATTTTTATTTTGGAGCATTATTCTTATCGGTATTATATTCTATTTTTTATACATCAAAGATTCCTACAAAAAAAGAATGAAAAAAACGCTGGATGTCGGCATGAAATATACCATGATTTCACTGGTTTTTCTGTTATTGCCCATTGTTCTGAGCCTGATTGTTATCTTTCTGCAAAATAACCAAAATATATGGTTGGAAAGAATCACTTTGCTCTACGGACTAAGCATGATTTTCGGTTTTTTCACCACCATTGCCTTAGGACAAACCTACAAAACACTGCCCTTTATCATTTGGTTGGAAAAATATCAAAAATTTGTCGGCAAATATCACACACCACTTCCCAGAGAACTATATTCCGAGAAAGTGGCAAACGCACAATATTATCTCTATATGAGCTTTTTGTTTATCATGTTTTTTGCCATCGTTCTGCAAAATATTTGGTTGGTGCGAACCGCAACGGCATTGTTTTTGGTCGTCACCATTCTATACAACTATAATGTGTGGAAAATGTTTTTCCACGATTCAGATAAATATATTCATGAAAGAGAAAAAGAAATTTTAAATTAAGGGCGTTCGGGCGGGCTTTCGTTTCTCGCTCTTTTGACAAGCAAAAGGAGCTCAGACAAACACTCAATCCCTAACGCAATTTCAAATATAAACAACTAAACAACAACAATATGACTAAGGACTTGACAGAAATCAAAAAAGTAGAAAATGATATCTATGAACTACTCAAAACCGTCATGGATCCCGAGATAGAAATAGACATCATCAATCTGGGACTCGTCTATAATATTTTGTATGACGGAGACAAAGACATACGCATTGAAATGACACTTTCAACACCGGCTTGTCCGCTCGGTGATGCCATCACGGACAACGTAAAAAACACCATCAAAAAACAATATGAAAATTTCAATGTAGACGTAGATTTGGTCTTTGATCCTCCATGGGATGCTTCCATGATTAGTGAAGAAGGAAAAATCAGACTGGGAATGTAAAACCCGCAATATTGTTTTTGATATCTTCACCGCGCAAAGCAATCTTGGAACTGAAATATATTTTCAGCAAATCATTTTGAACATATTTAACAAAAAAATTCCGCTGAAAAATTCAGCGGAATTTTTATATCCCTTTATATCATTTTTAGATATAGATTATCCGAAAAAATATAACGCTAGACTATTCCTTGCGCAAGCATGGCATCCGCCACTTTCACAAAACCGGCAATATTGGCTCCTTTTTCATAATCAACCCAACCTCCCGGGGTCTTACCGTACTTCACACACATTTCATGTATATCATTCATGATTCTTTTCAGTTTATCATCCACTTCTTCTCTAGACCAGCCGTATCGCATAGAATTTTGACTCATTTCCAAGCCTGAGACAGCCACACCTCCCGCATTTGATGCTTTTCCGGGAGCATACAAGATTTTGGCTTCTTTATAAACATGAATGGCATCGGGAGTAGATGGCATATTGGCACCCTCGGCAACACAAATCACACCATTTTTTACCAATGTTTTAGCCTCTTCTTCGTTCACTTCGTTCTGAGTGGCGCAAGGAAGTGCAATATCAGCCTTCACCCCCCAAGGTCTTTCTCCTTTAAAATATTGCGCTTTCGAATATTTATCCACATATTCATAAATACGTCCGCGTTTCACATTTTTCAAATGCATCACAAAAGCAAGTTTTTCCGTGTCTATTCCGTCCGGATCATAAATATAGCCGCCGGAATCTGATAGCGTGACCACTTTTCCGCCCAATTGTGTGGCTTTTTCCGTTGCATATTGTGCTACATTTCCGGAGCCAGATATGGCAACTGTTTTTCCTTCAAAAGAATCACCTTTTGTTTTGAGCATATGATCGGCAAAATAGACCGTGCCATAACCGGTTGCTTCAGGGCGAATCAATGAACCGCCAAAAGAAATTCCTTTTCCGGTCAAAACGCCCGTAAATTCATTACGCAATTTCTTATACTGACCAAACAAAAAACCGATTTCACGTCCTCCTACACCAATATCTCCGGCAGGAACATCAGTATTTGCTCCGATATGGCGGAATAGTTCACTCATAAATGCCTGAGTAAAACGCATCACTTCCGTATCCGATTTTCCTCTTGTATCAAAATCAGACCCTCCTTTTCCGCCACCCATAGGCAAAGTGGTCAAAGAATTTTTGAAAGTTTGTTCAAAACCTAGAAACTTAAGAATACTCAAGTTAACCGTTTCGTGAAAACGTAATCCTCCCTTGTAAGGGCCAATTGCCGAGTTAAATTCAACACGATAACCTCTGTTGACTTGTGTTTTTCCTTTATCATCAACCCAAGGAACACGGAACATAATCACTCTTTCCGGCTCAATCATTCTTTCAAGCAACATTTTGCCACTATATTTAGGGTTCTCGTGAATAAAAGGAATCACGGCTTCAACCACTTCTTTTACTGCTTGTAAAAATTCGGGTTCATTGACGTTACGCGTCTTTGCGTATTCCATAAAATCATCAATCTGTTTTTGATATTTGTTTTTCATTTTGATACGTTTATTAGATTAATGTCTCGAATTTAAGATTTTTTCCAATAGGGACATCTGAAAAATGTCGCAATTTTTCAAACCAAATAAACAAAGATGAATTTATTTTTAATAAAAGTGACTTTTATCACAATCAAAACGCAAAAAAAACAAATAGATAACCCTGCAAAACAGACTAAAGTTGCAAACTTTGCGCAAAACGGACTATTTTTTATTCCCACGCGAATCGCACACCGGACACTTCGATACAAATTTCATTCCTGCCGTCATGAAATTCACTCAGTGTCCTTCTCTTATAATACAAACTTCAACACCTACACAAAGGTTGTAACCTTCACTAAAAGGGTAAGGCTACAGAGGTAGAATAATAATGTTTAAAAAAATAAAAAAATTTGGTAAACCCATAGAATTCAGTGCGGGTTTTATTGCACTTAATTTCCAAACCGTTATATCGTTTATTTTTACTCATTATTTTCAATTTTAGCACTTTCGCCCGCATTGCTTATAGCCGTTGTTGTAGGTAGTTCTTTTTTTATTATTTCTTCAAATATTTCACTTTTGCAAAATGCTTTTGTTTTTTTGTTTATATCTACTAAATCCAGATATCCTTTATCTTTTAACTCGTATAAATCAGTTCTGGCTGTTTGATTTGAAACACTAAATCTATTCTCTATTTCTTTAACCGTAAATAGAATATCAGGTTCTTCATAAATCCATTTTAAGATTAAAGCTTGTCTTTCGTTTATTCCTTTTATTTTTTGAAAATGGATATATCGTTTTTTTTCTTCTATTTTTCGTTGGATATATTCTCTTAAACTTTCGAAAGCTAACTTCATCATTTTTATTTTGTAATTAATAAAATAGGTAATATCATTTTCATCAATTTCGCTATACAGATAGGCTAACGCATATTGTGTTTTGCTTTTTGCAATTAATCTTGAAATTGATAAATATTCAGTAAGCCAATATCCGTTTTTCAATAAATACCAATAAAATAATGCTCTTGCTGTTCTTCCGTTACCATCAACAAACGGGTGAATATATCCAAGCATAAAATGAATTATACAACCTTTGATTATTGGGTGAATAAATTGCTCGTTATTGCTTTCATTAAAAAAAACAAACAAATTATTCATTAAATCTTCAATATTTTTATAATCAGGTGGTGTATGAACAATTTCTCCATCAACAACATCTACTACATTTATTTTATTATGTGTTCTGAATTTTCCTTCATCGTCTTGATTATCTAATGTTTGGTAGGTTATTAATTTGTGTATTTCAAATAAGGTTTCCTTTGTCAAAGTTTTATTTTTATTTTCGACAATATGTTTTATTGTTATAAAATTATTTAAAATCATTTGCTCAGATTTTGTTCTTGGTTTTTTATTCTTTCTGAGCATATCTTTTGCCTTTTCTCTTGTAGTAACGGCACCTTCTATTTGACTTGATGCAATAGCTTCTTCCATTATGGAACTTATCAAATATCTTTTCTTTTCATCTTCCGGGATAATTGATTTTGCTTGTAATTGTCCGCCAATATTTAGGTCAAAATTATGTAGTTCTTTCTGTATGTGATTGGTTAGATTGTAATAAAACTTGTAATTTTTAAAAGTAATTTCTTTTGAGTGTATTGTTCTGCTAAATTTGACAGCACTCCATAAAATTTTTGAATCAATATTTTCTGGTGTTTTAGTGTATTTTACTTTGTCCCAATACAGATATTTATCGTTTATTTTATCAATAATTTCTTTATAATCATTGTTTATGAATAATTTTAGACCTTTATTCAATATGCTATTATCTTTCCAACCTGGTGCTTTTTCAATTTTTTTCATTCGATAAATCTTTTTTACAAATATATGTAAATATTTCCTAACTTATCAAATATTTGGAAATATTAGGTCTTTTTTTGAATT
>CAZAXU010000024.1:0-33244 GCA_964489245.1 uncultured Flavobacteriaceae bacterium
TTATAACAGACTATTTTCATAGAATTCTTTAAAACTTTGCTGAATTTTGTTTCGTACGTGCCTGAATTCGTTCAAAATTTCTTCATCAGTTCCCAAGGCGTCGGCAGGATCGTCAAAACCTATATGTAATCGAAATTTTACTTTTCCGGCAAATACAGGACAGGTTTCTTTGGCAGCATTGCAAACCGTTATAACATAATCAAAGGACTTATCCAGAAAAATATCGATGGATTTCGGATTGTTTTTACTCAAATCTATTCCGATTTCATTCATCACATCAATGGTTTTAGGATGGACTTTCATGCTTGGTTCCGTTCCTGCAGAAACCACATCAAGACGATTATCAAATGATTTTAGAAAAGCTTCTGCCATTTGACTCCGACACGAATTTCCGGTACAAAGAATGAGAATTTTATACATAAAACTTTTTATGTAAAAATAAGTTTTTTTTTAGAATGTCATTTTTTTTGTTGAATAAATTTTCTATAAAAATGCCGGCTGAAGTGTTTTTCTATCTCCAAGTTAACTAATTGACAAGCCTTTCTCTTCGACGCATTTATGATTTTTATCACTAAAAAGATAATTAAGTCAATATTGAACAAAATATTGAATAATTTGTATTGAATTCAAATTATTCTAATATTAAATATATTTATAATCAAATAATATATTTCTTAAGAATACAAAAATACAGCAATAAAACAGGCTAAAAACAAAAAATATAATATATCTAACTTATATTCCAGTTTATTGACAATTGTCACAAGTTGATGTTTTAAAACTATGTTACATTTGTTACATAAAACAAAAATGATATGCTGATAAATAATAAAATCGACCGTAGCAAACTCATGCAAGTCTTATGGGAAATTCAATCTAAAAGAGGTTGTATTGAGCATGATGATATCACCAAAATAGCAGATGAATTTGGTATATCAAGAATGGATATTGAAGGGGTGGTTAGTTTCTATCACTTTTTTCATAAGAGCAATGTTGGAAAATATACAATTTATTTAAATAATTCCATTATTTCTCGATTTTCCGGTATGGAAAAAATAAAAACTGCATTTGAGAAAGCAACAGATACAAGATTGGGGCATGTGAGCAAAGACGGTATGTTTGGGCTTTTTGAAACAGCTTGTATAGGATTGAGTGACCAAGAACCTGCATGTTTGATTAATTTTAAGCCTTTTGTAAACTTGACACCGGAAAAAGTTGAAACAATCATTACTGCAATTAAGAAAGGAAAAAAACCTAAAGAGATTTGTGACACACCAAAAAGCATCATCCAATATACACCGGCAAAGGAAAGAACCGTGTTTTTCAAGACTTATGATATTTTTTCGTCTTTATCAAATTTACAGAAGCTCAGTTCTGAGGAATTGATAGATTTTATCAAGGACTCAAAACTGGCAGGGCGTGGTGGCGCATTTTTTCCAACCGGTCTGAAATGGCAATTCTGTCGCCAAAATGAATCTGATATCAAATATGTGGTATGTAATGCAGACGAAGGAGAGCCTGGGACTTTTAAAGACCGAGTATTGGTTCAAGAACATCCTGAATTGATGATTGAAGGAATGATTCTGGCTGCTTATGCTGTTGGTGCCACACAAGGGGCGATTTATCTCAGAGGAGAATACAGATATTTGAAAGAAGATTTGGAAAAATTGCTAAGATTCTATAGAGAACAAGGATTTTTAGGAAAAAATATTCCTGCAAAAGTTCCCTTTGATTTTGATATTTATGTTCATCTTGGTGCGGGAGCTTATGTATGCGGGGAGGAAACGGCTTTGCTCCATTCCATGGAAGGTTTGAGGGGAGAACCCGGAACGAAAGAATATTTTCCGGTGGAGAAAGGATTTAAAGGAAAACCAACGGTTGTTAACAATGTAGAAACACTTTGTGCTGTTCCCAGAATATTGGAAATGGGTGTAGATAAATGGCTAAGCTTAGGAACTAGAAAAACACCCGGAACAAAGATTTTAAGTGTTTCAGGAGATTGTAAAACTCCCGGAATTTATGAAATTGAATGGGGAATGAATTTTAGAGATTTTTTGAATTTAACGGGAGCTGAAAACCCTAAAATTGTGCAATTTAGCGGTCCATCAGGAGAACTTTTGTCCGAAGCTGATTTTGATAGGAATATTAGCGGCGAGGATTTGAGCTGCGGAGGTTCTGTCATGATTTTTAATCAAGAAAAAGACTTGTTGGAAATACTTAAATCTTACTCGGACTTTTTTGTAGATGAATCTTGTGGAATTTGTGTTCCCTGCAGGACAGGTAATTTTTTATTAAATAGAAAAATAGACAAACTGATTCTCGGTCATGCTGAGGAAAAAGATTTAAAAGACATCAAAGAATGGAGTAAAATTATTAAAACGACCAGTCGATGTGGTTTGGGACAAATGTCATCAAATTCTCTGAATGATGCCATGACAAAGTTTCCCGAAATATTCAAAGACAAAGTCGCTGATGACTCTGATTTCAATAAGTCTTTCAATTTAGATTTGGCAGTAGCCGAATATGATCAAATTATCAAAGAAATAAATGCTGACTATGAATAATCTAGTAAACATAACATTAGACGGTAAGAAGATTCAAGCCGAAAAAGGAAGAAACCTAATTGATGTTGCCAAAGAAAACGGTATAGAAATTCCAACACTTTGCTATGTCAAAGATATTGTACACTCACTAGGAACTTGCCGTATTTGTACCGTAAAACTTAACGGAAGGCATACAACGGGCTGCACAACTAAGATTGATGAGGGTATGGAAATAGAAATCGATACTCCTGAACTATTGGACAATCGTAATGCAATTATCGAAATGCTCTATGCCGAAGGTAATCATTTTTGCCCGAGTTGTGAAAAAAGTGGAAACTGCACGATGCAAAATCTAGGATATGATATGGGACTGACTGTCACGCGATATCCACATGTGTTCAGTAAGAAATTTGTTGATTTTTCTCCCAAACGTATGATTATGGAGTCTAATCGTTGCATTTTATGCAAGCGTTGTGTGGAAGAAATTAAGACATCCGATGGAAAAAGCGTATTTTCCTTTGTTCAAAGGGGAGTTAAAACCAGCGTACATATAGATTATGAACAGGAGGAAAAACTTAGCGAAGCCGAGGCTTTGAAAGCGATGGATTTATGTCCTGTCGGTGCAATATTGATAAAAGGAAAAGCCGGTGAATTGCCATTTGGAGAACGTAAGTATGATTTTTTCGGCAAAAATGTTTTGACAAAGTTGAAAAAAGACAAAAAGCCCAAGAAGAATTCTAAAGAAAAATTTATAGTTGCCACAACTTCTCTGGCAGGTTGTTTCGGTTGCCATATGTCTTTGCTCGATATAGATACGGATTTATTGGATATGCTTGAAATAGTGGAGTTTAATAAATCACCGTTGACAGATATAAAAAAGTTCAGTAAACGCTGTCATGTAGGGCTTATTGAAGGAGGCTGTGCCAACTCTGAAAATGTTCATGTGCTGGAAGAATTTAGAAAAAAATGCGATATTCTGATAGGTTTTGGTGAATGTGCCATCATGGGAGGTGTTCCGGCAATGAGAAATTTTGTTCCGCTTAAAGAATGTTTGGAAGAGTCATATATAAATGGGATTACGAGTGAAATAGGCGCAAATATTGTTCCCGGACATGAAGATATTCCGAAACTGCTAAACAATGTATATCCTGCCAATGAAGTGGTCAAGATAGATTATTATATTCCGGGGTGCCCGCCTAACGCACAACATATTTGGAAAGTAGTGAAAAGCATACTCTTGGGAGAAGAAATTCCTATCGAGCATGATGAATTTAAATATGATTAAATTATTAAATAACCTGTCGTTCTGAATGAAACAAAGCGTATAACGAAGAATCTCCCTTCTTGAAAAACAGATTCATCATTATGTTCCGAATGACAAAAAACTGAAAAAAAATGTCACAAAAATTAGTAATAGATCCCGTAACGCGAGTGGAAGGACATGGAAAAGTGACCATACACTTAGATGATAACAACAGAGTGAAAGATGCCAGGTTTCATATTGTGGAGTTTAGAGGCTTTGAACGTTTTATTCAGGGGCACCCCTATTGGGAAGCGCCTGTGATGGTTCAACGTTTATGTGGAATTTGTCCTGTTAGTCACCATCTGGCAGCAGCAAAAGCAATCGATCAAATCGTGGGAATCGATCCGGATGATTTGTCGCTCCCTGCCCAGAAAATTAGAAAACTTTTGCATTTTGGACAGGTATTTCAATCTCATGCCTTGCATTTCTTTTATCTAGCTTCTCCTGATTTACTTTTTGGAGCCGAGTCAGATCCGTTGAATAGAAATGTAGTTGGTGTGGCAATGGCATATCCGGAATTGGCTAAAAAAGGCATTCTAATGCGTAAGTTCGGGCAAGAAATTATAAAGCTAGTTGCCGGAAAAAGAATACATGGCATTTCTGCCACACCCGGAGGTGTTCATAGAAAAATAAACATAAAAGAACGCAATTATTTTCTGGACGGGAAAGAGATAGCTGATATTGATACGATGATAGCTTGGTCAAGAGAAATTATTGAGTTTATGAAAAACTATCATCTTAAAAATAAAGCTTTTTTAGATAGTTTTGCTGCCTATCCCTCCGGTCATCTTGGATTGGTCAATAAAAAAAATGGTTTTTTAGAGCTTTATGATGGCGTTTTGAGAGCGGTGGATGCAGAAGGAAATATCACTTTAGACGATATTCAAAATAACGATTATAATCGGTATTTCTACGAAGGCGTTGAAAAGTGGTCTTATTTGAAATTTCCATATCTGAAGCATCTTGGCAAGGAAAAGGGCTGGAATCGTGTGGGACCATTGGCTCGTCTAAATGTCTGCGAAGGCATTGAAACACCCTATGCAGAAAAAGAAAGAGTAGATTTTGTATCGATAACCAACGGGAATACCAACAATATGACCATGTATACACATTGGGCAAGACTCATTGAAATATTATATTGTGCTGAAATGATGAAGAATTTGCTTGAAGACGATGATATTTTGAGCAATGATTTGACCAGAAAAGGGAAACGCAGGAAAGAAGGCGTTGGCATTATTGAAGCGCCGCGAGGTACTTTGATTCACCATTATGAAGTGGATGATAAAGACCGCATCACCCGTTGCAATCTTATTGTTTCAACAACACATAATAATGAGCCGATGAATCGGGCAGTCAGATGGGTTGCCAATAATGTTCTGGATGGAAAATCTGAGATAACCGAAGGAATGATGAACCAAATTGAAGTAGCCATTCGTGCCTATGACCCTTGCTTGAGTTGTGCGACACATGCCATGGGGCAAATGCCTTTGGAACTACAACTGTTTGATCATTATGGAAATATGATTGACGAAAGAATCAGAGACTAGAAAATTCTAAAACAAATTTAAATGTCAAAAAAAACACTGCTTTTTGGAATAGGAAACTACGGACGAGCAGATGATGCTCTGGGATGGATTTTTCTAGATGAAATCAAAGAATATCTTCCTGAAAATTTTGATATGGAATATCGATATCAGTTGCAAGTGGAAGATGCCGAGTTGGCTTCGCATTATGATGTTGTATATTTTATCGATGCACATGTGCAATCTTTTGAAGCCGGATTTTCTTGCGAAGCCTGCATGGCAAAATCTGTGAATAGTTATACTTCACATGAATTGGAACCTGAAACCATATTGTATCTTACAGAGAGTATTTATGACAAAAAACCGGAATCTTATGTCTTGGGAATTACCGGTATAGATTATGAATTGAAAGTAGGTTTGTCAAAAATAGCAAGACAAAACCTATCCGAATCGGTGAATTATTTTACCGAAAACATATTAAAAAACGATATAAAGTTTTGTAATTGTCAAAACAAAAAATTAAATGAAGTAAAATAACATTAAATAAATACGAATTTGCAGCACCATAAGTGTTTTCTTGATGTATTTCAGTTTCTCAATTGTTTATATTTCGGTTTTATGGTGCTGTTTATTTGTTCTTGAAAAACTTTTTACGTTTGTATTGAGCGGTATCGATTTTATAAACTTCAATGCCATGCTGCAATTCCTGACTGAAAGTTCTGTTTTCACCGATAAAAAAAGGAAGATATATGTTGAAATATAATTTATGTTTATTGCCTTTTCGCATCACTTTCATTTCGTCAAAAGGAAATTTTTGATGATAACCAAGCCGCTGTTGTGATAGTTCCCAATCATTTTGGTTTAAAATTAAATATTCATCACTAAAATTTCTTACAATATAAGCCTTTTCATAAGTCTTTCCGTCTCCGCTGTGCAAAGGAATTTTTAAAATATCTGCAAAGCGTTTATAGTAGAACTTTGATAGTTCTTTTTGATTTTCTTTTTTATACGCATACCCCAATAACATATAGAGTCTGCTGTTGACAGGATATTGTTTCAAAAGCTCTTTTCCTTGTGCAATGGCTTCCGGATATAAAAATTCATTGATAAGTTGTGTGACTTGTTCAACTGCTCTACTCTCTTTTTTTGGACTATATCCTTTCACAAAAGCGCTTCCATAATAAAGCATAAACATTTCTTCTTGAGATATTTTGACGTCTTTTTTGAGTAGTTTACTTTTTAAATATTCAAAATATTTTGGATGCTTTTGCGTCCAAACCTTGACTGAATCTAAGGAGATTCCGTAAGCTTTAATATCTTGTGCAGAAAGATTAAAAACACTGAAAAAGATGAAGATAGTGATTAATTTTCTCATTTTGAGTTTGATTTATGTTGATAAAAACGCATTAGTCCGAAAATATTTTATAAATTCACGCAAAAATAAAATTTGTTTTTGATGAAAAAAATATGCTTACCGTTAATTATTACTTTTCTCTTGCTTTCCTGCAAGAACCATGCAAAAAAAGTTGTTGAGGCAACAAAACACAAAACAAGCCCGACAGCAATGGTGGTTTCTGCACATCAGTTGGCAAATAAAGTTGGTATCGAGATTATGAAAAAAGGAGGAAATGCTGTTGATGCCATGGTGGCAACACAGTTTGCTCTTGCAGTGACCTATCCGCGTGCCGGAAATATTGGCGGCGGAGGTTTTATGGTTGTTAGAACTCCCGATGGAAAGACAGATGCTATAGACTATAGAGAAATGGCACCAAATGCAGCAAACAAAGATATGTATTTGGACAAACAAGGCAATGTGATTTCCGGATTGAGCAGAAACGGCGGTTTGGCAGTGGGTGTGCCCGGAACGGTTGCCGGATTATATGCAGCTTGGAAAAAATACGGAAAAATTAAAAATTTCAGTACTTTGGTTAAGCCTGCTGTTGAATTGGCAAAAAACGGTTTTGAAATTTCCAGTGCGGAGGCCTACAGATTAAACAAATATCAAGCTGATTTCATCAAATATAATCCTGAAAATAAAGTATTCGTTAAAAAAGAAAAATGGAAAGCAGGAGATGTATTGTTACAAAAAGAATTGGCACACACTTTATCTCTGATTGCAGAAAAAGGACCGGCGGCTTTTTATGAAGGAGAAACAGCCCTGAAAATTGTAAACAAAATTACAAAACTAAAGGGAATTATGAGTTTAGAAGATCTAAAAGACTATAAAGCCAAATTCCGTACTCCTATAGAAATACCATATAAAAATTATAAAATTATTTCCATGCCTCCACCCTCAAGCGGGGGCATTGCACTCGGGCAACTTTTGAAAATAAGTGAAGAATATCCGCTGAAAAAATGGGGATTCCAATCGCTTAAATCCATACATTTGATGGTTGAAGCAGAAAAAAGAGTTTATGCCGACAGGGCTAAGTATTTAGGAGATTCCGATTATTATCCCGTTCCGATAAACAAACTACTCAATGACGACTATCTCTGTGAAAGAATGAAAGATTTTTCCAAAAAAAAAGCTACACAAATCGATAGTATATCACCAAAAAAAATAAAGCTTCAAAAAGAAAGTTTTGAGACCACACACACTTCTGTAGTTGACAAAAATCGTATGGCGGTTTCTGTGACAACTACGCTCAACTCAAACTTTGGTTCTAAAGTGCTTGTAGATGGCGCAGGTTTTTTTCTTAATAATGAAATGGATGATTTCAGTGCAAAACCCGGCATTCCCAATCAATTCGGTTTGATTGGTGCGGAGGCCAATTCAATTGCGCCTAGAAAACGAATGTTGAGCTCCATGACACCAAGCATTGTTGAAAAAGACGGAAAATTGTTTATGGTATTAGGCTCTCCGGGGGGATCAACCATCATAACATCTGTATATCAAGTTATTATTAATGCAATTGAATATGATATGAATGTATATGATGCTGTTCAACATAAAAGATTCCATCACCAGTTTCTGCCGAATCATATCATGTATGAAAAAGGAACTTTTTCAGATAGCCTGATGTTAAAATTAAAAAGTATGGGGCACAAGCTGAAACAAGTAAAAGCCCTAGGCTTGGTCAAAGCCATTATGCTCAGGCCCGACGGAAAACTGGAAGGCGCCGGAGATGAAAGAAGCATAGACGACGATGTGGAGGGTTATTAGTCTTAAATTTATCATTTTAATTGACAACAGAAGGCTTTTATCGGACTGACTCGTACGTGACGGTGGTATTAAATCTGAAAAGACTTTGCATTAATCCCAATCCAATCCAACCTTGAATCGGTTTCTGAATAGGCGGAGTGTATCGAGATTGATTTCGGCATATAAAATTCCTTCTTCAAAGGCGTTTTTTTGACCGATGATATTTCCTTGAGCATTCAAAACTTGGGTATCTCCGCTATGTATATTTTTTTTATCGTCCTCCCCTATTCTATTCACCCAAACTACATAAGCCTGATTTTCAATGGCTCTGGCTTTGAGCAGTGAACTATAAGCTTGTTTTCTGCTTTCCGGCCAGTTGGCAATATAAATAATAGCATCATAAGCATAAGTATCATCTTTTTGATAATATGTATTTCTAGACCAAACGGGAAAGCGCAAATCATAGCAAATTTGCAATAAAAATTTAAAACCTTGATGTTCAACAATAACACGTTGTGTTCCGGCTGTCATCACCAGATGTTCGTTGCCCATATGAAACAGATGATGTTTGTCATAATATTCAAAACCAGCATCCGGACGCATCCAATACATTCTGTTATAATATTTGTCAGCATATTCTGTTAAAATGCTGCCTATCATTGGTTTATCTAGAGCCTGAGACTTTTTTTTCAACCATTCAAAAGCGGTTTTTCCGGTTGGTTTTTCCAAATTATGAATATTCATAGTAAATCCGGTTGAAAACATTTCAGGAAGTATGACGATATCGGTATCAGGAGAGAGTTTGGACAAAAGCTTATCGAATTTTTGAAGATTTGCCACCGTATCTTCCCAATATAAATCCGCTTGAATCAATGCTATTTTTATGGAACGATTCACTTATATTTTATTCAGAATTTCAGCGGCATGCTTCAAAGTATCCTGCTCCTTTGGGAAAGCAAAACGCAAAATCTGTTGGTTTTTTTTGTTATGATAGAATGAAGAAACCGGAATGGAAGCCAAAGATTTTTCAATAGTCATCCATTGTGCAAATTCAAACTCATTCTCATCGGAAATATTACTGTAGTCCAAGAGCTGAAAATAGGTGCCGTGTGTAGGAATCACTTTAAAACGAGAACCTTGAATAGCTTTTATAAAGAAATCTCTTTTTTCTTGATAGAATTTAGGAAGAGATAGATAATTCTTTTCGTTTTGAAGATATTCTGCTAAAGCATATTGAATAGGCGTGTTCACTGAAAATACATTGAACTGATGCACTTTTCTGAACTCATTCATCAAAGCATCAGGAGCCACCACATAACCCATTTTCCAGCCTGTTGCATGAAAAGTTTTTCCAAAGGAAAACACGGCAAGTGTTCGTGCAAACAAATCTCCGAATTTTAAGGCGGACTGATGTTGAAAATCATCAAAAATAATATGCTCATAGACTTCATCACTAATCACGATGATATCCGTATCTCTTGTGATTTCTTCCAAACGAATCATATCTTCAGCTTCAAAAATAAATCCCCCGGGATTGTTTGGCGTATTGATAATAATCATCTTTGTTTTGTATGAAATCAGTTTTTTGACTTCATCCCAATTGATTTTAAAATCAGGAGCATCCAACGAGATATATTCCGGAATTCCTCCGTTTAGTTTCACAGCCGGACTATAAGAATCATAAGCCGGTTCAAAAATAATAGCTTCATCACCTTCTCCGATAAAAGCAGATATCACCGTATATAATGCTTGCGTGGCGCCTGCTGTGATTGTGATTTCCGTATCAGGATTAATCTCGGTACCGTATAATTTATAAATTTTTTGAGCAATAGCCGTTCTCAATTCCGGAACGCCCGGCATAGGTGCATATTGATTTTTGTCTGCTAACATATATTTATGAATCAATTCAATAAGTTCTCTTGAGACCTGAAAGTCAGGAAAACCTTGTGATAGATTGATGGCATTATGTTGATTGGCTAGACCGGACATCACGGCAAAAATAGATGTCTCTGTATATGGCAACTTACTCTTTATATGCATATTTTATATCTTATAAATGATAATCACGTAAAAATATAATTTTTATGTCAAAAATTCATTAAATATATAGAAAATCTTTCTTTTTATTTTTTGCAATGCTGACAATCCATAACTTATATCTAAAATCTCACGAATTTATTTTATCTTTGTGGCTTATGCAATTTTGATGGCAAAAAAACAGGAAAACATAGAAATATACGGTGCTCGAGAGCATAACCTTAAAAATTTAGAACTTAAAATTCCGAGAAAAAAATTGGTGGTAATCACCGGTTTGAGCGGTAGTGGAAAATCTTCTTTGGCATTTGACACAATTTATGCCGAGGGACAACGCAGATTTATCGAAACATTTTCTGCCTATGCACGACAATTCTTAGGCGGATTAAACCGCCCCGATGTGGATAAGATAGACGGTCTTTCTCCCGTGATTTCGATTGAACAAAAAACCACTAATAAAAATCCGCGTTCAACCGTTGGCACCGTTACTGAAATATATGATTTTTTGCGATTGCTTTATGCAAAAATAGGCGAAGCCTACTCTTACAATACCGGAGAAAAAATGGTAAGTTATTCAGAAAAAGAAATACGCGAATTAATTCTGAAAGACTATAATAATAAAAGCGTTTCACTTTTGGCTCCTGTTGTAAAATCAAGAAAAGGGCATTATAAAGAACTTTTTAGAAAAATTGCACATCAGGGCTTTTTGCGCGTTCGTGTAGATGGAAAAGTTCAAGAAATTGTCAAGAATATGCAAGTTGAACGCTATAAAACACATGATATAGAAATACTGGTTGACCGTCTGGAAATTTCAGAAAAAGACACCAAAAGATTGGCATCCAGCATAGAAACAGCCTTGCATCATGGAAATCATATGTTGATGGTTCTGGATGAAGAAACCGATAAGGTCAGATATTTCAGTAAAAACCTGATGTGTCCATCTACAGGAATTGCATATCCTGTTCCTGAGCCTAATTCTTTTTCTTTTAATTCTCCCAAAGGTGCTTGTCCAAAATGCAAAGGTTTGGGAATGGTGCAAGAAGTGGATGTTGACAAAGTGATTCCCAACCTGAAAATTTCAATCAAAAAGGGGGGCATTGCAGCATTGGGACCTTACAAAAATTCATGGATTTTTAAACAATTGGAAATGATTGCCAAACGCCATGACTTTAAACTGGACACTCCGATTGAAAAAATACCAAAAGAAGCTTTAAACACAATTCTTTATGGTGCTGATGAACATTTTGAAGTGTTTTCCAAAGTTTTGGGTGTGACACAAGACTATCATATTAAATTTGAGGGAATTGTAAATTTTATAGAGAAACAATATGAGGAAAGAACATCAAAATCAATTACAAGATGGGCAAAATCCTTCATGACGGAAAAAGACTGTGAAGTTTGTAGAGGCAGCAGATTGAAAAAAGAATCTTCACATTTTAAAATTAAAGACAAAACCATTGTAGACTTGGCTCAAATGGATATTGATGAGCTGGCGGAATGGTTTGTGGATATTGAGCAATATTTGAATACAAAACAATTAAAAATTGCTGAAGAATTGCTCAAGGAAATCAGAAGCAGAATCGGATTTATGTTGGATGTAGGCTTGAATTATCTATCGCTGTTCAGAACATCTAAATCTTTGTCCGGCGGAGAATCACAACGCATCAGATTGGCATCTCAAATAGGTGCGCAATTGGTCAATGTGCTTTATGTTTTGGATGAGCCCAGCATAGGTTTGCATCAAAGAGATAATGAAAGACTTATAGAATCATTGGAACAACTCCGAGACATTGGAAATTCGGTGATTGTGGTGGAACACGATAGAGATACAATGGAAAAAGCCGATTTCATTATAGACATGGGTCCCTTTGCAGGTAAGCACGGTGGAGAAATTGTTGCTATGGGAAATTTTGACGATATTAAAAAATCAAACTCTCTTACGGCAGCATACCTCAACGGAACAAAAAAAATAGAAACGCCGAGAACCAGACGCAAGGGAAATGGAAAATTTATCACCCTGAAAGGAGCATCAGGCAATAATTTAAAAAATGTAAATTTAAAACTGCCGCTCGGCACACTTGTTTGTGTGACGGGTGTTTCGGGAAGTGGAAAATCAACACTAATCAATGAAACTTTATATCCTATCTTGAATAAAAAAATCTATAAAGGTGTCAAGGAACCTCTAGCCTATCAAAAAATTAAAGGAGTTGAAAATATTGATAAAATCATTGATATCGACCAGAGTCCGATTGGAAGAAGTTCCAGATCAAATCCGGCAACATATACCGGTGTTTTTCAAGAAATTAGAAATTTATTCACTCAAACTCCTGAGGCGCAAATTCGTGGCTATAAACCCGGGAGATTTTCTTTCAATGTCAAAGATGGACGCTGTCCGACCTGTGAAGGTGCAGGTATTAAAACCATTGAAATGAATTTATTGCCCGATGTGCAGGTCACTTGTGAAACTTGCCAAGGAAAGAGATTTAACCGAGAAACTTTGGAAGTGCGTTATAAAGGAAAATCAATCTCTGATGTTTTGGATATGACCATCAATGAAAGTGTCAAGTTTTTTGAACCAATTCCGAAAATATACAGAAAGCTCAAAACTTTGCAAGATGTCGGTATGGGCTATATCACTTTAGGGCAGCCTGCTCCAACCCTGTCAGGTGGAGAAGCGCAGCGAGTAAAATTGGCAACGGAATTGTCTAAAAAAGACACCGGAAAAACTTTATACATTCTCGATGAGCCTACAACAGGATTGCATTTTGAAGATATTAATATTCTGATGAAAGTTATTCAAGAATTGGTTGACAGAGGCAATACGGTGGTGATTATCGAGCATAATATGGATGTGATTAAACTGGCAGATTGGATTGTTGATTTGGGTCCTGAAGGCGGTAAAAAAGGAGGCAAAATTGTTTTTGCCGGAATACCTGAACAAATTATCAAAAGCAGAAAATCCTATACGGGAAAATTTCTCAAAGATTTGATTTTTAGCTAATTGTTAAATTTTTATAAAGAAGATAACAACTCGATTTTTGCAAGTAACAGCTAAATACTACATCTGCAGAAATACTATTTTGGACAAAAAAGATTAAGAAGTGAAACCTTAGCTATTTTTTAGGTAACTTAGCGGTTCGAAAAAATGTAAAAGATATGAATGCAAAAAAAGTAAAACAAAAGAATTGGAATGAAATAAAAAGTAATGATTCATGGCAAATCTTTAAAGTGATGTCTGAGTTTGTAGAAGGTTTTGAAAAGATGAATAAAATAGGTCCTTCTGTGACTATATTCGGTTCTGCCAGAACGAAAAAAGAAGCATTACATTATAAACAAGCTCAAAAAATCGCAAAAAAATTAGCGCAAAGCGGATATGGAATTATATCAGGAGGGGGACCCGGAATTATGGAAGCAGCAAACAGAGGGGCACAAAAAGGAAAAGGCGCTTCTGCCGGATTGAATATCGTATTGCCGTTTGAGCAAGAGGCAAATCCTTATATAGATGCCGATAAGCTGGTTGATTTCAACTATTTCTTTGTCAGAAAAGTAATGTTTGTGAAATATGCACAAGCTTTTGTGGTCATGCCGGGTGGTTTTGGAACTTTAGATGAGTTTTTTGAGGCAATCACTTTAATTCAAACCAAGAAAATAGAAAAATTCCCTATTATTTTGTTCGATACAAACTATTGGAATGGATTGATTGAATGGATTAAAACGAAATTAAGAGATGAATATCAATATATCAGTCCGAACGATTTAGACTTAATTCAGACGACCGATGATATTGATGAAGTGGTCAGAATTATTGATAAATTCTATAAAAAACAAATTTTACGTCCGAATTTCTAGTGAGATGTTGAAAAAACTATTTTTCTATGCACTGCTGATTTTTCTTGGATATCAGTCAGTCGGACAAATAAATCTCAGGTTGATGAGTTATAATCTGTTGCATTATCCCACGGGAACAGGATATAGCAGAAAAACACATCTCAAATATGTTGTGAATTCTTATCATCCCGATTTATTTATGGTTTGTGAATTAGAAAGTCAATCGGGATCAAATGAAATATTGAACTATGTTTTGGCAACACCGGACAATCGATATGCCGCAGCAACTTTTCACTACAACAGTTCCAGCACTTATCAGGAATTGCAACAAATGGTTTATTATAATGCTCAGAAATTGGAACTGGTCGGCGAAACCTATTTGTTGGCATATGTTAGAGACATCAACCATTATACCTTTAAACTGAGAACGCAAGAAGCATCATCTACACCGGTTTTTATAGATGTTTATGTTGCTCACTTCAAGTCTAGCGGTGGCACGAACAATGAAAATACAAGGCGCGACATGGCTCAGGTTTTTACCGATGACTTGTACAATATTCCAAGCGGTCATCATGTGGTTTTTGCAGGAGATTTTAATTTATATCGTTCAACAGAACCGGCCTATCAAGAATTGATGAATACCGCAAATGCAATTGTGATGAAAGATCCTGTAAATCGAGCAGGATATTGGCACAACAACTCATCTTTTCAAGATATTCATTCACAATCAACCCATGTAAATGGAGATAATACTTTTGTTGGAGGCGGACTTGATGACAGGTTCGATTTTATTTTATTATCAAATCAAACGTTTTCTGCTCCTGAATTGCATTATGTTTCGAATTCATATGCCGTCTATGGAAATAATGGAAATTGTTTTAATAAAGCCATTACAAATTCTTCTTGTTCAGGCAATTTTGATACTGTTCTAAGAGGGCATTTATATGATACAAGTGATCATCTTCCGGTGGTTTTAGAACTACAGAGCAACCAAACTCCACTATCGATAAATACTTATTATGCCAACAACACTTATCGAATCAATGAAGGAAATATCATAAAAAATTATATTTCAATCAGCCCTAAAAATTACGAAAAATTACATTTGAGAATTTTGAATATATTAGGGCAGGAATTGCTTGATGTTCAAGAATATACAGGAGAGAAAATATTTGTAGGGCAAATGAAACAGGGAATTTATTTTCTAAATGTTGAATACAAAAATACATATCAAATCATCAGATTTATCAAGGAGAATTAAGCCTTTTCTTGGCTTTTTTTTCAGCATGTTATCTTTTTTTTCATCTGCACAAATACAAGTGAAAAAACATGATATCAGCATTGAGTTTGACCGTGATGCTCATAAGATTCTTGTGCATCAAGTCAGTATGATTATAAATGAAACCAAAAATCCGATAGACACGCTTTATTTTTATGCATGGGCAAACGCATATAAAAATAAAAAAACAGCACTCGCCACCAGATTTATTGAAAATTATGATTTGAATTTTCATTTCACCAGAGAGAAAAACAGAGGATATATTGAAATTGATCATGTGAAAATTGACAATATAGAATTAAAACGCAAGTTTCTTGAAAATCAAATCGATATTTTGAAGGTTGTTCTGAAAAAAAAAATATCTCCCGGGCAACAAAAAAAAATTATTTTCTCCTATTCGATTAAACTGCCCAATCAAAAATTTACGGGATTTGGAATTGATGGAAAAAACAATATCTTTTTGAAAGATTTTTACTTTTCTCCGGTTCTGAATAAAAATCTATATTCTAATAAAAGTTTGGATGATATGCCTGAATTACCTACTGATTTTATTGTGAATTTTGAAAGTTTTTCAAATGAAAAAAAAATAATTAGTAATTTTGATATTACCCGAGACTCGATTCATAAAAACAAATATATTTTATCAGGACATCACATGAAATATCCCAAAATTGAATATTCTGATCGAATTTATGAGCATTTTGATATAAACGGATTGAAACTGGATATTTTTAATCACCGGAATGAAATCTCTTATCATGAGAAAAAACAATTGCTGGAAAAAATATTAATTTTTTTTAAGTCTGAATTTCAAGAATATAATCATCAAAAAATATTAATCTCGGAAAATGATATGGCACAATATCCCATCTTTGGACCGGATTTGTTGCCTGATTTTATCAATCCGTTTGATAAAAAACTTCTTTGGGAACTGGAGATGAACCATCAATTGGCACGAAAATTCTTCGATGCCTTGATAATCAATAGACGAGGAATTCCTTGGGTGCAAGGCGGATTAGCAGCCTATGAAGAGCTGAATTATCTGCAATATTTCTATCCAAAACTCAAACTTATCGGAAACTTGGCAAATTATAAACTTGCCAAATTCTACTATCTTTCCAATATCAATATGCGAGAAAAGTTTCCATGGTTGTATCTGTATATGGCAAGGATGAATAAAGAACAAAGACTCTCAACAAGCTTGGATTCTTTATCAAACATCAATAGAAATGTAGGAATGCCCTATAAATCAGCTTTAGGATTTGTGATGCTTAAAGACTATTTGGGCAAAATTGCTTTTCAATCCAGATTGAAAGAATTTTATAAATACGGACTAAAAAATTCCATTGACAATAAGCTTATTTTCAATTATTTCCTAAAAAATAACAAACCTATTGATTGGTATAAAGATTTTATCAATTCCAGGGCAAAATATGATTATAAAGTCAAGAAATTTTATATTAAAGACGATTCGTTGCACATCAAAATATGCAACAAAGGAAACAAGGCAATTCCGCTGAAAATCTACGGTCTTCATAAAGACACAATCAGATTTTCAAAATTTTTCTCTCCTATTCTATCGGATACGCTTATCAAAATACGAAATGTCGATCAAATCGATATGATTGGAGTGAATTATTTTAACTATTATCCTGAAATCCAAAATAAAAATAATTTTAAAAAATTGCATTCTTTTCTCGGAATTCAAAAACCTTTACAAATAAGAATTTATAAGGATTTTGAAAATCCGATGAAACACCAAATATTTCTCAATCCGTTTGTTCAATATAATTACTATGATGGCGTTATCTTAGGTTCTCAAATTTTAAATGAGCCTTTTATGCATAATAATTTGTTCTATTCCGTTGCGCCGAGCTATGCCACAAAAAACAATACATTAACGGGAAGCATCTCGTTCAGTTATAAAAAATATTATGAAAATTTGCATCCTTATGGTATTCAGTTTGGGCTGAACGCAGCATATTATCACTATGACCATGGTTTGGCTTATAGAAGAATCAATCCGAATTTTGTTATTAAATTCAGAGATAAATATTTAAGAAAAAGAAGAGGAAGCAATTTGCTTACTCAATTTATGTATATTAAGAAAGATTCTAGGGAAATCAGTAGTGAGCAAGATGAATATAAGATTTTTAATATCAACTATTCTTTTTTTGATATCAACATAATCAAAGACCTTTTTTATAAAGCTGACTTACAGTTTGCCGAAAAATTCGGAAAGATATCAGGCATGTTCAGATATAGATATTTAAGCAATAAAAACAGACAATGGGATTTTAGATTTTATGCCGGATATTTTTTCTATAATCATACAAAATCAAATTATTTTTCCTTCGCTTTAGACCGCCCTACAGATTATTTATTCCAATATAATTATTATGGCAGGTCGGAATCCAGTGGCATATTTCATCAACAATTCATATGGGCAGAAGGAGGTTTTAAAACATTTTTTGAACATCAATTTGCCAATGAATTTATCATCAGCAACAACATAAATATTGGCATTTGGAAATGGTTTAATCTCTATGGCGATTTGGCATGGAAAAAGAATAAAAATCAGCCTGTTGGCTTTTATTATGACAGTGGCGTGAGAATAAATCTTGTGCAGGACTATTTCGAAGTGTTTTTTCCTGTATATTCAAGTTTTGGAAATGAGTTGAAACAACCAAACTATTTGCAAAAAATCAGATTGGTCTTTACGGTGGATATCAACGGACTATTTAAAATGTGGAGACGCGGATGGTATTAGTAATTAATACAAAAAATAAGCTAAATTGCAATTAAAATAAATTTTTGAATGAGATTGAATATCAAAAACTTGAATATCGGCTATAATCATAAAACAATTGCCCGTGATATCAATTTAAGCCTGCTCCAAGGAGAATTCTGTGTATTACTAGGAAAAAACGGTAGTGGAAAATCCACACTGATTAAAACAATTTCTTCAATTATTCCTAAACTTTCAGGAGAAATTATCCTGAATGATAAGGAAATTGAACAGTATAATGCAAAAGAAAAATCCAAACTTTTGAGCACGGTGCTGACAGATAAAATAGGTTTGCCTTTGAGCGTAAAAGAAATTTTATATTTAGGAAGACAGGCATATACCAGTTTTTTCGATATATTAAATAATAGAGATATAGACATTATTCAAAATGTTGTTAAAGACTTAGAATTGGATGCTTTTTTAGACTTACCTATTCAAAAACTAAGTGACGGAGAACGACAAAAAGTGATGATTGCCAGAGCATTGGCACAAGAAACCCCTTTCATCATTCTAGATGAACCCACCACTCATTTGGATTTGGAAAACAAGGCGCTGTTATTGAAACTATTGAAAAAAATCAGCAGAAAACAAAATAAAGGAATTTTGTTTTCAACACATGATGTGAACCTTGTTTTGCCTATTGTTGACAAAGTTTGGCTCTTAGACAACGCATTGCTGAAAGAATTTGATACCATTGAAACAATCAACCAAGCAATTTATGATTTATTTCACTCTGACAATTTGAAATATGATAAAAGTTCAAAAAAGTTTAGTATTGCTTGTGAAGAATAAATAGCAAAACCATATAATTATTTTACGCTTGCTGCGTTATTATTTGGAATAAACAGTAGAAACTATGACAAAAACACAAATATTGTGGGTGGACGATGAAATCGAATTATTGAAACCACATATTCTATTTTTAAACCAAAAAGGTTATGGAGTTGAAACGGCACAAAGCGGTATAGAAGCACTCGACATTATCAAAAAACAAAACTTTGACATCATTTTTTTAGATGAACAAATGCCGGGTTTAGATGGCTTGGATACTTTGGAAAGAATCAATGAAATCAACCCCAACATTCCGGTGGTGATGATCACCAAAAGTGAAGAAGAAAACATCATGGAAGAAGCCATAGGGCAGCAAATATCAGATTATATTATCAAGCCGGTTAATCCCAATCAGATTCTGTTGTCGCTTAAAAAGATTTTACAACAAAAAACTCTGGTTTCCGAAAAAACAAACTTGAACTACCAGCAAGAATTTCAAAAAATATCCATGGACATCGGAATGACCAACGATGCAACATCATGGTCACAGTTGTTCAAAAAATTAATTCAATGGGAGCTTCGGATGGATGCCATCCAAGATCAACAAATGAACGACATTCTTCAAAGTCAATTTCAAGAGGCAAACAGGGCGTTTTTTAGATTTGTAAAATCCAATTATGAAGATTGGGTCAATGGTGACAAAAATGCCCCCATACTTTCTCATCAAATTTTCAAAAAGTATGTTTTTCCCGACATAAAAGACAATACGCTTTTGTTGGTTATCGACAATTTGAGATATGATCAATGGCTCACGATTGCCCCGATGATTGAAGATTTTTATAGAATCAAAAAAGACGATTTATATTATGCCATTCTGCCCACCGCCACACAATATGCCAGAAACAGCATTTTTGGAGGAATGATGCCATTGGAACTGAAAAAACATTATCCGAAATGGTGGAAAGACGATACGGATGAAGGAGGAAAAAATTTGCATGAAGCAGATTTTATGAATGCACAAATCAAAAGAAACAATTTGCCCATCAAAGCAAACTATATTAAAATTCTTAACCAACAATTCGGGCAAAAAATCATTCAACAATTCAATAGATTAAAAAATTACGATCTCAATGTGATTGTATATAACTTTGTAGACATGCTCTCTCATGCCAAAACCGAAATGGATTTGATTAAGGAATTGGCGTCAAATGACAAAGCATATCGCTCTTTGACCAAAAGTTGGTTTATGAATTCCCCGCTTTTTGAAATTATCAAATTGGCGGCAACCAACAAAATGAGACTATTAATAACCACGGATCATGGCACTATCAGCGTCAAAAGACCAACCAAAGTTATCAGCACCAAAGAAAGCAGCCTGAATTTGAGATATAAAACGGGCAAGAGTCTAACCTACAATGACAAAGATGTGTATGCCGTTGAAAACCCGGAGAAAATAAAACTTCCGTCAACCGGCATTAATAGTTCTTATATCTTCGCTAAGGAAGACTATTTTTTGGTCTATCCGATGAATTATAATTATTATGTGGATTATTTCGCCGACACCTATCAACACGGAGGCATTTCCATGCAAGAAATGATTATTCCTTTTATCGAATTGGAACCTAAATAGCGAATTGTTAAAATTTGCGGAAAAATTGTATCTTTGCCGAAATTTATTTTGGTCGTGATCATTAAAAGTGCCGAATTCATTATCAGCAATACGGATATTTCCAAAGTTCCCATGGAGCCCATACCCGAATATGCCTTTATCGGGAGGTCTAATGTTGGAAAATCTTCCTTAATCAATATGCTGACCAACAGAAAAGGTTTGGCAAAAACATCGGGAACTCCGGGAAAAACCCAACTAATCAATCATTTCAAAATTAATGATGATTGGTTTTTGGTGGACTTGCCCGGATATGGATATGCCAAGGCTTCTAAATCCAATCGCCGACAATTTCAAAAAATCATTACCAACTATTTTAAAAAGAGAAAAAATTTGGTGAACGCTTTTGTGTTGGTTGATGCCAGACACGAACCTCAGAAAATAGATATGGAGTTTATGCGTTGGCTGGTAGAACATAGGATTCCTTTTTCAATTGTGTTTACAAAAATCGACAAGTTAAGTAGTACTGAAAAAGCAAAAAACATGAAGAAGTATAAACAGCACTTTCTGAAAGATTGGGAAGAAATGCCCGTCAATTTTTTTTCATCGGCAGTCTCAAAACTGGGAAGAGATCAAATTTTAAATTATATAGATGAGCTGAACAAACAAGTTAGCAATCAAATTAAAGAAATCAATTTCAATGAAGATTAAATTTTTTATCCTGACATTTATTATTTTATCAATAGAGCAAGTTCATGCACAACAGAAAATGTTCAAAAGTGATTTTTCATACAACATTTTTGATGTCTATGCCAATTGGGGCATACAAGCAGATCCGTTGGCATATTTTCCCGCATCAATAACAAGAACACAAGGAGATATAGAACTTACACCACAATACTCTTTTGGTTATAAGTTTGGTTTGGTCTATAATTTTAATTTTACAAATCATTTTTCTTTAAAAGTAGGCGCACTCGTTGGAAGAGTGCCGGCAATCAATACTTATTTCAAACTAAAAAATACTGATATTGGTGAATTGCATGGCTATGAACATCAAAAATTTGCCACATATAGTCCTTTTAATTTTTCATTTCCCGTCTTGTTAGAGTATAGAAATTTTATGTCTCAAGATTTTATTTTTCATTTAGATGCAGGCATTCAGATTGACAGAACATCGGCTGCAATTATTCTAGAAAGTGTATCTGAATATGGTTATAATACAAGTATTACAGCCCCCGGGTCTTGGGATGTAGATCCAATCATAAAACTTGGATTTTATTATCGTTTCTACAAGTTTATGCTCCAATCCAATATTGTTTACAAGTATAAGCTGAAAAATCAATACGAGGGAAATTATATATTTGCCAATTTGAACAACCATCCCATTGACACAAAAGGAAGTTATATTCAAAAAGGAGACTATATAGGACTCAGCTTTACATTCTATCCCCGCACGAGAAAACGTTGTGTGGACAATTCTTGCGTATCCAACACACACAGCAGACAGGTCAGAAAAAAGCAAAGAGCTATTGAAAGAGCCGAGAGAAAAAGAAGAAAGAAGCAAATGAAAATGTTAAGAAAAGAAATGAGAAAGAAAATAAAGCGTAACCGTAAAAAATAATTCGTACTTTTATAAAAAATTTATTTTCTTATGCTGATTATAGGAATTGCGGGCGGAACCGGCAGTGGAAAAACCACGGTAGTCAATCAAATTATCAAAGAATTTGCCAATGATGATGTAGGAATTATCACACAAGATTCCTATTATAAGGATAATGTACATCTGTCGCTGGAAGAAAGGTCTAAAGTCAATTTTGATCATCCCAGAGCCATCGATTTTGATTTGTTGTATAATCATCTGCTCGAATTGAAAAACGGCAAGACCATTGAACAACCTGTTTATTCATTTGTGCAACATACTCGAACCGGAGACACAGTGATCACACATCCCAGAAAAGTAATGATTGTTGAAGGCATTCTGATTTTTAATGATAAAAGACTTCGAGACTTGTTTGATGTCAAAATATTTGTTCATGCAGATTCTGATGAAAGATTGATTAGAAGAGTGAGAAGAGATATCAGCGAACGCGGAAGAACCGTAGATGAAGTTTTGTCCAGATATCAAACCACCCTAAAACCTATGCACGAACAATTCATAGAGCCAACAAAGGCTTATGCCGATATTATTATTCCAAATGATCGCAGAAATCGTGTAGCAATTGATGTCATCATCAGTGTTATCAGAAATAATATCTAAGCATTTCGTGAAATGACTTCAAAATATAGATATATCACTAATCGATTTACCATTGCCATTATTATTTTTATTTTATGGGTGCTCTTTATCGATGATAATTCCTTGCTATATCTACATGGATTGGATAAAAAAACAAACGATTTAAAGAATAAAAAAGAATTCTATCAAGAAGAAATTAAAGAACAAAAACAAGAACTCAAAAATCTGAATGACGAAGAAAAGCTCGAAAAGTATGCTCGAGAAAAACTTCTGATGAAAAAGAAAGGAGAAGATATCTATATTATCGAAACCAAAAAAGATTAAGCTATGACTAGTTTATTTCAAGACTTCAAACCGGTTTCCTCAAAAGAATGGAAACAGAAAATTCAATTTGATTTGAAAGGAGCCGATTACCAGACTCTGTTAACGCATACAATTGAAAAAATAGACATAAAACCATTCTATCATCTCGATTCTTATCACCCTTTTGAAAATGTTGACAACGG
The DNA here is from genome assembly GCA_964489245.1 of uncultured Flavobacteriaceae bacterium. Lineage (GTDB taxonomy): Bacteria > Bacteroidota > Bacteroidia > Flavobacteriales > Flavobacteriaceae > CAZAXU01. Next base: position 23,560 of record CAZAXU010000024.1, read on the forward strand.
CAATTCAAAAATTGTTCAGTTCGGACGAATCAATGATGAAAATATTGCCAACAAAATAGCCAAAAATGCTTTAAATAAAGGCGCGGATTATTATTCTTTCAGTTTTGACAGAGTATTTCACATCGAATCGGTCATTCAAAATTTAGATTTTGATAAACTCATCTTCAAATCAAATATTTTGGATGTAGATTTTATTTCAGAACTTTACGGAAAAACGCTGGGGGAAGCCCAAATATTACTCGATCCAATCGGACATTTTTCCCATTATGGAAATTGGTATACCAATGAAAAAACAGATTTTGACCAACTAAAAAAACTACAAAATACTTTCCCTGCAGATTATAAATTCATTGGAATTGGTGTAGATATTTATAAAAACGCCGGTGCATCCGTAACCCAAGAACTAGCCTATGCCCTATCTCATGCAGTGGAGTATATTGAAAAATTAGATATTTCTGTTGCAAACCGAATTCAATTCAACTTTGCCATTGGCAATCACTATTTTTTTGAAATCGCAAAATTCAAGGTTTTTAGATATTTATGGCAGTTGATTTTAGATGAATATGGTGTGAATGCAGATATTGTGATTCATGCACAACCAAGCATTAGAAACAAAACCGTTTTTGATTCATATATCAATATGTTGCGTACGGGAATTGAAATGATGAGTGCAATTTTGGGAGGTGTTGATTTTGTCGGAAATTTGCCGTTTGACAGTGTCTATAAAAAAACCAATGAGTTCAGTGAAAGAATTGCCAAAAATCAGTTACTTGTTTTGAAAGAAGAAGCCTATCTTAAAAAAGCAAGTAATAGTTTTGAAGGAACTTATTATTTGGAAAATATCAGTGGGCAAATTGCAGAAAAAGCTCTTGAAATATTTAAACAAATTGAAAAAGGGAACGGTTTTCTGGCACAGTTATATAAAGAAAAAATACAGGAAAAAATTGCCGAAACTGCCAACCATACACAAAATGGTTTTGACAAAGGCAAAGTTGTTCTAGTGGGCAGCAACAAGTATATCAATGAAAGTGAAAAACCTGAAAAAATAGAAATTTATCCATTTCTCAGGAAACGCAGCGGACAAACCTTGGTGAGACCAATTGTTTCCAAACGTTTGGCTGAAGAAATAGAAATCAAACGTCTCAATAAACTCGGCATAAAGTTTTGACCTATGCTATTTTAGATATAGAAACTACCGGAGGCTCTACAGAAAAAGAAGCCATCACGGAAATTGCCGTTTTCAGGTATGACGGGAATAAGGTTATAGACCAATTCAGCAGTTTGGTAAATCCTGAATGTCCAATACAACCTTTTGTGGTCAAACTAACGGGAATCAACAATAAGATGCTTCGAAAAGCACCGAAATTCTATGAAATTGCAAAAAGACTTGTTGAAATCACAGACGGATGTGTTATTGTGGCACATAATGCAGCCTTTGATTATAGGGTGCTCCGCAAAGAATTTTCTCGTTTAGGATACAAATTTGAACGCCCCACGCTGTGCACGGTGGAAACAAGTCGGGCATTGATTCCTGATATGCCTTCATATAGTCTGGGGAAACTTTGTCGCTCTTTGCATATTCCAATGTCTGACAGACATCGAGCAACCGGAGATGCCAGAGCAACATTAGAATTGTTTAAACTATTGCTCAATAAACAAAGAAATATGACGAGCAGAATCAAATATCCTGCTGATAAAAAATCTTTTCTTTCTCTATCCGGAAATTTGGTGGAAATGATTGAAAATTTACCTACAAAAAAGGGAATTCTTTATTTGTATAATCATGATAATGAGTTGATTGCCGTTAAGCATTCCGGAAATATAAAAAGTAAATTCAATCGTATTTTTACAAAAAATAACCCTAAATCTGTTGCAATGCAACGAGAAATCAAACGAGTGGATTATGAATTGTTATCAGGAAATTTGATTAACCGGATTGTAGCGTGGACTTATAGAGACCGATACAATCCTAAGTTTACACCATGCATACGAAAAAATGGAATAAAGACGGAAGCTTTTTCCAACAATTCCATGCTTCTGGTAGACAAGGGACATCATATTGGAGAGAAATCATTGATTTATATTGAAAATCAGAAAGTTATAGGTTTCGGATTTTTTGAATTGGAGTGGCAAAAACAAAATATCTCGATACTCAAAGATCGATTGACAAAATTGGAAGACAAACCCTCTCTAAGAAAAATAATTCAAGATTATCTGAAAAAATATCGTGTAGAACAAATAATCAGATTTGATGAGTAGTTTGAATAAAATATTGATTTGCGTGCTTGGTCCCACTGCATCGGGAAAGACTTCACTGGCAATACGATTGGCAAAACATTATAAAACTGAAATCATATCGGCAGACTCTCGTCAGTTTTATAAAGAAATGCAGATAGGAACAGCCGTTCCGTCTGTTGAAGAACTGGCTTCTGCCCCACATCATTTTGTTCAGCATAAATCTATTTTTGAAGATTATACCGTCGGCGATTTTGAAAAGGATTTTCTCGTAAAATCAGAAAAATTATTTAAAAACCATAAATATCTGATTCTTGTCGGAGGTTCCGGACTATATATAGATGCTGCTGTGAAAGGTCTGGATAATCTCCCCGTAAAAAATGAAAAAATCCGTAAGGAATTAGAAGAAAAACTAAACAAAGAAGGAATTGAATCTCTTCAAAAGAAATTGAAAGGTTTAGATGAAGAACATTATAATCAAATCGATACACAAAATCCGCACAGACTAATACGAAGTATAGAGATTTTGCTACAATCTGACAAAAAAATGCTTGATTTAAGAACTTCAGTCAAACCCAAAAGAAATTTTAAAACTATTTATATAGGACTGAATACAGATAGAGATTTGCTTTATGAACGCATCAACAGACGGGTAGATTTGATGATGCAAGAAGGTTTATTGAGTGAAGTTAAAGCCTTAGAACAACATAAAGAACTAAATGCTTTAAACACAGTCGGTTACAAGGAGTTGTTTTCTTACTTAGACAATGAAATAAGTCTGGATTTTGCTATTTCCGAGATCAAAAAAAACACACGCAGATATGCCAAACGTCAATTAACATGGTATAGAAAAAATGAGCAAATCAATTGGTTTGATGTGCATCACGATTTGAATGAGATTATCAAAAGAATAGATTTTTTTTCAAAAAACACCTAAACTGATTTTTTGTCAGGTTCAAATGACAATAATTCAGTCATTTTCAACAAATTATGACTTAATGTCCGGATTCTGCTCGAGGAATGAACTTTGTGTGCTTTCTTGCGAAAACAAACTAAAAAAATAATAATTATGAATCTAGATAAATTTACTATAAAATCACAGGAAGCTGTGCAGAAAGCCATGCAGATTGCACAGGCAATGCAACATCCGCAAATTGAAAATGTTCATTTGATAAAAGCTATTCTCGAAGTGGATGAAAACGTAACGCCCCACCTACTCAAAAAAGTTGGCGTGGATGTTGATTTGTTCAAGAAACGTTTGGATGAAAAAATAAATATGTTGCCCAAACAAGAAGGAGGAAATCTTCAGTTGTCTGGAACCACATCAAAAACCCTGACAAACGCCTTGAATATGGCCGAGAAAATGAAAGATGAGTATGTTTCTATAGAACATCTACTCTTATCCGTTTTTGAAGCAAAAGATGATATATCAAAAATATTAAAAGACATGGGCGTTTCAAAAAATGCTTTGGAACAAGCCATCCAAGAAATTAGAAAAGGCAATCGTGTGACTTCTCAGAGTCAAGAAGATACCTATCAATCTTTGGAAAAGTATGCCATTAATCTTACTAAACTTGCCAGAAAAGGAAAATTAGATCCGGTAATCGGCAGAGACCGAGAAATTCGTAGAATTTTACAGATTTTGTCGCGCAGAACCAAGAATAATCCTATTTTGGTTGGAGAACCCGGAACGGGAAAAACCGCTATTGCAGAAGGTCTGGCACATCGAATTGCCAAAGGAGATGTGCCTGAAAATCTCAAAGACAAACAAATCTATTCTCTTGACATGGGTGCATTGATGGCCGGTGCAAAATATAAAGGAGAATTTGAAGAACGCCTAAAATCCGTCATCAACGAAGTAAAAAAATCAGAGGGAGAAATCATACTCTTTATAGATGAAATTCATACGTTGGTGGGTGCCGGTGGCGGTCAAGGTGCCATGGATGCCGCAAATATTTTAAAACCGGCCTTGGCGCGCGGAGAATTAAGAACAATTGGTGCAACAACACTGGATGAATTCCAAAAACATTTTGAAAAAGATAAAGCATTGGAAAGACGTTTCCAAAAAGTTATGGTGGATGAACCCGATCAAGAATCAGCCATTTCAATTCTACGAGGAATTAAAGATAAATATGAACAACATCACAAGGTGCGCATAAAAGATGATGCAATTATCAGTGCGGTCGAATTATCCAGCCGATACATATCAGATAGATATTTGCCCGATAAAGCCATTGATCTAATGGATGAAGCTGCTTCAAAATTGAGAATGGAAATCAATTCAAAACCCGAGGAATTGGATAAATTGGATAGAAAAATCATGCAGTTGGAGATTGAATTGGCTGCCATTAAAAGAGAAAAAGACAAGAAAAAAATTAGTGAAATTGAAAAAGAACTTGCAGACTTGAAAGAAGAGCGCAATCAAATTTATTCAAAATGGAAAGAAGAAAAAGATTTGGTTGACCAAATTCAAAATATCAAAAAACAAATCGATGAAGTCAAGTTTGAAGCAGAACAAGCCGAGCGAGACGGAGATTATGGAAAAGTTGCCGAGATTAGATATGGCAAATTGAAAGAATTGGAAAAACAACTTGAAAATGTTCAAAATGAACTTGTCAAAAAACAAAGCAAATCTTCTTTGATTAAAGAAGAAGTCACTGCAGAAGATGTCGCAGAAGTGGTGGCAAAATGGACAGGGATTCCCGTTCAGAAAATGTTGCAAGGAGATAAAGAAAAACTATTGAAATTGGAAGAAGAATTGCATCAAAGAGTTATTGGTCAAGATGATGCTATCCAAGCAATTGCCGATGCTGTTCGACGTTCAAGAGCCGGATTAAAAGACCCTAGAAAACCCATAGGCTCATTCTTGTTTTTAGGTACAACCGGCGTTGGAAAAACAGAGTTAGCGAAGGCATTGGCAGAATATCTGTTCAATGACGAAAAAGCCATCACCAGAATTGATATGAGTGAATATCAGGAAAAACATGCTGTGAGCAGATTGGTGGGAGCACCTCCGGGATATGTCGGTTATGAAGAAGGCGGACAATTAACCGAAGCTGTGAGAAGAAAACCTTACTCTGTAATTTTATTTGATGAAATTGAAAAAGCACACCCTGATACGTTCAATATTCTTTTGCAAATGTTGGATGAAGGACGCCTGACAGATAACAAAGGAAGAACAGCAGATTTCAAAAATACGCTAATCATTATGACATCCAATATGGGTGCCGATAGAATTCAGGAAGCTTTTGAGAATGCCAAAACCGAAGCGGAAAGAAAAAAAGCGGCGGAAAAGGCTAAAGCCGATGTGCTGTCGGAATTAAAAACAAGAATTCGTCCTGAATTTTTAAACAGAATTGATGAAATTATCATGTTTAAACCTTTGACAAAAGATGAAATCAAAGACATTGTCAAGATTCAGTTGAAAAACGTTGAAAAAATGTTGATGGGACAAAATATTAAACTCAGTTTTTCCGAAAGAATCATAAACTATCTTGCTGACAAAGGTTTTGATCCGGAGTATGGAGCGCGTCCTATCAAACGCGTGATACAACGAGATATTCTGAACGAACTATCTAAAGATATTTTGGCAGGAAAAGTAAGCTCCGATATGATAATTCAAGTGGATTATAAAGATGGAAAAGTTGTATTTGAAAATAAATAACTGATTAAGTTTATTAAATGCAAAAAAAAATACCTGTGAAAAATCACAGGTATTTTTTATGTTCTATTTTTTTATTTTAGATATTCTTTCCTGAAAAATTGATTACATCATCTTTTGATATTTCATTTCCGCTTAGAATGATTAATCTTTCCACGACGTTTCGCAGTTCACGAATATTTCCTGTCCATGTGTATTTTTTGAGTTGCTCCATACTTTCGTCAGTAAAGTTTTTAATTGGATTGCCTTGTTCTTCCGCTATTTTTTTTGCAAAATATTTTACCAAAATAGGAATATCATCTTTTCGATTATCCAGACTTGGGACTTGAATCAAAATTACGGCTAATCTATGATATAAATCTTCTCGGAATTTTCCTTCGGCAATTTCTTTTTTTAGATCTTTATTGGTTGCCGCAATAATACGAACATCCACTTTGATATCCTTATCACTTCCCACTCTTGAGATTCTGTTTTCTTGAAGTGCACGCAATACTTTTGCTTGTGCAGAAAGACTCATATCCCCCACTTCATCTAAAAATAAAGTTCCGCCGTTTGCCTGTTCAAATTTTCCTTTTTTGTCTTTATATGCTCCCGTAAAAGAACCTTTTATATGCCCAAACAATTCACTTTCAATTAATTCTGATGGAATGGCAGCACAATTCACTTCAACCATGGGTCCTTTGCTTCTCTTGCTCTTTTGATGAATCCAATGGGCTACTAATTCTTTTCCTGTTCCGTTTTTTCCGGTTATCAATACCCGTGCATCTGTGGGAGCTACTTTCTCAATAACATCTTTCACATTATCGATTTGTTCAGAATTGCCTATCATTTCATATTTCTTACTCACCTTCTTTTTGAGCGTGATATTCTCAACGATAAGCTCTTTGCGTTCTAAAGCATTTCTTACAGATGTCAACAACCGATTTAGATCCGGTGGTTTTGAAATATAATCAAAGGCACCTTTTCTCATGCTTTCAACCGCGGTTTCCAAGTCGCCATGACCGGAAATCATTACAAAAGGAATTTCAGGTTTCAGTTTTCCGGTTTCTTCCAAGACTTCAATGCCGTCTTTCTTTGGCATTTTAATGTCACATAAAACCAAATCATAGTCTTTTTCTTTGATTAGTTTCATTCCTTCCACGCCATCATTTGCTTCATCAACCTTCAATTCACTTGATTCTTCTTCAATAATTCTTTTCAACACCCTGCGAATCGCCGCTTCGTCTTCAATAATCAATATTTTTTTCATCTGTATGCTTTTTTATTTGTTTTTAGGAAAACAGATCCTGTATTTTTTCAAAAAATGATTTGTCCGATTTAGACGGGTTTGGCTGAAAATCAGGATGATTTTGATGTTTTTCAAAGAAATCTTTGAGTTCCGGAGATAGTTTTTTAGGAGTCCAAACATTGATATTAATCAATAAATCTCCATGCCCGTAGCCGTCAATATCAGGAATTCCTTTATTTTTCAATCTTAAAATCTTTCCGGATTGTAAACCGGCTTCCAGTTTTAATCTGACTTTTCCATGAGGTGTTTCCACCTCCTTGGTTCCACCCAGAACAGCCTCCGGAATACTGATGTATAAGTCCGTGTGTAAATTATTTCCTTCTCTTTTATATTTAGGGTCTTCCACTTCTATAATCTGAACGAGTAAGTCTCCGGCAACACTATTATTTCCGGGGGCTTCATTTCCTTTTCCGGCCACTCTCAGTTGAACGCCATCTCTTACACCTTTAGGTAAATTGATACTTACCACATCTTCTTTTCTAATCATTCCATTGGCATCTGAACCCGGAGCTCTCGTTTCAATACTCTGTCCTGTTCCTCCACAAACATTACAAGTTCCTGTGGTTTGCATTCTTCCGAAAATGGTATTGGTCACGCGGCTTATTCTTCCGCTTCCTCCACATTGATGACAAGTTTTATATGTTGTGCCATCTGCCTTGACCAATCTTTTTATTTTGATTTTTTTCTCTCCTCCTTTAATAACATCCGCTAAAGATACTTTAAGCCTTACACGAAGATCTGTTCCTCGAACTCTAGACGTTCTGCGTTGCCCTGTGCTACCGCTAAATCCACTGAATCCGCCGCCGCCAAAGAAATCTCCAAAAATATCTCCGAATTGACTAAAAATATCATCCATGTTCATATGGTGACCTCCGCCAAAACCTCCGGCACCATCAAAGGCACTATGACCAAACTGATCATATCTCGTTTTCTTATCGGGGTCACTCAACACTTCATATGCCTCAGCAGCCTCTTTGAATTTTTCTTCCGCATCTTTGTCGTTAGGATTTCTGTCAGGGTGATACTGAATGGCTTTTTTTCTATAAGCTTTCTTTATTTCTGCAGCATTGGCAGATTTGTCAATTCCCAATATTTCGTAATAATCTTTCTTCATCTTTTGTTTTTTATTGTCCGGTTACCACTTTGGGGAAACGAATCACTTTATTTCCGAGTTTGTAGCCCTTCTCAACTACATCAAATATTTTTCCCGACATTTTTTTATCATCAACGGGAACTTGGGCAATTGCCTCATGTATTTCCGCATCAAAAGCATCACCTTTTTTAATTTCTATATCACTCAAACCTTCTTTGAGTAAGATGTTTTTAAATTTATCAAAAATTAATTGCACCCCTTTGAGCGCTTCATCATCCTTACTTTTGTTGATCTCTGCTATAGCCCGTTCAAAATCATCTAAAACAGGCAAAAGATTTTTGATAATGCTTTCTCCTGCAGTTTCGAACAACTCCAATCGGTCTTTAGCTGTTCGTTTCCTGAAATTTTCAAACTCTGCATATAAACGTAAATATCTATCCTTTTCTTCTTGTAACTTTTCTTCAAGCGATTGTTCTTCAGCTATTTGAATTGGCTCTTTTTCCTGAGTCGTTTCTTGTTTTTTAGATCGCTTTTTATCTGCTTTTTTCTTTTTCATTTCTCAATTAAGTTTGTTAATGATTCCTGTTTGTGTCTGCAAATATATTGCCAATTATTATCAATGACAAATTGACAGACCACAAAGTTTTTGAAATCAAATCGGCTTTATGCCAAACAATTCATAAGACAATCCGTTTTTAGAGTTTTTTGGCACGTAACATTTCTCGTTTTCCCGGAGGTCCTTGTATACGTTCTACAATAAAACCTACGCTTTCCATAGTTCTTCTAACGCTCCCTTTTGCAGAATAGGTCACTAAAACGCCTCCGATATTCATATGTTTATAAATATTTTCAAAAACATCGTTTGTCCACATTTCCGGTTGCTTATTTGGTGCAAAAGCATCAAAATAAACCAAATCAAAACGCTTTTCGGATTGAAAGTTCAATAAATCTAATTCTCTCTTATGAAGTATAAAATTTCCTCGTAGAACAACTTCTTTATTCCATGGAGCATCATGAACTTGTCTGAACAAACTTTGATTTTCTTTTTTTAAAAAATTCAATTGATTAATTATATTCTCATGCAAAGGAAATTTTTCAATACTCTCAAAATAAATTGTTCTTTTTCCTGATATATTTTCAATCAAACTCAAAAAAACATTTAATCCTGTTCCAAAACCGATTTCCAAAATATTCAAATCATTTTGTGCGTGATAACGCAACCCACTCTTGATAAATACATGAAGAGACTCCGTTACTGCCCCGAATTTTGAATGATAGGTCTCGTTCATTTCAGGCAGAAAAATACTGCTTGAACCATCGTTGGTGCGAATTACTCTCATTCGGGCAAGATAATAATATTTATAAAATTAACTGTATGTTTGGTGATATTATTTCAATATAAATAAAA
>CAZAXU010000025.1:0-29451 GCA_964489245.1 uncultured Flavobacteriaceae bacterium
AAATTCTTCCTGTAATACTGAAACTAATAATACAAGTCAGCCTATTGGACCAAATAGTGGAACAGTTACTAATTCAGTTATCAACATGCCAACAGGCGCCACTATAACAGATGTAAATGTGACTATCAATTTGAATCATACTTGGGATTCTGATCTTGACATATTCTTGGTAGGACCTACCGGCACACGTGTAGAACTTTCCACAGACAACGGAAGTTTAGGAGATAATTATATAGACACTGTTTTTGATGATGAAGCCACGCAACCCATCACCGATGGAAGTGCTCCGTTTACGGGAAGTTTCCAACCGGAAGGTAACTTATCCGATTTTGACGGAACAGATATGCAAGGAGATTGGACACTTGAAATTACCGATGACGCCAATGGAGATGGAGGCACATTAAATTCTTGGAGTCTTGAAGTTTGCTTTGACCCTTCTACCAGTGCAATCTATGAGAACACTACAGATGCCAGTGATATGATTGTTTCTGATTTAGGCAATAAACAGTTCAAAATCTCCATAAACAACGACAAATATGGAAAAGCTTTGACTTTTTATGTATATGATTTATTAGGACAAAACCTGGTAGAGTATATGGTTATAAACAATGGAGGTATTTATTCTTATGATTTAGACATGTCTTATATGCCTGCAGGTGTATATGTTGTTAAATTTGGAAACAAAAAATTCAGCAAAGTAAAACGTATTCTTGTAAAATAATTTTATGAGAATCAATAAAAAAAAAGAGCGGCTGTTAGTCGCTCTTTTTTTTATTCAAAACAATTTACAGGAAAATAAACCATAAGATATACAAATAGAACACATCGGCACCATAATAAAAAAGAATACTTCAAATTGTTATGATGCTGATTATTTTATAGCTTTGCCCTTTAGATTATATCAAAACAAACCGAAATCATGATAAATAAAATTTTTAAAATCCTATATAGCACCAAAACAATGGTTATTTCCCTTACCGTTTTTGCTGTTGCCATGGCATGGGCAACCTTTATCGAAAATGATTATGGAACACCGACGGCAAAGGCAATTATATACAATACCAAATGGTTTGAAATATTAATGTTTATCATGGTGGTGAATTTTATTGGGAATGTTTTTATCTTCCGACTCTATCGAAAAGAAAAATGGCCTGTATTTCTTTTTCATATCGGATTTATTGTCGTACTTCTCGGTGCATTTATAACCAGATACTATAGTTTTGAAGGCATCATGCCTATCAGAGAAAGCTCTAAATCATCAACAATTTATTCTGACAAAACCTATATAAAAATAAGAGTTGATAACAACGAAATCATGAAAAACTATGAAAATGAAGTTCTTTTTAGTCAGAAAAAAATGCTTTTCGGGTTACTCGGGAACAATAATTTTGAGCTCAACGAAGAATTCGGCATCAAAAATCCTAAACCATTTTCAGTATCTTTAACCAACTTCATTGCGCATGCACAAGAAAAATTTGTTCCGGATAAAAACGGCGAAAACTATGTACATTTGGTTGAATCCGGCACAGGGAGTCGAAAAGATATATTTATCAAGAACGGTGATATCAAAAGCATTAGAAACATTCTTTTCACTTTCAATAACCCCATTCAAGGTGGTATGAATATTTTTCAAAACGACAAAAAAAACACTATTCAACCTGCATTTGACGGCACTGTGATGGAAATGAAAACGCAAAAGCTCTCATCCGTTACAAAAGATTCTGTTGTTCCGCTACTCACCAATCACCTCTATTCTTTTGGCGAAATGCGATTTGTTGTCAAAGATATTGCTAAAGGAAAAATTATCAAGGAAACTGCTCCAAAAAAAGAGCAAGACAGATATCCCTATGATGCTTTGACACTAAAAATAAAATCAGGAAATAAGGAAAAAACAGTTGAGGTCAGAGGAACTTCCGGCGCAATTGTCAAACCTGAGAAAATAAGTTTGAACGGACTTAATTTCAACATCTCTTACGGTTCAAAAAAAATTAAAACGCCTTTTGAAATAAAACTTCGCGATTTTGAAATGCAACGATATCCGGGCACCAATTCTGCTTCTTCATATGCCAGTGAAGTTACAGTGTTGGATAAAGACCACACTTTTGATTTCCGTATCTTTATGAATCATGTGCTTGACCACAAAGGATATCGTTTCTACCAAGCCTCATATGACAGGGACGAAAAAGGAACTGTACTATCTGTAAATCACGATTATTGGGGAACATTAATCACATACATCGGCTATATATTGCTTGGACTCGGAATGTTTGTCAGTCTGTTTTGGAACGGGACACGCTTTAAAAAATTATCTGATAAAGTGAATAAACTATCACGAAAAAAAGCAATCGTATTATTCCTGTTTGTCGGACTCAGCTTTACCGGTTTTGCTCAAGAAGAAAGCAAACTGAATCAATTCACCGTCAGTAAGGAACACGCCGAAAAATTCGGACATTTATTGATTCAAGATCATCAAGGGCGAATCAAACCTATCAACACTTATGCGTTGGAGGATTTAAGAAAAGTATATAAAAAAGATAAATATCACGGATTGACCGCAGAGCAAGTGCTTCTCTCTGCGCAACTTTATCCTAAATTTTGGAGTAATCAATACATCATCAAGATAAAACCCCTACTGCTGGGCAAGAAAATGGCAAGAGATTTGAAAGAAAAAAACGGCTATGTCGCCATGATGAATTTTTTTACAAAAGACGGGAAATACTATCTTGAAGACAAAGTGGAAGATTCCTTTAGAAAGCTTAAAGCCAATCGAAACGCAACAGACAAAGAAACCATAGATTTGGATGAAAGAGCCAATGTTTGGTGGGCGATGCTCAACAGCAGTCTGATGAAAATCTATCCAAAACAAGGAGAACCCAACAACAAATGGTTCACAGGAACAGACAAGAATGCATTTGTCGCCCGAGATACGATGGTGCTCAAATTGCACCAAAATTATTTCATTTCATTGAACAATGCAGTAAAAACCGGAGACTACAAAGATGCCGACCAATATCTCAAACTTATCTCCGAATATCAAAAGAAAATCGGAAAAAATATCATTCCATCCGATAAAAAAATCGGTTGGGAAATCAAATATAACAAATGGAATATTTTTAAAAACCTTTTGTTCTATTATATGACCATCGGATTTATTTTCTTGATTCTCGCCTTTGTTGATTTATTCAAACCTTATAAAAAATCTGTTAAGCTCTTACTTGGTCTGATGACCGTATTGACCATGCTTGGCATGGTTGCTCATATCTTTGGCATGGGACTTCGTTGGTATGTGTCGGGGCATGAACCTTGGAGTAACGGATATGAAGCTGTTATTTTTGTGGCTTTTGTAACCATATTAGCCGGTTTAATTTTCTCTTATAGAAAAAGTAAATTTGCATTGGCTGCCTCTGTTTTGTTCGCATCATTCTTAATGGGAATTGCCCATGGCAGCATGATGAATCCCGAAGTAACCAATTTGGTGCCCGTATTGAAATCATACTGGCTGATGATTCATGTGGCTGTTATCACATCAAGCTACGGATTTTTGGGTTTAGGTTCACTATTGGGGCTTGTTGTCCTTATATTATATACCATCAGAACTAAAAAAAATAAAGAGAAAATCAACGATACAATTGCCGAATTAACAGCAATCAATGAAATGACTTTGACCGTTGGACTCTATACTTTGACCATCGGAACATTTCTTGGCGGTGTCTGGGCAAATGAAAGTTGGGGGCGCTACTGGAGCTGGGACCCAAAAGAAGTTTGGTCTTTAATTTCTATGATGGTCTATGTAATCATTTTACATATGCGCATCGTTCCCGGATTGCGCGGAAAATTCGCTTTCAATGTCGCTAGTTTTTTTGCCATCTCCTCATTAATCATGACTTTCTTTGGTGTGAACCATTATTTGGCAGGTATGCATTCTTATGCAAAAGGAGATCCCGTTCCAATTCCGACATGGATATCTGTTGCTGTCACATTCTTCATTATCCTTACAATTTTCTCCTATTGGAGATATCAACAATTTAAAAAATCATCATAGAGCATCTAAAAAAAGGAGCTTAAAACAGCTCCTTTTTTTAGATTATCAAGCATGACTAAAAATCAATTTGTACTCTTAATAAATGTCCTGATAATTTTCCTAAGATTGAGTTTTTATTGTCTGTGGCTATGTAGTTATACATCAATCTGGCGTGAGAGGTCAAATACCAATTTAATCCAAAAGTAATATTATTGACCTGATCGGGAAGCCCCGCATTTTCATTAACCACATCGGCAGATACGCTCATATTGGAAAAACGCAGCAATACTTCCAAAGCTCCTAAACCTCCTTGATCTATAGGCTTATTTGGTTTTACTCTCCCGAATGATGCTTTTTTATAAGGTCTGTGTTCTCCCGTGACAAAATAGCTTGCCATGGCATAATAAGCACTCATCTGATATGTTTTATTCACATCATTATGCAAAGACTGTGTTTTATATTCTCCTTGAAGAGAAATCGCACTCAAAGTTCCTGCCAGTTCAAATCCCAATTCGGTTCTTCTGTCTGCTCCAATAAATTCATAATGATATTTCTCTCCTAAATGATTTTCTCCTTTAAATTTCAAATCCCTGTAAGTACGACTCGCAAAATTAATCCCGACATGCAAAATTTTTGCTTGCTCTTTATCGTTCAACGGAGCAAAAGTTGCTCTCGCCATAAAATTGCTGCCGTCTGCCAAATTTGTGTCTAAAAAACCGCTTTTATCAAAACCGTTATTAGTCCATGCCATCTGAAAGCCTGCTTTATTATCAAACAGTTTAAAATTTTCATAATGCAGTCCGCTTCCTTCTCTTGAATTTTGCAAAGCAGTGAGCATTGCTCGTTCAAAAAACGGAATATACTTGCTGCTGGTTGCCATTGCCAAACTAGTAGGCTCTGCCATACTCCCCAAGGCAAAATTGCCGTATTCTCCGGCTGTGTATTTGATATACACTTCTCTAAAACCTACTTGCCCTTTTGGAAAACCTACCTCAATTTTATATTTAATCCGGGGAGAAATATCTCCGGAGGCTGACAATCTAAGTCTTCGGAATTCATTCCCGACAAACCATTTGTCAGATTGACTTGATTTTAAAAACTCATAATCATACTGAATCCTGCCGTTGATATGAAGTGATTTTTTGAATGGTTTCTCCTGAGCAAAACAACCGTATGCTGATAGTAAGGACAAATAAGCTATAAAAACGATTCGTTTCATTTTAAATATTTTTTGAATGTAAATAGACAAATAAATAATTATAATAAAACTGATGATTGTCATTTAATCTGTATATTTTAACACGGCAATAAAAGTCTTGCCAAATTCTTATTAAACAATTCATCCTCATTATTCTACAATTCAGCAACTATATTTTTATCCGCAAAAAAAAGTGTCGCATGTTTGCAGTATAAAACCCCAAAAAATATTTAAAATGAAAAAAGTAATCTCTATGTTTTTTGCAATACTTTTATTCGCCGGCTGCGGCAGTACAAAATCAGGAATTAGAAAAGAATCTAAAATTGAGGATTCAAACTCTTTAAAAGTTTCCTTCAAAAACATCAAATACTCCAAAGGAATGATTTATTTATCTCTTTTTGATTCTGAAGATGATTTTATGACAAAAACCCCTAAATATAATAAAATGATTTCGGTCCATGGCAAAAATATTATATTTGAATTCAAAAATTTGAAAAAAGGAACCTATGCTATTATATGTTTTCAAGACTTAAATGGCAACAAAAAATTAGATTTTAAAGGATATATGCCCACAGAACCTTGGGGAATCTCTAATAATCCGATGCTGATGGCACCACCAACTTGGAATGATGCCGCCTTCGATTTGGAGAAGGATGAAGAAATTGAAATCAAATTATTTTAAAAATTAGTAAAATGAAAACTAGAAAATTTATACTGACTGTTATCCTTGTTGCTTTAGTCGTTGCTCTCATAAACACAATTGTTTCCGGAATAGATAACACCACAAATAATCTAAAATACTATTTCATTTATGCCGCTGCTTTCACCTTATTCAATAATTTATATTATATGTTTATAAGCAAAATCTTAAGCTGGCACAAAAATCCGGAAAAAACGCTTATTATCAGCATCTTGGGATCTATACCGGTCAATATGTTGATTTATTTCGGACTGAATTTCTTTTTCAGAGTGATTGTTTTCCATCAAGATTTTGATACGTTTATCAAAAACGAAGACACCGGTGGATATGTTGTAATTGTAATGTTCTCATTGATTATTTCTTTGTTAATCATTATTGGCTATTTCTTTAAAAAGATAAGAACAGACGAATTGCATTCCGAACAATTGAAAACCAAAAATGAACAAATTAAATTTGAGAGTTTGAAAACGCAACTCGACCCGCATTTTTTGTTCAACAACCTAAATGTTCTCACTGCATTGATTTCAGAGAGTCCGGAAAGAGCAGAAAATTTCTCCATAAAACTATCAAAAATATATCGCTATGTGTTGGAACAAAAGGACAGCAAACTTGTTCCTGTTCAAGACGAATTGAAGTTTGCCGAAGACTATTTGGAACTACTCAAAATGCGTTTTGAAGATAATTTGAACTACGACATATCAATCAACGACATATCAGACGCCCGAATTCCGCCGCTTTCTCTACAAATTTTATTGGAAAACGCCACCAAACACAACGCAATCAGCAAACAACAAAAACTCAAAATTCATATTTGGAAAGATACGGAAAACCTTATTGTTTCAAACAATAAAAACCCAAAAAAAGTCAAACAAGAAACAACCAAAATCGGTTTGGAAAATATCAAAAACCGATATAAATTATTATCCAATCAAAACATAAAAATAGTTGATGATGATAATCGTTTTATCGTTAAATTGCCTTTGTTATAATTCGTCAGATAGTTTTAAAATCACATTCATAAAATCAGAAAAACAAACCCGATGATCAAAACCATTATCATAGAAGATGAAAAACCGGCAGCAAGGCGCCTGCAAAAAATGTTACAAAAACAACATTTTGAAGTAGTTGATTTGCTTCATTCCGTTGGTGAAGCCGTAACATGGTTCAAGAAAAATCCACATCCGGAATTGATTTTTTTAGACATTCAGCTTTCCGACGGATTTTCTTTTGAAATATTTGATCAAATTGAAGTTAGAAGTGCCATCATTTTCACTACCGCTTATGCAGAACACGCCCTAAAAGCCTTCAAACTCAACAGTATTGACTATCTCTTGAAACCCATAGACGAAAATGAATTGCGATTTGCAATTGAAAAATATAAGACAAATCATAATCACGGTTTTCCGGACCTTTCTTCTCTGAAAAAAATGATATTGCAAACCGAACAAACTGAATATAAGGAGCGTTTCAGTGTGCAATACGGGCAACATATTCAATTGGTTAAAACGGCAGAAATAGAATGTTTTTACAGTCAAGACAAAGCGAGCTACATCCACACAAAAAATGCCAAAAATCATCTGTTAGATATTTCTTTGGAACAGATTGAAAAACAACTTAACCCTAAAGATTTTTTTCGGGTAAACCGAAAATTTATCATTAAAATCGACCGGATTAAAGATATTATTTACTATTCAAACAGCCGACTGAAAATCATTCTTAACTCTTATAACGAGCAAGATATTATTGTTGCCCGTGAACGCGTGAAAGATTTCAAAACATGGATTTCAGGATAAAATACAAAAAACCGGATGATTTTGAATAATCTCACTTCTTTTAAACCGATTTACATCCAAAACAGTATAAGAATATATCTTTATATTTGCACAAAAATGAAATAATTGATCTACATTCTCAACATAGAAACCGCCACAAAAAACTGTTCTGTTTCTCTCGGAAAAAACGGACAACTTATAGACGTGATTGAATATGCCGGCGAAGGCTATTCTCACGCCGAAAAACTACATCTTTTTATCGATGAAATTCTCAAAAAAAACAAATTGAATACAACAAGTTTAAACGCTGTTGCCGTGAGCATGGGTCCCGGATCTTATACCGGTTTAAGAATCGGTGTTTCTGCTGCAAAAGGTTTGGCATACGCACTTGATCTTCCGTTAATTGCCATTCCTACACTTGAAATATTAGCACGAGCTATTACTGAACAAAACGCATTTGTCATCCCGATAATAGACGCCAGAAGAATGGAGGTATATAGCGCTGTCTTCAATCAACATGAGAAAATCAGAGCAACAAAAGCAGAAATTCTCAATGAAACTTCTTTTTCTGAATATCTCAATCAAAAGAAAACAATTTTTATCGGAGATGCCGTAGATAAAACCGGAAATATTGTTCAGCATGAAAATGCAATCTATTCTGATATCCGGTTTCCTTCGGCAAAAGAGATGTCGGCATTGTCATGGAACCGGTATGAAAAAGGAGAATTTGAAGATGTGGCCTATTTTGAACCTTTTTACTTAAAAGATTTCATTAGCACAAAGAAAAAATCAATTTGATATTTACTTCTCAATAAAACAGTATATTTTTTAATAAGCTGATGCAAAATAAAAACAATATCATATCTTTTGAATAATTATTTGGTTAAAACCTAAAATTATATTTAATTTGTTTATTACAACCAAAAAACAATCGAAATGGGAGATTTTAATGTTAGACTAGCCACTACGAAAAAGGAAATTCAAAAATTTACCAAACACCTACTAAAAGATGTACAAGCATTTGAATATATGCTTGAAAATGATTGGTTTGAAAAGGGAATCGCCAGAATTGGTGCAGAACAGGAATTCTGCTTAGTCGATAAAAATCTAAAACCATTGCCGCTCAGCATAGAAGTTATCAATGCCGCCAAAATGGAAAACTTAAGTCCGGAACTGGCAAAATTTAACTTGGAAACAAATGCCAGTCCTTTGGTTTTTGAAAAAAACGCACTCTCTGAAATGCATGAAGAAATTGGCAGAGACCTAAAAAAAGTAGAGAAAATCGCACAAAAATTTGATGCTGATATTATTCTGACCGGAATTTTGCCTACCGTAAGAAAATTTGATATTGAACGAGATAATATTACTCCTATCGATCGATATTTTGCCCTGATGGATGCTCTACGAGATATGCGTGGCGAAGAATTTTTAATCAACATAAACGGAATTGACGAACTGAATATCAAGCTTAATAGCGGCTTGATTGAAGCAGCAAATACAGGTTTTCAGATGCACTTACAAGTAGAACCTGATGATTTTGCCAAAAAATATAATATTGCCCAAGCCATTGCCGGTCCTGTTTTGGCTAGCGCTGTGAATGCACCACTGTTGTTTGGAAAAAGATTATGGAAAGAAACCAGAATTGCGCTCTTTCAACAAGCTATCGATACGCGCGTGAGCAGTGAACATATCAGAGACAGACACCCAAGAGTCACTTTTGGAACAGATTGGATTAAAAATTCAATTATGGATATTTATAAAGAGGACATTCTGAGATACCGCATATTGTTAGGCGCTGAATTTGAACAAGACAGTTTGGATTTGGTCAGAAAAGGAAAAACACCCGTTCTCAAAGCACTAACCGTTCACAACTCAACCATCTATAGGTGGAACCGCCCCGTTTACGGCATTTCTGAAAATGGCAAACCTCACCTGAGAATTGAAGCACGAATGTTCCCTGCCGGTCCAAGTCTAATCGACGAAATGGCAAATGCCGCTTTCTGGCTCGGGCTTATGGAAGGCTATTCAAATCAGATTGACGACATCACAAAATATATGAAATTTGACGATGCAAAAGATAATTTCTATGCCGCCGCAAGAGGAGGTATGAACAAACAATTCACTTGGTTCAATGCAAAAAAATATTATGCCAATGAGCTGATTTTGAACGAATTACTTCCAATTGCTCGTAAAGGACTGAAAAGCAGAAAAATCGCTGCCAAAGATATCGATAAATATTTGGGAGTAATTGAAGAACGCATCAAAACCGGCACAACCGGAGCCGATTGGATGCTGAAAACCTATAGTGAATTTCAAAACAAAGCATCGCGCGAAGAAATTATAACGATTATTACCAGCAGCACCATCAAAAATCAAAAAGCAAATCTTCCCGTACACAAATGGAAAGTACCTAAGCTCCAAGAATTGCCTCACTGGCATCCATCCAAGCTATTGGTGGAAGAAGTTATGAATACTGATATCCTATCCGTTCATCCCGACGACATCTTGGAATTTGTCGCCGATATGATGAATTGGGCAAAACTCAGATATGTTCCCGTAGAAAATGAAAAAGGAGATTTTGCAGGACTTATCACATCTCGTATTCTATTGGAAATCTTACGAAAAATGAATACAACAAAGACCTTTAAAGACTTAAAAGTCAAAGATGTGATGATCAAAAAACCAAATACGGTGAGCCCTTCCGATAAACTAACCGATGCAATTAAAAATATGAACAAAAACAAGATTGGTAGTCTTCCGGTCATTCTCAACAATAAACTCGTTGGTATGCTCACCGAAACAGATTTCTTTCACTTGAGCAGAAGATTGTTTGAGCGCTTTTAGTTTTCCGATAAATAACTTACTTTTGTTCTTTCAAAAAATTTGGAATAGCGGATGAATAATCAAAACCATCTTATCGGAACAATTGGAAATAACGAGCAAAAAAAACTTATTGTTCTGGGAGGAATTCATGGAAACGAAACAGGCGGCATTGATGCAATTAAAAGGGTTATGAAGTTTTTTAACACCCATCCGGAAATCAAAATAGACGGAAAAATTTATTTTATAAAAGGAAACCTTAAAGCCTTGGAAAAAGGTGAAAGGTTCATTGATAAAGATCTGAATCGGTTGTGGAAACAAGAATATATTAACGACTCCACGCATAAACATTATGATATCAAAGAACTCCAAGAGTTACACCGACTTATTTCCGTAGAAATTTGTAAAAATAACTATGAAGATTGCACTTTGTTGGACTTGCATACTTTCTCTGCCGAAAGCGGTGTCTTTTGCATTCCGGCAGGAAACTCGAAAAGCATTGAATTGGCTCGATCATTTCAAACACCTTTCATAGAAAAACTCGTTGATTCTTTGCCCGAAACCGCTTTGAATTATTTTGGAAACAAAGGTATAACCGGCGTAGTATTTGAAGGAGGAACTCATGGCTCCGAAGAAGCCGTTAACAATCTTGAAGCGGGCATCTTTCACATCATCGGATACCTGAAAATGCTCAATTCAGACAAGACATCCATCATTGAAAAGATGAGAAAAAAACTGGAGTGTATATCTCGCAATTTTCCACATTATCTGGAACTAACTTATATTCATAAATTGAATGAGTATAATAAATATGAAACAAAAGAAGGATATTATAATTTCAAAAAAATAATCAAAGATGAAATCATCGGCTTTCAAGACGGTGATATCGTTAAAAGTCCTTCAAACGGCTATATTCTGATGCCTCTCTATCAAAAAAAAGGTAGCGACGGTTTCTTTATTGTTCAAGAAAAATAATCGAACTAAATGCAAATACTTCAAACACTTAAAACAGAATTTGAACAATTTCTGAATTTGCAAATTCCGGAAAGAGAACCGCAAAACCTTTATGCACCATTGAAATATGTGTTGAGCAATGGCGGAAAAAGAATCAGACCCTTGTTGAGTTTATTATCTGCAAAAAGTTTTAAGACCGACTATCAAAAGGCACTTCCTGCTGCCGCCGCCATTGAAACTTTTCACAATTTCACGCTGATTCATGATGATATTATGGACAAAGCTTTCATTCGACGCGGAAAGCCAACCGTTCATATGAAATGGAACGAAAATCTTGCCATACTGTCCGGAGACACCATGCTGGTTTGGGCATATAAAATGCTGGAACATTATGATGGAGAAGCTTATAAAAAACTGAGCAGCCTGCTGAATCAAACCGCTATTGAAGTTTGCGAAGGGCAACAAATGGATATGGATTTTGAAAACAGAACATTGGTTTCACTTGACGAATATCTTGAAATGATTCGTCTAAAAACAGCTGTTCTGTTAGGCACCGCTTTAGAATTCGGAGCAATTATTGCAAACACCTCAAAACAAAACAGAAACAACATCAATCAATTTGGCGTATTCATCGGGATGGCTTTTCAAATTCAAGATGATTATCTCGACGTATATGCCGAGGTTGAAAAATTCGGAAAACAGAACGGAGGAGATATTCTTGATCGAAAAAAAACTTTCCTCTATATCAACGCACTCAATACCGCCAACGAAACAGATAAGGAAACACTACTGAATTTGTTTGCAGACAATCAAATTTCGGACAACAAATTACTTTTAAAAACAATTGAGATTTTCAACAAATATAAAGTTCCCGATTACACTAAAAAACAAATCGAAGCCTATACAAACAAGGCGATGAACTATCTTGAAAAAATTGATTTTTCTGAAAAAGAAAAAACCTTTTGGAAACAATTTGCTTTTCAACTGATGCATCGGGAAAAATAATGGTTTATTTGGAACCTAGTACTCCTTTCAAATGCTCCGCTACTCTAAAACTATTGGCATAAATCGTCCATGTATAAGTGATACTTCCTCCGGTTGGCATGAAACTGGCATCTGTTACATATAAGTTTTTTACTTCGTGGGCTTTACAATTTTTATCTAAAACAGATGTTTTCGGATTTTCTCCGAATCTACATCCCCCCGCTTGTAAGTTGCTCGGCGGAGCTCCACTGATGTTTGCATATATTTGTCGGGCACCCATTTTTTTTAGCACTGCTTTTGCTTTTTCTGCAATAAACCTTCCTATCTTCAGATCATGCTCATGATAGCCTATACGTATTTTTGCCACTGCATCTCCCCATTTGTCCTTGACTTTATCGTCTAAAGTGACAAAACAATCGTCTGTAGGCAGCCAATCTACAAAAACTTCAAATTTAAGTTTTCTCACATTTGTGAAATAATCTTGCAAATGCTTTTTAAGTTTAGCGCCATAACGCAAATTTCCATTATTGTCCCATTTTTCTCTGATTGCTTTTGAAACGGGATTGGCATGTTCAAAGAGAAAGTCAACGGTTCCTCCCTTAATTTTTTTGCCTTTTTCTTCAATCTCATAAAAATCTTGTATCGTCCGGTTTACAAATAAGCCCGATTTTGACAATTCATCAGCATCTTTTTCCGATAGTTGATCATAATAGAACACTCCACCGCCGGTTCCTCCGGCAGAAAAAATCAAATTCTTTCCGACTTGCCCGTTGTTGTTTGCCAAACCCTTGGGAAAATCTTTGTTTTTACTCATCAACAATAGTCTGGAAGTTTCAACTGCTTGGGCTGCCACCACAAATATATCGGCTTCGACAAATTGCATATTTCCATCTACATCATAATATTTTGCTTTGACAACTTTTCCTTTTCCGTCGGTTTCCAGGTGATATACTTTTGCATTAGGAATAATACTGCAATTCCCCGTATTCAGCGCATCATGAAGCAAAGATACTCTTGAACTGCCTTTGGCATCGGAAGAGCAGGCATAGCTCCCGCAAAAATTGGAGTAATAACAAGCATTTCTACCTCCTTTTTTTCGAGTGAGAATTGCCCGAGGAAGCGGAATGGTTTGTATATTTATTTTTCTTGCCGCCTGATCTATCCAACTTGAAACAATATTTTCTTTTAAAGGAACATAGGGAAAATCAGTCGTAGATCTGGGTTCCAGAAATTTATGTGAAACCACTTTTCCGGAAACACCCACCAAACGTTCCACCTTTTCATAATAAGGTTCCAAATCTTTATATGATATAGGCCAATCTGCTATGTTTGCGCCTTTGACCGGACCATAAGTGGATAAAAGTTTGAAATCAACAGGTTTGAGACGAGAGAAATAACCACTCATAAAATTTGAAGATCCGCCAACGCAATTGCCGTTCCAAAAATCTCTTCCGGTTTCAAAAGTCGATTTTGCATTCCAATGCCCGTTTTCATCTTGTTCTTCAATCACATGTCTTTCATCTTTCAGGTTTGGAGTATAAACGCTTCGTCTGGTAGCAACCATCTCATCTTTGCTGAAATCTTTGGTGCGAAACCAAGGTCCTTTTTCCAATACTGCAACTCGAAAACCGGCTTTTGACAATTCATAAATCACCGGACCCGCTCCGGCTCCGCTTCCCACAACACACACATCAAATTTTTTCAGATTCATAGTTGCGAAAGCTTTGTGATGATTATATGTTCTTTTTTTCTTTTCAAAATCTCAGGATAGACATTGCTTTTGTTTGGTCTCGGACTGCCGGGCTGATGTTGCAACCATTTCCATCCCACACCATTGGGGTTGATTTGATATATATCATCCAGCAATAAAGCTTCAAAAATAATCGTCAAAAGCTTTGAAAGCCAATTTTCTCCCCAACTTTCCTCCGAAATCTGACGAATCAGTTTTTTCTTCCGGTTTTGAGACAATTGATGATAGGATTTCTTATAGATTTCCACTGCTGTTTCTTCAACCCACTGAAAACCATTGAGAATATACTGATTTTCATCTACATCCAAAAGAGAATCAGATAAAATATTTTTCAAATGTTCGGACACATTGATCTCTTCGGCATTTGGTCCCAATTCTTTCGGAAAAATAATATTTATAACCGAGTTGAATATCTTCATGTCTCGGGCAGACAAAAATTCCTCTTCTTTTACGCTTTGCTCACACGCACCAAGCAAAGGCAACTGAAAAACAATTCCGGCTGCCATCAGATGTTTGATAAAAGTTCTTCTGTCTGAATATTTGCTCATTCGTGATTTTTAATTGTTTCAAATTTATAAAAAAAACTGCCCGAATCAGAGATTACGGGCAGTTTTTTCGATAAAAATTCTATCTGGTTATTTGCCTCCACCACATTTCCCATCTCCACATTTTCCCTTCTTCATAGCAGGTTTTTTGGCAGCTTTAAACTCATCTTTTGACACAGATCCATCCTTATTGGCATCCATTTTTGCAAAAACATCTTCATGTCCTTTTAAAAATTCCTCCGGAGAGACAGTATCGTCTCCATTGGTGTTGAACTGGTCGAATTTACCACATTCCTTTTTTTGAATTTTGCCATCTTTGTTGACATCTTTCGATTCAAACTCCGCTTTTGCATGAGACATAAATTCATCTTTCGAAATTTTTCCATCTTTGTTGGCATCAAGCTTCGCAAAGCCTTCTACTTTCTGCGCTTGTTTCTTTAAATCTATTTGTGCCGACATGTCTCCTGAAGACATAAAGAACACAAAACCGAATAGCAAGACAGTCAGAGCTGTCCATTTTTTTTGTAATCTCATTGTTTTAATTGTTTTTGTTGTTAATAAAAGTACTAAATGCAACACGTGTTGTCTATGAAAACGGAAAACTCATTACAATATTTTGTCGATACGTGATTTTTTATTTATAATCGGTTGATAATTAGATAAAATCACAAATTCTGAATCATCGTTAAACCATAAACATAGTTTTAAAACAAAAAATAAACGCCTATGGATCATAGGCGTTTATCTATAAAAACTTCTTACTGTTTTCTTATTTCACAGCTTCTTCAACTTTTTTTGTAGCTTCTTTAACCGCTTTTTTGGCTTCTTTCTTCATGCTTTCTCCACATTTACCTTCTCCGCACTTGCCTTCTTTCATTGCCGCTTTTTTAAACGCACCCATTTCTTCTTGAGAAACAGCTCCGTCTTTATCTGTATCCATTTCAGTATACATAGCAGCATGTCCTTTTACAAATTCTTCTTCTGAAACAAAATCATTTTTGTCAGTGTTGAATTTGTCAAATTTACCACATTCGTCTTTTTGAATTTTGCCGTCGCCGTTTTTATCTTTTTCTTTGAATTCAACTTTTGCATATGCATCAAATTCTTCTTTAGATACTTTTCCGTCTTTGTCAGCATCTAATTCAGCAAAATGATCAACTTCTTTTGCTTCTTCTTGCTTAGGTTCTTCTTTTTGAACATCTTCTTGTTTAGGTTCTTCTTGTGCTGCTTCATCTTTTTTTGCATCACCGCCTTCGCAAGAAGTGAAAAAAACAAAGCCAAGCATCAATGCAGATAAAACTGCCAATTTCGCATTTACTTTCATAGTTTAAAATTTAATTGTTTATAATTGTGTCAAAAATAAAAATATTTATACATACAAACGGAAAATATCTATCTTTATTTGTTCTAAATAATATTTTTTTATAAATCACTGATTATCAACGATTTTCTTGACTATCTCTTGCTTCTTTTTAGTGTCTAATCGGTGTTTGTGCGTATATTTTTGATCTAAATCGTCCGGTGTTTGCTTCAAAACCGCATCAATTTTGCTGCTTTGGATATCGTATTCACGACAAAAATCACAGGTTTTCAGATGAAGTTTTAGTCTTGTGCTTTCAAATGCAGAAAGTTTTCCATCCAGCTTTTTTGTTACCAGATAAGTTGCTTGTTTGCAATCTAACATCACAAAATCCATTGATTTAATCATCATTTTTTTTACTCGCATCATATCCATTTTTTTTCCAAGCATTCTCTCAATTGCAATCTCGCTCTGTGCATTATGGTCCACAAATTGGCAGAGGAAATATTTGTTTCTTCACAGACTTCTTCTGAAGAACAAGCATCTAAAACTTTCATCATAAAAACCACACGATGGTTAGGAGGTAACAGTGAAAGACAATATTGCAAAACTAGATGAAATTCATCTATCTGTATCTTTTCATCTACATCCCAATTCTGCGGGGCTCTTTGTGTTACCCAATGATTTTCAAAATCTCCCGAATCATGGAACGGCAACTGATAAGATGACATGTTTTGCTCTTGACTTCTTGCTTCTTTTCTGTAGTAATCTACGATTCTACGCTTTAAGATTCTCACCAGCCATGTACGTTCGGAACTTTTACCGGCAAAATTTTTCACGGAAGCATAAGCAGACAAAAAAGTTTCTTGCACAACATCCTCCGCCGTCTCTTTTGATGGCAATTTAAAACGAGCATAGTTGTATAAATAATCTGCGTGATTATTCACCCATTGCTCCGGAGCCAATAATACGTCTGTTTCTTCTGTCATAATATCAAATCAACAGATTAGTCGTTTGATAAACGAAAACCTTACAAAATATTTTTTTATAGATTTTATTTTGCTGTTTGCAATTTCTTTATTCCCATATTATACAATGTAAATCCGAAAATATCTGCATATTGCTCTATGGTTTTGCTCACCGGTGTTCCTGCACCGTGACCGGCATTGGTTTCTATTCTAATCAGAATGGGATTGTTTCCGGATTGTTTGGTTTGCAATTCGGCTGCAAACTTAAAACTATGTGCCGGAACCACCCTGTCGTCATGATCTCCGGTTGTGATGAGGGTTGCCGGATATGAAACCCCTGCTTTCACATTATGTACGGGAGAATAGGCTTTCAAATATTCAAACATTTCTTTACTTTGTTCTGCCGTGCCATAATCATAAGCCCAACCTGCACCTGCGGTAAATGTATGATATCGCAACATATCTAAAACACCGACTGCCGGAAGCGCTACTTTCATCAAGTCAGGACGTTGTGTCATGGTGGCACCAACCAATAAACCGCCATTTGAACCACCGCGAACGGCTAAATAATCTTTGGATGTATAATTATTGACTATTAAATATTCTGCCGCTGCAATAAAATCATCAAAAACATTTTGCTTTTTGAGTTGTATGCCGGCATCATGCCAAGCTCTTCCATATTCTCCACCTCCCCGCAAATTCGGAACAGCATAGATTCCACCTTGTTCCATCCAAACCACATTAGTGATACTGAATCTCGGTCTTAAACTGATATTAAATCCTCCATAGCCATATAACATAGTCGGATTTTTGCCATCTAATCGGATTCCTTTTTTATGCGTGATAATCATCGGTATTTTTGTTCCGTCTTTCGAAGTATAAAAAATTTGTTTCGACACGTAATTTTCCGCATTGAAATCTATTTTTGGTTTTTTATAAACACTATAGTTCCCCGATTGAGGATCAAACTTATAAATCGTTGACGGGTTGATATAGTTTGTAAATGAAAAATAAAGTTCCTTGTCATTTTTTTTACCTCCGAATCCTCTTGCGCTACCTACTCCGGGTAATTGAATCTCTCTCACTTTCTTGCCATCCATATCATACTGAAATACTTTTGAAACGGCATCTATCATATAATTAGCAAAAATATAGCCGGCTCCACTATTCGGGCTCAATACATTTTTGGTTTCCGCAATAAAATCTTTCCAGTTTTTCGGTGAAGGATCAGATGCATCAACCGTGACAACTTTTTTATTCGGCGCATTTAAATTTGTGACAATATAAAGCCTGCTACCCACATTATCCATCACGTAACTATCATTTTCATAATTATCTACAATTGTTTTCAGCTGACTATTCGGATTGGTTAAATCTTTGATAAACAACTTGTTGCCTGAAGTTGAAACAGAAGCAGAAATAATCAAATATCTGTCATCTTCGGTTACGTGTCCTCCTACATATCGATTTTTTTGCTCGGCAGTGCCTCCAAAAATAAGCAAATCGGTTTTTTGAGGTGTTCCCAATCTGTGATAATATAATTTATGTTGATCTGTTTTTGCAGACAACTCACTTCCTTTAGGCTTATCATAACTGGAATAATAAAAACCTTCGTTCCCTTTCCAAGAAATACCACTAAATTTTATATCGACCAAAGTGTCTTCCATAATTTTTTTTGTGATGGCATTCATTACAATTACTTTTCTCCAATCCGAACCTCCTTCGGAAATAGAATACGCCACGATTTTTCCGTTTTTGGAAAAGCTTAATCCTGACAAAGAAGTTGTGCCGTCTTTAGAGAAAGTATTGGGATTCAAGAAAATCTCGGGTGCCTCATCAGCTTTCTGACGATAGACAACATATTGATTTTGAAGTCCGTCATTTTTGTAAAAATAGGTATAATCTCCTTCTTTGAATGGCGCTGAAATTTTTTCGTAATTCCACAACTTTTCAAGTCTTCTTTTAAGTTCTTCTCGATAAGGAATTTTATTCAAATATTCAAAAGTCACCTTGTTTTGTGCTTTAACCCAGGCGGCTGTTTCATCAGACCTGTCATCTTCCAACCAGCGATAAGGATCTTTGACCGGTGTGCCGAAATATACGTTAACCGTATCAACTTTTTTTGTTTTTGGATAAGTCATCAAGGTTGATTCTGTTGTGTCTTTTACTTCAACAACAGGCTGTGATGTTTTGCAAGTAATCAGAAACAAACTTGCAAAAAACAGGAAAGCTGCTTTTTTCATAAGTAGTGTATTTATGTTTGTAACAAATGTACATCATTTTTTTTCATCTTACATCAAAATCTCCGAGATAAAAAAAGTCTGTTGCTCATTTGCAATTGCACTCATTCCTCATTCTTTTTCTCCATAGATTTTAACACCATAAAAAAGCTTCTACAATTAATATTTTTGTATTTTTGCGAATCACAAAAAACAAATCGACAAGGATGAAGCGTTTCAGAGAATATAAAGGATTAGATTTAACCGGTTTTGCCGGAGAAGTTCAAGCCCATTGGGAAAAGAATGACATTTTTCAAAAAAGCATCAATTCTCGTCCGGAAGACAAGACTTTTGTGTTTTATGAAGGTCCGCCTTCTGCCAATGGCATGCCCGGAATCCATCACGTGATGGGAAGAACCGTAAAAGATTTGTTTAATCGCTACAAAACTCAGCAAGGATACAGAGTTCCCAGAAAAGCCGGATGGGACACCCATGGACTTCCCGTAGAACTCGGCGTGGAAAAAGCTCTGGGAATAACCAAAGAGGACATCGGAAAAAAAATCAGTATCAACGAATATAATGAAGCTTGTAAAAAATCGGTATTGAAATATACCGATGTTTGGGAAAAACTCACCAAAGAAATGGGCTATTGGGTGGATATGAACGATCCGTATATTACTTACAAATCCAAATATATGGAAACGGTATGGTGGTTGCTCAAACAACTCTATGACAAAAATCTGCTCTATAAAGGCTATACCATTCAACCTTATTCTCCAAAGGCAGGAACCGGATTGAGTTCTCATGAATTGAATTTACCCGGCTGTTATAAAGACGTAACAGACAACACCATGACAGCACAATTCAAAGTGAAAAAAGAAAGCTTGCCCGTAGTCTTACAAAATTCAGATGCCGATATATATTTCTTGGCTTGGACAACCACTCCGTGGACATTGCCGTCCAATACGGCACTGGCTGTCGGACCAAAAATTGATTATATCTTGGTCAAAACCTTTAATCCATACACTTATCAAAAGCAATATGTGATTCTCGGCAAAGCCTTATTACAAAATCATTTTGGAAAAAAATTCCACTTGGCAGAAAGCCAATCTGAATTTGAAAACTTTGATGCGGAAAAAAGCAAAACCATTCCGTATCAAATCATTGAAGAATTTAAAGGAAAAAATCTGGTTGGCATCAAATATGAGCAGCTCTTGCCCTATGCACAACCCTATCAAGATGCAAATAAAGCTTTTGTTGTGATTCCCGGAGACTTCGTTACCACGGAAGACGGAACAGGAATTGTGCATATTGCACCCACTTTTGGTCAAGACGATGCCAAAGTTGCCAAAGACTATGGTGTCCCGCCCATGTTGGTTTTAGATGAAAATGAAAATCCTGTTCCTTTGGTGGATTTGCAAGGACGCTTCAGACCGGAAATGGGAGAATTTGCCGGACGTTATGTCAAACAAGAATATTATACGGATGATGAACAGAAACCGAACAGACCGGTTGATGTGGATATCATCATCAAACTCAAGGAAGAAAACAAAGCTTTCAATGCAGAAAAACACATACACTCTTATCCGCATTGTTGGAGAACAGACAAACCTGTTTTATATTATCCTTTGGATAGTTGGTTTATCAAAGTGCCTCAAGTACGTGAACAATTGATTCGCCTGAACAACAGCATCAATTGGAAACCAAAATCAACCGGAGAAGGGCGTTTTGGCAATTGGCTGCAAAATGCCAACGACTGGAACTTGTCCAGATCAAGATATTGGGGAATTCCATTACCTATTTGGCGTACGGAAGATGGCACGGAAGAAATATTAATCGGTTCTATTGAAGAACTGAAAACCGAAATGAAGAAATCTGTTTCCGCCGGATTTATGAAAAAAGAATTCTTTGAAGATTTTGTGGTGGGAGATATGAGCGAATCCAACTATAACAAGGTAGATTTGCACAAACATATCGTAGATCAAATTGTTTTGGTGTCACCAAGTGGAAAACTCATGAAGAGAGAGACTGACTTGATAGATGTTTGGTTTGACTCCGGGTCCATGCCTTATGCACAATGGCACTATCCGTTTGAAAACAAAGAACTCATTGACCAAAACAAATTTTTTCCTGCAGATTTTATCGCCGAAGGCGTGGACCAAACCCGCGGTTGGTTCTATACCCTGCACACCATAGCAACCATGGTTTTTGAATCTGTTGCTTATAAAAACGTTGTTTCAAACGGTTTGGTGTTAGATGCCAAGGGACAAAAAATGTCTAAACGTTTGGGCAACGGTGTGGACCCTTTTGATGCCTTGGAAAAATACAGCCCTGATGCCACACGCTGGTATATGATTTGGAATGCTAATCCTTGGGACAATTTAAAGTTCGACACCAAGGGTATTGAAGAAGTTCGCAGAAAATTTTTCGGCACACTTTATAACACTTATGCCTTTTTTGCGCTATATGCCAATGTGGATGGATTTGAATATAAAGAAAACGAAATCGCTTATGAAAACCGACCGGAAATTGACCGTTGGATTCTATCGGAATTAAACAGCATGATTCAAAAAACGACAGATTATTTTGAATCTTATGAACCCACAAAAGCCACACGTGCCATTCAAAAATTTGTTACGGACGACTTAAGCAATTGGTTTGTGCGTTTAAGCAGAAGGCGTTTCTGGAAAGGAGAATATGCACATGATAAAATCTCAGCCTATCAAACTCTGTATCAAACTCTGTTGGCCGTTTCAAAATTAATGGCGCCGGTTGCCCCGTTTTATGCCGACAAATTATACCTGGATTTAATTGCCGCAACCAACAAAGAAAATTTTGAATCTGTGCACCTGGCTGAATTTCCCAAGGCAAAAAAACACGAGATAGACAAAGATCTGGAACGAAAAATGCAAAAGGCACAACTGATTTCATCTTTGGCACTATCATTGCGGAAAAAAGAAAAAATAAAAGTGCGCCAACCTTTGCAAAAAATCATGATTCCGGTATTGTCTGATCAAGACCGAAACGATTTGGAGGCAATCAAAGACTTGGTCTTGGCAGAGATTAACGTAAAGGAAATGGAACTGATAGACGACGCTTCCGGAATTGTGGTAAAAACCATCAAACCCAACTTCAAAATGCTCGGTCCGAAATATGGAAAAGAAATGGGAAAAATCAGTGGAAAAATCAACCAACTCACATCAGAGGATATTGCCCGGTTGGAAAAAGAAGGAGAAATTGAAATTGATTTGGGCGATAAAAAAGTTCTACTGAGTAAAGATGAAGTGGAAATATCCGCCAAAGAAATCACCGGATGGACCATTGCTCAATCCGAAGACGTGCTTGTTGCACTGGACATCAATATTTCCGATGCACTGCGGATGGAAGGAATTGCCAGAGATTTGGTCAATCGTATTCAAAATCTAAGAAAAGATTCAGGCATGGATGTTACAGACAGAATAGATTTATACATCAGCGAAAATTCAATATTAAAATCCGCTTTGGAAACACAAGAAGACTATGTGAAAACGGAAACCTTAGCCGATCAAATTATTTGGAAAAACAAACTTGAAGACGGTAACATTTTGGAGATTGACGAAATTCAAACCGAAATGAAGATTATCAAAAAATAGATTATTCATTGTTAATAACTTAAATGGTGTCATAACAAAATAATCACTAAATTTATCAATCAAAAAATTTGCGCTATGAGCGAAGAGAAAAAAGTAAGATATTCCGACCAAGAATTGGAAGAGTTCAAAAAAATAATCAATGAAAAACTTGAACGAGCAAACAAAGATATTGATGTGCTGAAAAGCTTGCTTCAAAACAACGATATGACCCAATCAAAAATCATTACTTTTGAAGAAAGTGCCTACACTTATTCAAAAGAATCAAACCTAAAACTGATTGGACGACTGGAGCGTTTTGTCAGAGACTTGGAAAACGCGCTTATCAGAATTGAAAACAAATCTTATGGCATTTGCAGAGAAACCGGAAAACTCATCAGCAAAAAAAGATTAGAGGCGGTTCCTCATGCCACACTGAGCATTGATGCCAAAAACAGACAGGACAAAAAATGAGTTTAAAAAAATCTATTTTACTTATTTTCTTTGTCCTATTCATTGACCAAGCTGTCAAAATCTATGTCAAAACCCATTTCATGATTGGGGAGTCCGTTGATGTTTTCAGTTGGTTTAAAATATTCTTCGTCGAAAACAACGGTATGGCATTTGGCGCTGAATTTGGCGGATCTGCCGGAAAATTGTTTTTGACATCGTTTAGAATTTTGGCCATTTTCGGCATTTTTTATTGGCTATATAAAACCATTAAAAACAAAGAACATAAAATACTCGTCACCGCCATCAGCCTGATTCTTGCCGGCGCTATCGGAAATATTCTGGATTCTGTTTTCTATGGAAAAATTTTTACGAACAGCTATCATAATGTTGCCAAAATATTTCCCAAACAAGGCTACACCTCTTGGTTTCACGGGAAAGTGGTGGATATGTTCTATTTTCCCATGTTTGACATTCATCTTCCGGATTGGCTTCCTGTAATCGGCGGAAAATATTTTACTTTTTTTGAACCTGTTTTCAATGTTGCCGACAGTGCCATCACTATCGGTGTTTTTCTGCTTATCATTTTCAATAAAAAAATTTTCAAAAAAGAAAATGATAAAGTTGAGCAAATCATTCAAGAAGTCGTAGATGATACCGATTCCGGAATCGCATAGAAAAAAGTTGCCAATCATTTATTATCTTTGATTTTTATAAAAGCATTATAATTTTTTGGACAGACTGCAACAAATTATCACAACACTTTCAAACAAACCGGGGGTTTATCAATTTCTAGATAAGAACGGCACAATTATCTATGTTGGGAAAGCCAAAAATTTAAAGAAAAGAGTGCGATCTTACTTCAACAAAAATCAGTCGGGAAAAACAAAAGTTCTTGTTTCCAAAATTCATGATATCAAACACATTATCGTTGAAACGGAAACCGATGCCTTGTTGTTGGAAAACACATTAATCAAAGAATATCAGCCGCGGTATAATGTGATGCTAAAAGACGATAAAACCTATCCTTGGATTTGTATCAAAAAAGAACATTTTCCCAGAGTTTTCCTCAGCAGAACACTTGTCAAAGACGGCTCTGAATATTACGGGCCCTATACATCCGTGAAAACGGCAAAGACATTATTGGGTTTGATTCAAAAACTCTATCCAATTCGCAGCTGCAAATTGGATTTGAATCCGGAAAAAATTGCAAAAAAAAAATATGATGTCTGTCTGGACTATCATATCGGCATATGCAAAGCTCCTTGTGTCGGCTATCAAGATGAAGACGACTATAACGAAAGCATTCGTCAAATCAGAAACATTATCAAAGGAAACTTTAGGTCTGCCCTGAAAGAATTTGAACTGCAAATGCGGAAGCATGCCGTTGATTTGGAATTTGAAAAAGCACAAAAAATCAAAGAGAAACTGGAGTCTTTAGAAAACTATCAGGCACGTTCAACAGTGGTCAATCCTAAAATCAATAATGTCGAAGTTTATAATATTGTTTCTGACGAATCTGTTGCTTATATCAATTTCTTACAAATCGGGCACGGTGCCATCATTCGGTCACACACTTTGGAAATCAAGAAAAAAATGGATGAGTCCGATCAAGAATTGCTGGAGCTTGCCATTGTTGAAATCAGGCAACGCTTTCAATTGAATACACAAGAGATTTATATTCCGTTTGAAATTGGCATTCTCAGCCAACTCAAGAAAAATATTCCACAAATCGGGGATAAAAAACGTTTGATGGAACTTTCTCGCAGAAATGCCGTTTATTATCGTTTGGAAAAACTCAAACAACTCAAACTCACCGATCCCGGCAAACACACCAATAGATTAATGAAACAAATGAAAAAAGACTTGCGCCTATCTGAAGAACCCAGACATATTGAATGTTTTGATAATTCAAACATTCAAGGCAGTAATCCTGTTGCTGCTTGTGTGATTTTTAAAGACGGGAAACCCGACAAAAAGGAATATCGTCATTTTCATATCAAAACGGTTTCCGGTCCGAATGATTTTGCATCGATGGAAGAAATCATATATCGCAGATACAAACGCCTGTTGGATGAAAAGAAAAATTTACCGCAACTCATTATCATTGACGGAGGAAAAGGGCAATTATCTTCAGCGGTTAAAAGTTTAAAGAAATTAAATATCTATGGAAAAGTTGCCATCATCGGCATTGCCAAACGTTTGGAAGAAATTTATTATCCAAACGATAGCGTTCCGTTATATTTGGATAAAAAATCAGAAACACTCAAAGTAATCCAACAAGCCAGAAACGAAGCTCACCGATTCGGAATTGGCTTTCACAGAAAGGGAAGAATAAAAAACAGCTTGCAAACCGAGTTGGAACAAATTTCGGGAATCGGAAAAAAAACAATTCTGAATCTCCTGAAACATTTCAAATCCGTTAAAAGGATTCAGAAAGCTAATGAAAAAGAACTGGCAAGGCTTATCGGAGCACATAGGGCAAAAAAAATTATCAGCTACTTTCACTCTTGAAGATATCAATTTGTTTTATTCACCAAAAAGATGTAAATTGTGGAGACACAATAAAACTGAAAATCATGAAAATAAAAAACAGCATTCAATCGCTTCTTATTCTTTTCAGCGCAATCAGTTTTTTTCAGACAACTTATTCTCAATGTGTTTCTGATGAAAGTCATGTATATCCCTTCAGCTATAACAGCATAAATTATGAAGTTGTTAAAGAAAAGCTCAATTGGACAGATGCCGCCGCATGTGCCGCGTCAAGAGGAGGCTTTCTTGCTGAAATCAACTCTCAGACAGAACAAGATGCCATTTTCTCAAATGTAAACAATGCCGGAATCAATGCATCAAACACCGTTGCCTCAGATGGTGGCGGCGCATCCTACCTTTGGCTTGGAGGCAATGACCTTGCAACAGAAGGCGTCTGGATTTGGGACGGAAACAACGATGGAACTTTCACGCAATTCTGGCAAGGTGGCGTCAATGGAAACCCTGTTAACGGAAGCTACAACAATTGGGGACATGAGCCGGATAATTGGAACAACATACAAGATGCTCTGGGGTTAGCCGTCACAGAATGGCCACTTGGAAGCGGCTCTTTGGGCTCTCCCGGACAGTGGAATGATGTGGATGCCACAAATTCTTTATACTACATTATTGAATATCCGCCGGGAGCCGGTATTGAAAAAAACAAACCAACCGGAATAAAAATTTCTCCCAATCCCAGCTCGGGAAATATTATCATCACTGCTTCCGGCAATCCGGATAGTGCTTTTAATATCAAAATTTATAGTTTGACCGGCATGCTCGTTAAAGAAATCGATGCAAATGATTTGGAAACTCATGTTGATGTTTCAAACTTACCCAACGGTGTCTATGTTGTTGCTCTAAAAACAGATCATAAAATCTCAGCTATTTCAAAGCTCATTATCAAGAAATAGTATCGTTATTTTCCATATCAATTTTCAATCAAAAATTAATGTATAAATAAAAAAACTTTATATATTTGCATTCCCGAAAGCGGGTGTGGTGAAATTGGTAGACACGCTAGACTTAGGATCTAGTGCTTCACGGCGTGGGGGTTCGAGTCCCTTCACCCGCACTTCAAGAACTTCTCAAAATTGAGAGGTTCTTTTTTTGTCTTTATCATAAAATCATTCCAAAGTTTTCTTATATTTGTTCCGGTTTCAAAACGAAAATATGAATATTTTCATCTCAGATCTTATCAAAGCCATTCCTCTAGGGATTTCATTAAGTTTTTTGATTGGTCCCGTTTTCTTTGTGCTTTTGGAAACCAGTGCCACAAAAGGAGCAAGAGCTGCAATTGTATTGGATTTGGGGGTTATTTTTGCTGATATTGTCTTCATTGCCATTGCTTTTTTGGGGAGCTATAAACTATTGGAACAACTCACCAATCACCCTGCTCTATACTCTCTTGGAGGTATGATTATGGGCATATACGGACTCATCACAATCATCAAAAAACCAAAAGAAGAATCTATTGAAAATCAAACCGAGATAGAAATTCCGAAGAATAACTATTTGGCACTATTTGTTAAAGGGTTTTTATTAAACTTTATCAATATCGGCGTTTTGGCGTTTTGGCTTGGAATGATTGTCATTTTTACACCTAAATTGAATTTAGATCCCACCAGAATCCTTGTCTTTTTTAGCGGAATTATTATCGGTTATTTTTTAATGGATCTTATTAAAATATTTTTGGCCAAGCAATTCAAGTCAAAAATGACTCCGAAAAGGGTGGTAAATATCAAACGAGTCATTGGAATTATCTTGTTTGTTGCCGGAATATACTTGATATATGAAGGGTTTTCCGATTCAAAGAATATCGATATCAACAATACAATTGAAAAAATAAATAATATTCAAAAATAAAAGAGGCACCTAGCAGATTCGAACTGCTGTAGACGGTTTTGCAGACCGCTGCCTAGCCACTCGGCCAAGGTGCCTGATTTAAAAGGATTACAAATTTACGGCATTTTTTAAAATCTACCAAATACTATTTTTTTCAAATAATATCCTAAACCTATTTCAAAAATAGACTTGAAATATGACAACAAGTCTATCTGCTTTTTTTCATCAAAACACTAACAGATTCGATATTCCCTCCAACGGGAGGGTTAAGCTTGATTACTTCTACTTCTACCTTCTCTGCAATTGAAAATTCATCGAATATACTGTCTATAATCCGCTTGGCAACAGTCTCCATCAATTTTGCTCTGATTTTCATTTGTTCCATTACAATTTCATTCAGCCTGGTATAATCCAAACCATATTGCAAATCATCTGTTTTAGCAGCTTTGGTCATATTTGTTTTCACCCGAAGGTCAATGCGAAAATCCGCACCTATTTTTTCTTCCTCTTCCATACAACCATGATAACTGTATGTTCTGATATTTGAAAGTGTTATATATCCCATATGGTTTCTTTTGAAAGGAACAAAGTTAGTCTAAATCATAAAAAAACAAAACATTATGCCGACAAATCAATTTTGAGCACAAAAAAAAGTCCCGTGAATTACGAGACTTTTCCGTATCTGAGAAGAACAGGAACTATTCTTCCGTTTTTTCTTCTTTGAACAATTCTTTAGAAATGATTTCATCATATACATTCTCAGGGAGTGCTCCGGGTTGCATCATGGGAGTTCCTTCTGTAGGGATGAACAAAATGCTGGGAATACTTCTGATGCCAAACATGCCTGAAAGTTCTCTTTCCGTTTCAGTGTCAACTTTATACACCTTCAATTTTCCTTCATACTTATCAGAAAGATTTTCCATAATAGGAGCAACCATTTTACAAGGTTGACACCATTCCGCCCAAAAATCTACAATCGCAGGAATATCTCCCTTGTATTTCCACTCTTTTTCATTTTCGTAATCGAAAATTTCATCTTTAAACATTTGTAATGTTAGATTGATTGTCGCCATAACTTATTTTATAATTTTAATAATTGGGTGCAAAGGTAAGAATTATTCTGATTCCCCAATATTTAATATGTAACTTTTATTACTCAAACTTGAACTCTATATTTTTTTTGAAAAAGGCAATTTTTATGCATGAAAAAACAAAATACTCAATTCAAAAACCGGATAAAAAATTTTCAAAAAAATTTTGCTTGGTATCAAATTTCATTCTATATTTGCACTCGCAAACGAGCAAAAATTCCTCCATAGCTCAGTTGGTTAGAGCACCTGACTGTTAATCAGGGTGTCGCTGGTTCAAGTCCAGCTGGAGGAGCGACCTTAAAAGTCGACTAATCATCTAGTCGGCTTTTTTTATATGATGAAATTTTATGTTTACATACTATATGCAGAAAAAAATGACAAATTTTATGTCGGACAATCTCATGATTATATCAAACGGCTAAAACATCACAACTCAGATAATAAAAATACTTTCACATCAAAATATAGACCCTGGAAATTAGTTGCTGTCTTTGAAGCGGGGAATGACAGAGGACAAGCAATGAAACTCGAGCAATATATTAAAAAACAGAAAAGTAAAAACTTGTTGTTACAATTGATAAATCCGGATTTTAAACCAACCGGAAAATTAGCTCAGTTGGTTAGAGTCCCGCACATGCGGGATTAATCAGGGTGTCGCTGGTTCAAGTCCAGCTGGAGGAGCGACCTTAAAAGTCGA
>CAZAXU010000026.1:0-4198 GCA_964489245.1 uncultured Flavobacteriaceae bacterium
CAACGGCAGTCCGTCTAAAAACGTTCATTTATTTTTTTCATGTTAATAATGCAGCATTGTAGGACAAAAATAACGATTTTCAAGCGATTTTCAATCTTAGTTGAAAAAATATTTCATAAAAAGATATTGATATAAAATCGGCGGAAAATTCTGAATTGCTATACTCCACCTCACAAACTTTGAACTTTTTCCTTTGAACTCATCGCCTCCGGCTCGCGCAAATAAAAAAACTCATTTTTTTGTGTTTTTTATATATTTTTTTAACTAACTTTGCGGAAAGATGTAATTCTGATATGACAAATGAGTTGATTTCAAAATTAGATGCTCTTGAACGCAAACTGCTGGAGTTGGTTAAAAAACATTCGGCAAATGCAGAGAGAATCATTGATTTGGAAAAAGAACTCAAAGAAAAAGATGCGCAATTGCAGGAGCAAATCAAAATGTATGCTGATTTGAAACAAAATTATGAGCATCTCAATATCGGAAAAGCATTTGGAGGCAGTGAAGGTTCAAATTCAGAAGCCAAAAAGAAAATAGACAAATTAATCAAGGAAATCAATCTTTGTATTGCAGAAATAAAAGAATAGCCGTTGGAAGAAAAAGTAAAAATCAACGTATCTGTCGCCGGAAGGAACTACCCTTTGAAAGTGACTCCTTCTGAGGAAGAACATGTCAGAGAAGCCGTTGATTTTATTGAGCAAAGAATAAATTTTATCGAGCAAAAATATGCCATAAAAGATATTCAGGATATTCAAGCCTTAATTCTGATTGAATTGTCTTCTGAATTAAAGTACCTAAACAAAAAAACAGATAAAGACTATCAAAGTATCAATGAAAAAATTGACCAATTGATAGAAATTATATAAACGGAAAGCGATCATAATATTTAAAAACTGCCTGCACTTATTTGAATTTGTTAAACTCAACACAATTTCATTATAAAGGATGAGTCTTTGTTGCAAAAACAAGCCACACTACCTCTCAAGAGGTGGATTCGGTGGAAGTTTGAACAACAAGTTAGTCCTAATCCTGTTTATTCGGGGTTTAATCATAATTTACAAATAAGTGCAGGCTTTTTTTTTGAAAACAACTAAAAAATAACAAACTATGGAAACCATACTATACATTGTAGCGGGACTGCTTATAGGATTTGTCCTGTCTTATATCTTAAAGGGAAATATCGACAAAAAAAGATCGGGTAGCCTGATCAATACGGCACATAAAAAAGCCGATGTGATTATTGTTAAAGCGCAAACCGAAGCAAAGAAAACTTTGAGTGTTGCAGAAAAAGAAGGAGAAGCACTGAAAAAAGAAAAAATCCTACAAGCCAAAGAAAGATTCTTGGAGCTCAAAGAAAAGCATGAAAAGCACATCACCGAAAGAGAAAAAAAAGTTTTGGAAAGTGAAAAAAGAGCCAAAGAAAAAGAGGCACTACTGGCAATTGAATTAACAAAAAATAAAAAACTCGCAGCAGAGATTCAACAAAAAGAAACACTTTATGACGAAAAACTTGAATTTCTAAATAAAAAATCTGAAGAAGTCAAAAAAACCCACTTAAAACAGTTGGAATTACTCGAAAAAATATCGGGCTATTCTGCTGACGAAGCCAAGACAGAACTCGTTGAGACCCTGAAAGAAGACGCCGAAGCAGAAGCGATGAAACACATTCAAAACACAATTGAAGAAGCCAAGCTCACAGCACAAAAAGAAGCCAAAAAAATCATTATCAACACCATTCAACGCATCGGAACAGAAGAAGCCATTGAAAACACCGTGACCACATTTCATCTCGAATCCGATGAGATCAAAGGAAGAATCATTGGTCGCGAAGGAAGAAACATCAGAGCAATGGAAGCAGCAACCGGCGTTGAAATCATCGTTGACGATACGCCTGAAAGCATCATCCTTTCCGGTTTTGACCCCATCAGAAGAGAAATTGCAAGACTCTCATTGCACAAATTGGTAACCGACGGAAGAATCCATCCGGCAAGAATTGAGGAAGTGGTGAAAAAAACAAAAAGACAACTCGACGAAGAGATTATAGAAATCGGGAAACGCACCATTATCGATCTGGGCATTCACAGTCTTCACCCTGAACTGGTAAAAACCGTAGGGCGAATGAAATATCGCTCCTCATACGGGCAAAATCTGTTGCAACATTCCAGAGAAGTTGCCAAACTCTGCAGCATTATGGCTGCCGAGCTGGGACTTAACCCGAAAATTGCCAAAAGAGCCGGACTCCTGCACGATATCGGAAAAGTGCCCACCGAAGAAACCGAAATGCCCCATGCATTACTAGGCATGCAATGGGCGGAAAAATATGGAGAAAGCCCCGATGTTATCAATGCCATCGGCGCCCATCATGACGAAATTGAAATGACATCACTCTATGCGCCTATCATTCAAGTTGCCGATGCCATTTCAGGAGCAAGACCCGGAGCCAGAAGACAAATTTTGGAATCTTATCTGAAACGACTCAAAGACTTGGAACATGTTGCCTTTGGATTTCAAGGCGTT
Organism: uncultured Flavobacteriaceae bacterium; assembly: GCA_964489245.1. Taxonomy (GTDB): domain Bacteria; phylum Bacteroidota; class Bacteroidia; order Flavobacteriales; family Flavobacteriaceae; genus CAZAXU01. The sequence continues at coordinate 2,518 of CAZAXU010000026.1, forward strand.
CAAAAAGCCTATGCCATTCAAGCCGGCAGAGAATTGCGCGTAATTGTAGAAAGCGAAAAAGTCAATGACGATAAAGCAAAGGAGCTTTCTTTTGAAATTACCCAGAAAATTCAGAAAGAAATGACCTATCCGGGACAAGTGAGAGTAACCGTAATCAGAGAAACCAGAGCAGTCAATATTGCACGATAAACATATTAAAATAAAACATGTTTAACATATTAATATTTTTTTTATTAATTTTGTGAACCATAACATATTTACAATGAGCAAACTATTCTACATTTCCACACTCGTGTTTCTCCTTAATTTTTCTTTGATTAGGGATGAAATACCAACCCCCATGAATATTTCCTCCACAGCCTATGCCGCAATAGATTCAGACGGCGATGGTGTAACAGATGATATCGATGTCGATGACGACAACGATGGAATTCTCGATATCACCGAGGGAAAAGGTGTTGATCCTTTGACAGATGCAGATATGGATGGCGTACCTGTCTATTTGGATGATGACGACACAAACAACACAATCGGAGATGATGACGGGCTTATTCAAGACGGCTATGACAATGATAACGACGGAATTCCCAACCATCTCGATTTGGAATCCGACGGTGACGGCATAAACGATTTTACGGAAGCCGGACATAACGGAGTTGATCTATATCCGCATGACGGACGTATAGACGGGCCTTATAATGCATTTGGACTTAGCAACTATGTGGCATCAAGCGATAACCCGCAAAAAGTCAACTATACGGTTAGAGATATTGATGGAGATGAATTGCCGGATTTTAAAGATATTGATGATGACGGCGATCATGTTTTAACCATTAACGAAGAAGCACATCCCGATAGTGTTGGCGCTCCTGTTAATCCACTGAATACAGATAGAGATGCTATTCCCAATTATATAGATCGAGATGATGATGGCGATGGCATTCTGACAATTTATGAAGACGTGGCATTGCCACATCATTTTCCGCAAGACGGCAACCCGATGAACGATGACACCGATGGTAATGGTATCCCAAATTATTTGGACAAAGATGATGATGGTGATAAAGATATTCCCAACAATCCCCCTTTGGATCCTCATGGAATAACAAGAGACGAAACGCCCGACGCTAATAGTGATGGTAATCCTTCCGATGCTACCGATGTAGACAATGACGGCACACCTGATTATCTAGACCCAATCAACGACCCTTTTGATCATGACAACGACGGAATCACGGATAAATTAGACATTGACGACGATAACGATGGTATTCTTGATGTGAATGAGAGCAACGGTATGGATCCCAGTGTTGACAACGACGGAGACAATTGCCCTTTTTATGCCGACCCTGACGATAACGATGCCTCGGTTCCAAACACCGATCCTACACTCAATGTCCCCCCTTTCACTCCTCTGCCTGCCTATGATTTTGACAGTGACGGAGAACCCAATCATTTCGATTTGGATTCAGACAGCGATGGTTTATGGGATACCGCAGAATCAGGAAGAACAAGCGGAACCGATGCCGACTTCAACGGAATGCTGGATGATCCTGTCGGAGCAAACGGTTTGGCAGACCCTGTGGAAACCTACGCGGAAAGTGGCGTGATTAATTATGACATTCAAAACAGTGAAGGTGACGCACACTATGATTTTATCGATAAAGATGACGAAAATGAT
>CAZAXU010000026.1:4298-29269 GCA_964489245.1 uncultured Flavobacteriaceae bacterium
CGGTTGGTTCCGATGGAAAACTGGAAGGAACGGTTGGGGCAAACGGTTTTATGGATTATCTGGAAAAAACTCCCGACAGTGGTGTAATCAACTATGACATCCTAAACAGTGAAGGTGACGCACACTATGATTTTATCGATAAAGATGACGAAAATGATCATGTCAATACAGAAAATGAACAACCCGATAATGACGGAAACGGATATCCCGACAACGCATTGGACACAGATACTGACACTATAGCGAACTATTTGGACAGAGACGATGATGGAGACGGGCTATACACTGATTTTGAAGATGTAGCCTTACCCCATATTTATCCGCAAGACGGCAACCCGATGAATGACGACACAGATGGTGACGGCACAAAAAATTATCTGGATGCAGACGATGATAACGATGGCATTCCCACCATAAACGAACACCCTGACGATGATGGCAACCATGAACCAAATGATGCTTTAGACACCGATGGTGACGGAATCCCAGATTATTTGGATAATGACGATTTTGACCAAGACGGCATCAATGACAATATTGACATTGACGATGATAACGACGGAATTCTTGATGTGGATGAGAGCAACGGCATTGATCCGCTAACAGACCATGACGGCGACCATATTCCTGTCTTTATGGACGACGACGACAACAATCCCGGCATTGGAGACACCAACGGGGTTGAATCTGCCTTTGACGCTGATGGAGACGGCGTTCCAAATCATTTTGACTATGACTCGGATAGTGACGGTTTGTGGGACGCAGCAGAAGCCGGATATGACACAAATATCACAACAGACAACAATTCTGATGGAAAACTCGAAGGAGATGTCGGCGCAAACGGTTTGATGAATTATCTGGAAACTACTGTAGATAACGGCTATATCATATACACCGTATTGGATACGGATGTCGATGCTATTTACAATTTCCTCGATACCGATGATGACAATGACCATATCAAAACAACCGATGAACACGCCGATGACGACACTAATGGATATCCAAACGACGCACTGGATACGGACAACAACGAAGAGTCTAATTATATCGACAGAGATGATGACGGCGATGGACTATATACCGATTTTGAAGATGTAGAGCTTCCTCACAACTATCCGCAAGACGGCAACCCGATGAATGACGACACAGATGGTGACGGCACAAAAAATTATCTGGATGCAGACGATGATAACGATGGCATTCCCACCATAAACGAACACCCTGACGATGATGGCAACCATGAACCAAATGATGCTTTAGACACCGATGGTGACGGAATTCCTGACTATCTCGATCCTATCGATGACAGAGAATTAATCATCTATACCGCCATTTCGCCAAACGGAAACGGTCAGAACGACTTTATGCTGATTGAAAATATCGACATGTATCCCAAAAACAGACTACTTATCCTCAACAGATGGCAAAACACCGTTTGGGAAGGAAAAAATTATAATAATGATTCCGTCAAATTTGAAGGAAAAGCAACCGATGGCACTGAACTGCCGGCAGGAACCTATTATTATTTGCTCGAATATCAAGACAACGGAAAGTCAGTAAACAAATCAGGATTTTTATACATCATAAGATAGAAAACTATGAAATTCAAAATTATAATCTTATTGCTAATCGGTACACTCGTTGGAAGTCAGGCTTTCTCTCAAGAATTTCCGCTTCATACGCAATATATGTACAACAGAGCATCTATAAATCCCGGATATGTGGGAGTTAAAGGAAAGATGAGCATTCTGCTCTTCAATCGTTTGCAATGGGCGGGACTGAACGGTGGTCCCATAACAAACAATATATCGATTGAGTATCCTTTTCAAAGGGCGGCATACGGGCTGAGCATCAAGCATGACCAAGCCGGTCCTTTAAGCAATTTTAAGGCAAACGCTCAATTTGGCTACAATATTGAACTGGGATATTATACTTTCCTTTCACTGGGAGTCAGTGTTGCCGGAGCCTATAATCAATTTGACATCAATAAACTGAAAATAAAAGATCAAGGCGAAGCAATATTTAGCAAAAAAATCAATGAATTCGGTTTCGACATAGGTGCGGGCGCTTTTCTCTACGGAGACAATTGGTATTTTGGCGTATCATCTCCCAATCTCAACCTTCAAAAATATTATAGAGGGATTGAACAAAATGAAAAAAGAGCCTTGCATACTTATGCAATAGGAGGATACAGCTTTGATATCGACAGAAGCAAAAAGAAAATTCAACCTTCTTTCATGGTGAGATATATTCCAAATACACCCATCTCTGCAGATTTCTCCGTGAATTTTCAATGGAATGAATCATTCCTGACCGGATTGGCATACAGATTGAATTCGGCATACAGTTTGCTACTGGGGTTCAATGTGAGCAGACAATTGCATCTTGGATATTCCTTTGACTGGGATCAGAGCAGATTTTATAAGACAAACTATGGCTCTCATGAATTTTTCTTGAGATATGATTTCACCAGAGAAGACAATACAATTCGTTTTCAATCTCCAAGATTTTTCTAAAAAGTAATTATATGAAAAATAAAATTTCAAAACTATTCTTTGCCTTTTTCATGTTGCTCTCTTTAAGTGTCTCGGCACAAAAGGAGGTAGCAGAAGCTGATAAACTGTATGACGGATATGAATATCTTAAAGCAAGAGACATTTATCTGAAAGTGGCAAACCGAGGCTATAAATCCGCATATTTATATAAAAAATTGGGAGATTCTTATTTCAAAACCGCAGAATACGGCGAAGCGGAAAAATGGTATAAAAAACTATTTGACCTAAACGAAAATGTCGAACCTGAATATTTATTCAGATATGCTCAAACTTTGAAAGCCGGAGGCAAAAGAGAAGAAGGAGACCAATATTTGCAAACCTACTATTCTCTTGTAAAGGATAGGTTTCGATATAATCAGATGAGGAAAAAATCTAATATTTTATATGACAATGAAATTCCTCTTGAATATAGCACCTATAAAATAGACAGTTTAAATATCGACACAAAATTCTCTGATTTTGCTCCGACAATAGTAGATGACAATTTGGTTTTTGCCTCGGCAGGCTACCATCCTGTCGGTTATAAAGGTGAATGGCACAACGGACAGCCCTATTTTGATTTATATATTGCCAAAATAGACAGCTTGGGCAATCTCGGAGAGCCCGAACCTTTAAATGGAGATATCAATACGGCATATCACGAATCTTCTGCCACATTCACGGCAGACAGAAACACTATGTATTTTTCTCGTAACAACTTCTTTAAAGGCAGATTGCTCAACACCGATGATAAAAAGAACAATAAACTACAAATTTTTAGAGCGGAAAAAATCAATGGAGAATGGAAAACTATAGAAAGACTCCCTTTTAACAGTGAGGATTATACATTCACCCATCCATCTCTAAGTCCGGATGGAAAAAGATTATATTTTTCTTCCGATATGCCGGGATCTTTCGGTAGTTCTGATATTTGGTACGTAGAAATTTATGAAGATAATACTTATAGCTATCCTCAGAATTTGGGCCCGAAAGTGAACACCACAGAAAGAGAGAACTTTCCTTTTGTCAGCGATGACGGCAATTTATATTTTGCATCTGACGGACAATTGGGATATGGCGGTTTAGATATTTTTGTAGCAAAAATCGATAAAGACGGTATGATTGGCGATATTTTGAATCTGGGAAAACCAATCAACACAACTCAGGATGATTTTTCCTTTGCTTTTGATACGAAAAAAAAACAAGGATACTTTTCCTCCAGCAGAAATCTGGGAGCACAAAGAGACAATTTGTATTCTTTCAAAAAATCTGACGAAATCAAAGAAGGAGATGAAAAATATCCGTTGGCAAAAAAATTAGATTCAATCAATAGACTCACATCCGAACCCGACCGGGTTGATGTTGCAGACACCATCAAAGTCGGTATTCCCAAAGAAGAAAATATTGTCACGGGAGAAGATCTGGGAAAACTCTTGCAACTCAACCCTATTTATTTTGAATTTGACAGATATGATATCGGACCCAGAGCTGCAATAGAACTCGAAAAAGTGATAACCGTACTCAATAAATATCCTAATCTTAAATTGGATATTCGTTCACATACGGATTCACGAGGACCTGACTCTTATAATATGAGGCTGTCAGACAATCGGGCAAAATCAACAATCGCCTATATTGTTGATAGCGGAATCGAGGCTTCCAGAATTACAGGACGCGGATATGGTGAAAGCCAACTGGTCAATGGATGTGACGACGAAGTTCCTTGCTCGGAAGATGAGCATCAACTCAACAGAAGATCTGAATTTATCATTATAGGAACGCCGGGAGGAGAATAATCCCGTTTTAGGCATAAATCCCGATGAAATTATTCAACCTTGGAAAGTCTTTAGAAACTCTCCAAGGTTTTTTTGATAAAAAATGAATATCTATCGGAACATGTAAAACAGCTAATATCCCAAAACGAAAAAAGATTTTAAACCACCGGCATATAATTGTAGTTTCTCAAACAACTATTTTCACCAACAGAAACCATAAAATAGGCATTGATTCTATCCAAAAAGCCGTGTAGTAAAATGAACGATGCTCATGTGATTTCATGGCAAAATAAACAGACAATCCTATCATGCCCGGAGCAATCCATAATAAGTGATGACTAAAAACAAATTTGCTCAATATGAGTAAAATCAATCCAATGCCAAGATAAATTATTTTCATTTTGCCTTGATAGCGTTGCGGAATGGTTTTCAAACTATGCGCATCAATCAATAAATCTCTCTGGTCAAATGCAAGCGTGAGCAACAGCACATACAACAAAACAAAAACAAATTTAAACAAAATAATATCTATCAAAAATTTCAATTGACCGAGGTCCGGAACCAAAACCGTCAGACCTGCCCAAACAAAAGCAACCGAAAATATTTTAAGCGTACCGTTATTTCTCAGTTTTGGAATTGGAGACAACCTGAAATCCAAATTATATAAAGCCGTGATAAGAAAAAAAGGCAAAAGCATCAGTTTTGTATTATTCTCCAGCCTGAAATAATAAACAAAACTCAGACCCGATGAAATAAGCAATAAAATAAAAATCAAATATTTATTCCTAACCAAATATTTTTTGATAAAAAATCTATTTGACCCGAAACTAAACAATCTGATGAGATTATAAGAAGCTATTGTCGACAAAAAAACAAACGACAAATAAATAAAATCAGGATGATTATTCATGATAAGATAGAGAGAAACAACCGCCAATGCCACATGAATATTAAAAAGTATATAAAAATCAAATATTTTTCGGATTTGTTTCATCAAAAATCATAAATTTATCCCCACAAATATACGCTTTTAATGAAATGGTATCCCAACATCGCCCAAGCTGTTATTTCTGCACTCACAGACATATTCAACGATGAAAGACAAGCAGACAAAGTAATTTCTTTTTTGCTTAAATCTCAAAAAAAATGGGGTTCCAAAGACCGAAGATTTACAGCACAATTGCTCTATGATGTCGTGCGTTGGAAGCGCCTTTATGAAACATTGGCAAATGATTCCATTTTGAGCAAATCGGGAAAATGGAAAATTATCGGCATCTGGAGCATTTTGCACAAGCACCCCCTACCCGACTGGAAAGAATTTGAACCACTGAAAGAGATAGATTTCTTTAAAAAAACAAAACAAATTCAAGATGAGAAAATTATACAATCCATTCCGGATTGGCTTCATGAGGCTGGCAAGAAAGAACTGGGAGCACAATGGCTTGATGAAATTTCAGCTCTAAACGCCGAAGCAGAAGTTGTGATTAGAACAAACACCCTAAAAACAAACAAAACAAAACTACAACAAATCTTATCTTCTGAGAATATTGAATCCCACACCAAAAACGATTTTCCGGATGCTTTATTTATAAAAGGACGAAAAAAACTCACCCATCTGAAAGCATACAGAAACGGATTATTTGAAATTCAAGATGCATCTTCTCAACTGGTTGCACCTTTTAGTTCGGCAAAACCGGGAATGACTGTCATAGATGCTTGTGCAGGTGCCGGAGGAAAAACACTTCATCTGGCTGCACAGATGAAAAACAAAGGAGAAATACTTGCCTATGATATTTATCAACCGAAACTGGACGAACTTCAAAAAAGAGCGCAACGAAATGCGGTGAAAAGCATCAGAGAAGTCGCAGTAATCAGCGAAGAAATCATCAAAAAAAATCTGGACAAAGCGGATATTCTGCTGCTTGACGCACCCTGCAGCAGCATTGGCACATTACGCAGAAAACCGGATCTGAAATGGAAGCTCAATCCTGAAAGAATAAAACAAATCAATCTCACCCAAAAAAACATTATTCATGACTATGCCGGTATGGTTAAAAAAAACGGATTGCTTGTTTATGTTACTTGCTCTATTTTCCCTTCTGAAAATCAAGAAATCGTTAAGAACTTCTTAAAACAAAATAAAAACTTTATCTTTGTGGCGGAAAAAACAATCCTGCCCTCTGAGTCCGGACACGATGGATTCTATATGGCAAAACTTCAAAAAGCAAAGTAAAAAAAATGAAAAAATATATCTCAATTGTTCTCATTCTGATTGGTCTGTCTGGTTATGCTCAAATTCCAAACGGATATTATGATGCTGCTCAAGGGCTGTCCGGTTATCAACTAAAAACCGCTTTAAAATCAATTATCAGCAACGGACATCAAGACCATGGATATGATGCGTTATACACTGCATATCAAACCACGGATGTAGATAATTATTACGAGCACAACGGAACGGTTCTCGATATGTATTCTGAAAGACCTAATGGCGCAGATGCCTATGAATATACTCATAATTCAAATCATTGCGGCACTTATCATCAAGAAGGAGATTGCTTCAACAGAGAACATATCATGCCACAGAGTGTTTTTCACCGTGCCAGACCGATGAGAACAGATGCACATTTTGTGGTTCCTACAGACGGATATGTGAACAACAGAAGAAGCAGCTATGCTTTCGGAGAGGTTTCCAGCCCTTCATGGACATCTTCAAACGGTTCCAAACTGGGCAGCAACACAACATCAGGCTATAACGGAACCGTGTTTGAACCTATTGATGAGTTTAAGGGAGACATTGCCAGAATGTTGTTCTATTTTGCCACCCGATATGAAAATCAAGTGGCGGGTTGGAACCATGCCATGCTCAACGGAACCAGCGATCAGGTTTATGAAACGTGGTTCTTGGATATTCTCCTGCAATGGTGTGCAAACGACCCCGTGAGCCAAAGAGAAATCGACAGAAATAACGCTGTATATAATTATCAGCACAACCGCAATCCTTTTATCGATCATCCCGAATGGGTTAATTTGATTTGGAACCCGACTCCTGACACTCAAGCGCCTACAACTCCCTCCAATCTGGTTGCTTCAAACATCACAGCCAACAGCGTAAATCTAAGCTGGAATGCCTCCAGTGATAATGTTGGAGTGATTGGCTACGATATTTATATGAATGGCAGCTTGAAAGGAACCTCTACTTCCACAAACTACAACGCCACAGGATTGACCCCTTCAACAAGCTATAGTTGCTATGTTGTTGCAAGAGATGCTGCCGCCAATGTATCTGCCCACAGCAATACTATAAACATAACCACTTTGGCAGGAGTTTCTTATATTCTTAATGAAAATTTTAACGACTGCAACAGCGTTGGAAATAATTTTACTGCCTATAACGAAGCCAGCAACAAAGATTGGACTTGTTCCAATCAATATGGATACAACAACACCGGATGTATGCAAATGAACGGTTATCAAGAAGATGTTTCCAGCAAAGATTGGTTAATCACAACAAATCCTATCCACTTTGACCAATATACCAATGAAAAACTTTCGGTCTATTTCAAATATAAATACGGTTCCACACCACTGGAGTTGCTTTACTCATCAAACTACAACGGCAGTGGAAATCCTGCAAACGCCACTTGGCATAGTGTTCCTAATATCACAATCAATGCACCTTCCGGATCCACCGAAGGCACCCAAACCATAACCAATGCCAATATCAGCAGCATTAACGGCACGGCTTATTTGGCTTTTAAATACTACTCCAATGGCGATCCTACACGCTGGACCGTTGATAATTTCAGCATATCAGGAGACAATAGCTCAAATATCAATGACCCGATTAAAACAGCAATCAAAATTTATCCTAATCCCGGACATTTCGGATTTATAAATATCAAATTTAACACTGATATCAAAATATTCAAGATACAATTATACACACTGGCAGGACAAAAACTTATGAATTTTCAAAAAATACAATCAGGACAAAGAATTAAATTGAAAGGTTTATCCAAAGGAATATATATGTTACATCTCTCCACAAATAAAGCCATTGTCATAAAAAAAATTATTGTAGAGTAGTCAATTATAACAAAGCTTTATACACTTTTAAGCCTGCCAAAACATAGAAAAACAATAGTCTGCCCATAAAGCAAACTCTTTAAATCGTCTAAGAAGGTTTTTGTATTATTTACGAATATATTAAATTAATTGTCTTATCCGTAATAATCATTAGCATCCTATGTTCATAATTTTTTTTTTCAATTAAATTGTTTATTTTGCTCCGTAAAATAACTCAACTATGGAAATAACAAGACTTTTTGATTTTGTGAAATACGAATTGGATCATTTGCCCAGAAAAGATGCTTTGGTGACCAAGGTAAACGGAGAATGGAAAAAAACTTCAACCCAAGAATTTTATGACCAAGTCAACCAGTTTAGTAGAGGGCTGTTAAAAATCGGCATTCAACCGAATGACAAAATCGCTATCATTTCGCATAACAACCAAACCAAATGGAACATCACGGATTTAGGAATTTTGCAAGTAGGCGCCCAGGATGTTCCCATGTATCCCACCATTTCTGAAGATGACTATAAGTATATTTTCAATCACGCTGAAATATCCACGGTCTTTGTTTCCAACCAAGAAATTTATGACAAAGTAAAACACATCCAAGCAGAAGTTCCTAGTCTCAAAAAGGTATATTCTTTTGACCCGATTGACGGAGTAAAAAACTGGGATGAAATCATGCAATTGGGAGAGGATAACAGCAATCAAGACGAACTGGACAAACGCAAAGCAAAAGTGAATAAAGACGATCTGGCAACAATCATTTACACATCCGGCACCACCGGAAAACCTAAGGGAGTGATGCTCACACATTATAACATCGTATCAACCGTATTATCTGCCAGCAAAAGAGTCCCTAAGCTACCTGATGACGGCAGGATTATCAGCTTCTTACCTTCTTGTCATATTTTTGAAAGAATGATTCATTATTTATATTATTTCAGAGGGTTCGGCATTTATTTTGCAGAAGGAATCGAACAAATCGGAGACAATATCAGAGAAGTGAAACCACATCTGTTTACAGCTGTTCCCAGACTGATTGAAAAAGTATATGACAAAATCATTGCAAAAGGTCAAGAACTAAGCGGTATTAAAAAAGCCTTATTCTTTTGGGCGGTAAGCGTAGGAGAAAAATTTGATTTCACCACCGAGCACAAATTTCCTTATAGTCTCAAACTGAAAATTGCCAGGAAATTAATTTTCAGCAAATGGAGGGAAGCTCTCGGAGGAGAAATTATGTATCTTGTCTCGGGTAGCGCTCCTCTGCAACCCAGATTGCAACGCGTGTTTAATGCGGCAACATTATTTGTGCTGGAAGGCTACGGAATGACAGAAAATTCAGGCGTGATTTCAGTGAATTCTCCAAATGATGAATGGAAGATAGGAACCGTCGGAAAGCCTATTGACATTGTGGATGTAAAAATTGCCGAAGACGGAGAAATCTTGGTCAAAGGTCCAAACATGCTGATTAGATATTATAAAGATCCTGAGAAAACCAAAGAATCATTCACCGGAGATTATTTCCATACCGGAGATATTGGGGAGCTGGACAAAGATGGCGTATTAAAAATCACCGATCGTAAAAAAGACATGTTCAAAACTTCCGGAGGAAAATATGTCACCCCGCAGCTTTTAGAAAATGCCATGAAACAATCTCCTTTCATCGAGCAGATTATGGTTGTCGGTGACGGAAGAAAACTCGTTGCGGCATTTATTCAACCGGCATTTGAATTTGTAAGAGAATGGGCAAAAAGACATCATGTAGAATTAGGAGCAACCACCGCAAACGTATCAAATAATCCAAAGGTTAAAGACAGAATTATGCAAGAAGTCGAAAAATATAACGCATCCTTCGGAAAATGGGAAAAAATCAAATTGATTGAACTCACTCCGGATGAATGGACTGTTGACGGAGGGCACCTTACGCCTACCATGAAAGTCAAAAGAAAAGAAATCAAAAAAATGTATGCACATCTATGTGATAAAATCTATTTGGACTAAACAACCTAAAAATCAGTATCAAACATAAAAAAATCTCTTGAAATTTTCAAGAGATTTTTTTATAACTCTGTTAATAACTTATTAAGCTTCTATTGATTTCATTACAATTTAGTTTCTAAATTTGTGAGCAAAACAACACCATAATGGATTATAGCAACAGAAATGAAGATGTGACCAAGAAATTTGAAGAAATGCTAAAAACCAATAAAAGCTACTTTTTTGATGTTCAAGAATTTCTTGATATCATAGATGAATACATCAGTCTTGCAAATTATAGTCTTGCACAAAAAGCCATTGAATTGGCGTTGGAACAATATCAACAAAACACCGATATTTTACTCTACAAAGCAGAACTCTTTTCCTTACAAGACCAATTGGAAAAAGCAGAAGAAATCATTTCTTATTTAAAAAAAATTGAGCCGACAAGAGCAGAAATCCCTTTGTTGGAGGCTGAGATTTATTCCAGACAAGACAGACACGGCAAAGCCGTTAAATCTCTTGAAATTGCTTTGAACATTTCACCGGATAAGGCTGATGTTTATGAACTGTTGACTGTGGAATATCTCTATCTGAGCAATTATCACAAGGCATTGGATGCTGCACAAAAATGTCTGTCACACGATCCTGCAAATCAAACTGCGCTGTATAATGTTGTGACCTGCTTTGATATGCTTAATCAAACAGACAAAGCCATTAACTTTCTAGAAAAACATGTTGACAAATATGCCTTTGACGAAATTGCTTGGAATCTTCTTGCCAAACAGTATATTGAAAAAAAAGACTATACAAAAGCCTTGAAAGCTATAGATTTTGCCATTGCCATAGACGATAAATTTTTGAGTGCCTATTTTGACAAAGCCTATGCTTATGAAATGCTGAAAAAATATGACAAAGCAATTGAATTCTATCAATTGACTTTGAGCATCAGTGAACCCTCTGCATTTGTTTTCTACAATATCGGAGAAAACTATAAAAAACTAAAAGCATATGAGAAAGCCGAAAGCTGTTTTCTAAAAGCCATCAAAGAAGACCCCGCACACTATAAATCCTGGCTGAAAATTGTTCAAATCAAACTGGACCAGAACCATATTGAAGAAGCACTGAACTACAACATAAAAGCCCTTGACATTATCAATAATCAGGATTTGTATGAATCTCTCGCAAAAATTTATATCCTGAAAAAACAAAGTTCCGATGCAATCTCAGCGCTGGAAATGAGTTTGAAGCTAGGTCCGGCAAAACTGCCCACATTTCTTCAATTATCAGATTTATATAAACAGGAAAATCAAACTGAAAAACGCAGAAAAATCTTGCTCGAAGCCAAGAAACAATTTCCCGACTCGGGAGAAATCAAAAAACGAATGTTGAACAAAGAATAGCTCATGAAACTTTCCGGTCTTATTTTATTTTTCAAAGGTATAGCAATGGGAGCTGCCAATGTAATTCCCGGAGTTTCCGGAGGAACCATCGCACTGATTACCGGCATATACGAACGACTAATCAACGGCATCAAATCTTTTGATTTAAAAGCATTTCAATTTCTATTCAAGCTCAAACTCAAAGAATTTGCACGCCATACCGATTTGCAATTTCTAATTCCGATTTTCTTAGGAATTTTTGTTGCAGTACTTAGTTTTGCCAAACTGTTCAAATATTTGTTTGTTAACTATCCCGTCTATCTATGGGCATATTTTTTCGGATTGGTTCTGGCATCTATTTACTATGTTGGGAAAACCGTTGAAAAATGGAATTCGGCAAGCATTATGAGTTTCATCATCGGAACAGCCGTTGCCATCACAATCACCATTTTGCATCCGGCAGCAGAAAACAGTAATCCTATCTATGTTTTTATCAATGGCATTGTCTCAATTATCAGCATGATTCTCCCCGGACTATCCGGCTCATTTGTGTTGATTCTGTTGGGAAACTACCAGCTCATTGCCATTGATGCCATCAATCACTTTGATCTTAAAATCATCTTGCCTTTTGCATTAGGTGCCATCCTTGGTTTAGTAGCTTTTTCTCATTTGCTATCTTGGTTGTTCAAAAAATATAAAAACCAAACCATTGCATTGCTCACCGGTTTCATTCTAGGTTCTTTGAGTGTATTATGGCCATGGAAAAAAACAATCTATCTCTTGGACAATGGAGAAATTGTCATGAAACACGGAAAAAAAGTAGTTGCCTATTATGAAAAAGTATTACCTGAATGCTATTCTTTAAATTTTTTCTTTGCTGTTCTTTTTATAATTTTGGGAATAATCAGTATCATTTGGATTGAAAAAACATCTCAACAAAAAAATGACTAAAACAAAAAAACAATTCGGATTGATTGGCTATCCGCTTTCACACTCTTTTTCAAAAAAATACTTCTCGAAAAAATTTAAAAAAGAGAATCTGCACGATTGCGAATATTTGAACTATGAGTGTCCTGATTTGAACAAATTTTCTGAAATCATCAAAAACAACCCGAACTTGATAGGTTTGAATATAACGATTCCGTATAAAGAAAAAATTTTGGAATTTGTTGATAAAAAAGACGAAATCGTGCAAAGCCTGGGCGCAGCAAATACGCTACTCATACTTCCGGATAAAAAAATAAAAGCATACAACACCGATGTCTACGGCTTTGAAAAAAGTTTCTCTCCTTTGCTCAAACCCCATCATAAAAAAGCCTTGATTCTCGGAACAGGAGGCGCATCTAAAGCCGTTGAATTTGTGCTGAAAAAACTACAAATTTCATATTTATTCGTTTCCAGAAATCCAAAAAATAAGTTCGAGATTCACTATAACAAAATAGATCGACATATTTTGTCTGCCCACCAAATTATCATCAACACCACTCCATTGGGAAGCTTCCCGCAAGTAAAAAATTTTCCGAAAATACCCTATCAATTTCTTTCTCAAAATCACTATTTATTCGATTTGATTTATAATCCACAAGAAAGTATGTTTCTAAAATTCGGAAAAGAAAAAAACGTAATCACTTCTAACGGATTGACTATGTTGCATTTACAAGCAGAGCAATCTTGGAAAATTTGGCAGAAAAAAATATGATGTCGGCTATAAAAAAATTCTTATATTTCACTTCTAAAAAAAGTAACCTGAAAATTTACTAATCATGGTAGAAGAAAGAAACGAAAACCTGCAAGATGCAGAAGGAAAGAATGAGCAGTCAGAAGCTCCGATTAATTCTGAAAAACAACCAAATGAAATTGAGGTAGAAGAGAAAACAGAAATCGAACAAACAGAGCAAGTAACACTCGAAAAAGGTCAACCAACAGAGGAAAAATCTGCTGACGAAGTTGTTGTTGAAATAGAGAAACACATGGCAAATGAATCAGAATCTTCTTCAGAGGAACATCATGCTGAAAATGAAGAAAAAAACATCCCCTTATTATCATATAAAGACCTCGACTTTTCTGCACTTATTGAAGAAGCAAAGAAATTGATTGCTGAAAACCCTGTTCAAAAAATCAGAAAACATCTTGAAGAAATCAAAGATGTTATCGATGATAAAGTCTATCAGCTCATTGAAGCAAAAAAAGCGGAAAATCCGGACGAAGAAGTCCATTTGGATATCCCCGAGGCAGCAGAATTTAAATATGTATGGAAAGATTTCAGAAAGAAACTTAGCAATCACAGAAAAGAAGTTCAAGAAAAACTAGAGCAAAATCTCAATCACAAACTGAATCTTATTGAACAACTCAAAGATGTTGTTGATGCCATTGATTTGAACTTTGAAGAAAGAATGAAAAAATTCAAAGAGATTCAAAGAGAATGGCGTATATCAGGCAATGTTCCCAGATCGAGATATTCAGACATCTGGAGAACTTTTAAACATCACGAAGAAAGATTTTATGATTTGCTCGATCTCGACAGAGACTATCGCGACAAAATATTTCAAGAAAATCTAGATAAAAAGAAAGCTATTATCGACCGTGCCAACGAGTTGCTCAAAGAAAATGATATTCATAAAATTTTTAAAGAGCTTCAGATCTTACACAAAGACTGGAAAGAAGAAACAGGACCTGTGGCACGTGAACAACGAGAAGAAGTTTGGAATGAATTCAAAGAAGTTACAAAAAAAATACATGACAAAAGAAGAGAATTCTATAAAACCATCAAAGAAGAATTCGGAAGCAACCTTGAAAAGAAAGAAGAGTTGATCGCACAACTACAAAAAATAGCAGAAAACATCCCGCAAAATCATAAGGAATGGCAGGAAAAAATTAAAGAAGTTGAAAACATCAGAGAAACTTTCTATCATATCGGATATGTTTCAAAAAAACATCGAGATGAAATTTGGAACAGTTTCAAAACAAGCCTGAGAACTTTCAATAAAGAAAAAAATAAGTTCTATAAATCTTTAAAAGAACTTCAGAAAGAAAATCTTGACAAAAAGATGAAGCTAATTGAAACGGCGGAGTCTCTCAAAGACAGTGAAGATTGGGAAACTGCTACTCCAAAATTCAAAGAGATTCAAGAAGAATGGAAAAAAATAGGGCATGTTCCGAGAAAATATTCCGAAAAAATTTGGAAAGAGTTCAGAACGGCTTGCAATCACTATTTTGACCGATTTCATCAACATGGCAGAGATGAAAGCAATGCAGAACTCAACAATTATATCAAGAAAAAAGATTATCTGAAAGCACTCAAGGAAAAAACCGCCGATGAATCTGAATCTTACACCATTGACGACATCAAAAAATTCACAGAAGAGTGGAAAACTCTAGGCTATGTGCCACACAATAAGAACTATGTCAATGTTAAATTCAATAAATTCATCAATTCACTCTACAGCAAATTGAATATTGATCAAAGAGAATTATCTTTCTTGCGATTCAAAGACATGGTTGATGATTATTTTGAACAAGGCAATCACAGAAAATTGGATTATGAAAAGATTTTTGTCCGTCAAAAAATTGATGCCATTCAAAAAGAAATTCAACAATTGGAAAATAATATGATGTTCATCAAATCTGACGACGATAATAACCCTTTCACAAAAGAAGGAGACAAGCAACTCAAAAAAAATACCGAGATATTGGAATTTTGGAAAAAGAAATATGCTTATCTCAATTCATTAAACTATTAGAGAATACTTATGAAAAAAAATGTTTTCATTATACTATTGCTATTCTCTTTTGGCATGTCGGCTCAAGATTTGGACATTTACAACCTAAAGAAAAATTCCAATTTCAATTTGCCCGATATCCCGAAAGACATGACTTATGATGAATTTGAGATATTGAGCACAAACCTAAGAATACAAGATATGGCAATTGCCATTGTGCTTCCCGGGCACGTACATTTCAAAATCAATGAAAAAAAACAAGGCTATTATATTCTCGGCGCCAGAGGTTTGGGCTATGCAGGATGGGCTTATCTCTCGACAACAGAAAGCTCTCTTTTAGGAACCATTGCATCAGACGCAACCGGGATTTCAAATGGCAAACCCGACACCGGAGACCAAATAGTTGCCTACACATCTCTCACTTTGATTGTTGGCAGCTATCTGTATGACTGGATTCACGGAAAATATATGTTAGACCGAAAACAAAATAAAATCAGATATAAATACGCAATGAAAAAAGCCCGATTGGGTGTTTCATCTATAAATTTAGACGGCAAAATTTATCCGTCTTTATCGTTTAATTACAAATTTTAGCCAAAGTCAAATTTTTATGACGAATTAATCGTACAAATAATTGTGAATTCAAACCTAAAAATTTATCTTTGCCCGTTGAAAAAATTATAATAAAAATCAGAGAGAATGCGAAATAAAGGACTTGTATTAGTATTTGCTACAATTTTAGCACTATTAAGTATTTATCAACTATCATTTACATTGAAAAGCAATCGAATCAGAAAAGAAGCTGCAACTTTTGCCAATGGAGATTACAACAAAGAAAAACAATATCTGGATTCTATCTCGAAAAGACCTGTATATAGTCTGTTGGGAATGGATTTTACTTATGATGATCTGAAAGACCGTGAAATGAATCTTGGTCTTGACCTCAAAGGGGGGATTAATGTGATTCTTCAAATTTCCGTAAAAGATATCTTAAAAAGTTTGGCAAACCATACGGAGAACCCCGTATTTAATCAAGCGCTTACAGAAGCATCCGAGATGCAAAAAAACAGTCAAAAACCTTATATTGAATTGTTTTACGAAGCTTTTGACAAAGTGAACGCACAAGCCAAAGAAAAGATGAAGCTTAGTTCTCCTGATATTTTTGGCAACAAAAATCTCTCCGATGAAATCAAATTTAACATGGGAGACGATGATGTGAAAAACATTATCACTAAAAAGGTTGATGATGCCATGGTCAGTGCTTTTGAAGTATTGAGAAAAAGAATTGACAAGTTCGGTGTGACCCAACCCAATATTCAACGACTCGGAAAATCAGGCAGAATCTTGGTAGAACTTGCCGGAGCAAAAGATATTGAACGAGTCAAAAAACTGCTACAAAGTACGGCTCAGCTCGAATTTTGGCATGCCTTTGACTATTCCAAAGTTCAACCTTATCTCGTGCAATTAAACGAATATTACAAGTCTCAAATCAAAACGGATACCACCGCCAATGAAGCAGACAGCCTGTTGGTTGATCAAAATAAAGACAAAAACCCGCTTTTTGAAAATTTCATCAAAGGCGGAGGATACTCAAGGATGGGTGCCGTATTGCTCAAGGATAAAAACAAAGTCAACAAACTCCTTAACAGCAAAGAAGCCAGAAAATTATTACCCGCAGAGCTTAAAGATATTAAATTCCTTTGGGGAAAGCCTGAAAAAGATACCGATATCACTTATCTATACGCACTCAGAGGAAACAGAAGCAACATTCCGCCACTTGGAGGTGATGTTATTATTGATGCACAAAACTCTTTTGACCAATTTGGCAAACCCGCCGTGACTATGCAAATGAACTCAAAAGGCGCCAAAGTGTGGAAAGAGATGACCACTGAAGCCTTTAACAATAAAACCGCCATAGCCATAGCTCTAGACAATATTGTCTATTCTGCTCCCGGTGTTTCAAGTGGTCCTATCACAGGAGGTCGCTCTGAGATCACAGGAAATTTCACCATTGATGAAGCAACAGATTTAGCCAATGTATTAAGAGCCGGAAAACTACCCGCTGCCGCAGACATTGTTCAGTCTGAAATTGTGGGACCATCTTTGGGACAAAAAGCCATTGAGGGCGGAAAGCTTTCTTTTCTCTATGCGCTTATCCTGATTTTTGTATGGATGTTTGTCTATTACGGAAAAGCCGGTATTGCATCTGATATTGCACTCATGCTGAACATACTCTTTATTTTTGGAATTCTAGCCAATTTAAATGCTGTGCTCACCCTACCCGGAATTGCGGGTATCGTGCTAACGATTGGTATGGCTGTGGATGCAAACGTGCTGATTTTTGAACGTATCAGAGAGGAAATGAGAAGAGGAAAAAACCTGCACAACGCCGTTGATGACGGTTTCAGAAATGCACTCTCTTCCATTTTAGATGCAAACATCACAACCGCATTGACCGGAGCCATTCTGCTTATTTTCGGAACAGGACCCATCAAAGGTTTTGCTACCACCTTGCTTATCGGTATCGGCACATCTTTGTTCACTGCAATCTTCATCACAAGATATCTGATTGAATGGTATATGGGAAAAGAAAGAAAACTAACTTTCAACACGCCGGTTACCAAGAATCTTTTTGCTGATATCAACTTCGATTTTCTTGGAAAAAGAAAAATTGCATATATGTTTTCCGGTGTTATCATTGCCATCGGATTGTTTTCCATCTTCACCAACGGATTGAATCCGGGCGTTGATTTTGTCGGTGGAAGAACCTATATCGTTTCCTTCCCGAAAGCTGTAAATGCAGATGAAGTGAAAGCGAGCCTGACAAGTGCTTTTGTTGATGAAAAAGGAAATAAATTTATCCCTGATGTCAAAACCTATGGCGAAGACAGCCAACTGAAAATTACCACCAAATTTATGATTAACGGCGAAGGCGCAGATGTGGACAATACCGTTCAAGAAAAACTCTTCAACGGATTGAAATCTTATCTTCCTGACGGATATACTTATAAAAACTTTATCAGCAGTGAACCGGACAAAAAAATAGGTAGAATGCAATCTATCAAAGTAGGACCGACCATTGCAGATGATATCAAAAAAGGCGCTGTTTATGCCATTTTCGGTTCTCTGTTTGTCGTGTTTTTATATATTTTATTCCGATTCAAAAAATGGCAATTTAGTTTAGGTGCTGTTGCTGCCGTATTCCACGATGTGCTTATCGTACTTGGATTGTTTTCATTATTCTGGAAAATTCTTCCTTTCAATATGGAAGTAGACCAAGCCTTTATTGCTGCCATTCTGACAGTAATCGGATATTCATTGAATGATACGGTTGTTATCTTTGACCGTATTCGCGAATTCATGAATGAACACAGCAGGTGGGAATTGAATAAAACCATTAATAAAGCCTTAAACTCCACACTTTCAAGAACTTTAAATACATCATTAACAACTTTGGTAACACTTATCGCCATCTTTATCTTTGGTGGAGAAAGCATCCGAGGATTTGTATTTGCCTTGATTATCGGTGTGATTGTAGGGACTTATTCTTCACTGTTCATTGCAACACCCGTGATGTATGACATGGTTGACAGAAAAAACAAAAAAGCTAAAAAATAGATTTTAGCAAAAAGCATATATTAAAAAAAGCATCACAAAATTCGTGATGCTTTTTTGTTAACACATGCCGAGTGTTTAATATGCTGTCGGAATCAATTCTTTTTTCCACACCAAAAATCCGTTTCCTGCCAAAGCTTTCATTTCATCCTCACCCGGATAAACCACAATCGGTGCCAGAAATGACACATAATCTTCAATTTGCCGTATTACCAAATCGGAATATGCCACCCCTCCTGTTAAAAGTATTGCATCAATTTTTCCTTTTAAGACAACGGCATACTCTCCTATTTGCTTTGAAATCTGATAAGCCATTGCGCGGAGAACCACTTCATTCTCTTCATTTGGTTTTTTTTCAATTTCTTGAATATTATTTGTTCCCAAATAAGAAACCAGTCCGCCTTTCCCTACAATCATTTGTTTCAGTTCATCAAAAGTATATTGTCCTGAGAATGCCTTACGCAACAAATCCCCCGATGGCAAAGTGCCGCTTCGTTCCGGAGAAAAAGCCCCCTCTCCATCTAATGCCTGATTCACATCAACCACCTTCCCTCTTTGATGCGCTCCAACCGATACACCACCGCCCATATGGGCTACAATCAAATTGAGCTTTTCATATTTTTTACCGATTGATTGTGCATATCTTCTTGCCACTGCTTTATGATTCAAGGCATGAAAAATCGATATTCTTTCAAAACTTTTATGTCCGGCATAACGCGCCACATCTTGCATTTCATCCACCACAACAGGATCGGCAATATATGCCGGAATTTTTCCATCGGAAAGGCGATAGCCTATAATTGCTGCCAAATTACTTGCATGTTGCTTCGGAGATTGTTTCAAATCGTCCAACATTTTTTCATTGATTTCATATACTCCTGATGAAACCGGTCTGACAAGACCACCTCGACACATAATCATATCGATATCGTCTATTGTATATTTTTGTTCTTTCAAAGTTTTCAGAATAAGCAACTTTCTGAAATCTGCATGCGTATTCAAAAAATCATCATGTGAAAGCATCGGTGTACTATGCGTAATTTTTTCAGAGAAAGTTTCTCTCTCTCCGAGAAATAAGGCAATTTTTGTAGTTGTCGAACCCGGATTAATAACTAATATTTTTGGCGTTTTCTCCACTTAATTACTATTTACGGATGCCGCAGCCAGCAAAATACTGTTTAACTTGGTTTCTTCAGAGTCTGCTCTTGAAGTCAACACAATCGGGAAAGATGCTCCCAATACAATACCGGCAACCTTTGCATCGGCAAATGCCACCAGAGATTTATAAAGTATGTTTCCTGACTCCACGTTGGGAACCAAAAGAATATCTGCATTTCCGGCAACATTTCCACCCAATTTTTTTTGTTTTTTACTCTCTAAACTGATGGCATTATCAAAAGCCAAAGGTCCATCAATCATGCAGTTTTTGATTTGTCCTCTTCTCTGCATAATGGAAAGTAGTGCCGCATCTAAAGTAGACGGCATTTTTTCATTGACCATTTCAATGGCGGAAAGTGCTGCCACTTTAGGTTCTTCCACACCTATCTTTCTGATGAACTGAACTGCATTATTCAAAATATGAACTTTATGATCCAAAGTGGGTAAAATATTCAACGCCACATCCGTGATTGACAACAGCTTATGATAATGTGGAATTTCGAATAGTGCAAAATGAGACAAAAAAGATTTATGTTTCATGCCATATTCTTTATTCAGCACCCCCTTGAGCAATTGAGCGGTTGTCACATTTCCTTTCATCAATATATCCGCTTCATTGTTCACAACAAGCTCAACAGATTTTTGAATAATCTCTTTATCGGTTTCAAAACTGTATATTTCAAAATTTCTCAAATGTTTACAATTAGAAGCAAATTTTTCGATTTCCTTCTTTTTGCCTACCAAAATGGGTTCAATCACGCCCAATCTATATGCATCTAAAACGGCATCGATGGAATGTTCGTCTCCGGCTGCAGCCAACACTAAACGCTTGGGCCTATTTTTTAAAGCCAGTTCTTTTAAATCTTCTATTTTTCTGAGCTCCTGTAGCATCTTTTTTTTTCAAATTTAAAAATAAATAGTCGATTTTTCATTACTTTTGTCATATATATTTAAGAAATGGGTAAAAAAAAGAAGTTTGGTGATTTTTCTGATTTAGGCAATTTCGTTTATTCCACTAATCAAGATTTTAAGCCTGACACCGAGCGGGAGAACGAAAATATCCCGCCGCACAGACAGCAATTGGAAGCTCACTTTTCCAAAAAAGGTCGTGGCGGAAAAGTGGTGACCATCATCAAAGGATTTGAAGGCGCTGAACAAGAACTGAAAATCTTAGGAAAATATTTAAAAAATAAACTCGGAGTGGGTGGAAGCGCCAAAGACGGTGAAATCATTATCCAAGGAAACAATCGGGACAAAATTATCGAACTACTGAAAGAAAAAGGATTCAAAGTAAAAAAAATAGGAGGCTAATTCATTTTTTTCTTGATATCTTCTTGTATTGTATACCAAATACAAGCAGCTTGTGCTTTTGCTTTTTGTGCAATTTTTGACAGATTCTCATTTTCTTTTGCATCAATAACTTTCAAATGAGAATCATCTTGCCAAACGTAATATAGCTTTTTTGAATTGATAATGGCTCCTTCTTTGCTGCCTATCAAGTCATAATCATTCAAACTGTAATAATCCATATTTCTATCGTCTGAAAATAAATCATTTCCTGAATAAAAATAAGATTTATCAGAAAGAGACAAGTGATAAATTGTTGGAAAGATATCTTTGTGCGCACCAAATCTTTTTAAATCGATTTTCTCTTTCGGTTTATAGTTTTTTGGAATGTATAAAATCAGAGGAACACTACGCTTCAAAATCAGTTCATCTGTTGAATAGTTAAACATTCCTCGCTCATTATGATCTCCGGTAGCCACAATAATAGTATTTTCTCCTAAAGCAGAAGTTCTAATACGATGGATAAACTTTCCGAGCTGATCTGCTGTGTATTGATAAGCCAAAAAATTTTTCATGGCAATATCTTTTGAAGTTCTTAATTTTTTTATAACCGCTTCCGGCATATGCAAAGGTTTAGGCTTATAGGTTGACGGAACGCTATATGGTGTATGATTAGCAACTGTCAGTACAAAAATGAATTCCGCTTGTTTTGAATGACTAAGTTGGTCAAAAATGTGAGTATAAAGATATTCGTCAAAAATCCCCCATTCATACTTTTCAGGATTCTTATATTTATTCTCCAGAAAAGAAGTTCCCAACACATCATCAAAATTTTGTGCCTTGATGAATTTTCCTGTGTTTCGCCAACCCAACCGATCACCGGTCAAATAGGTGGTGTGATAGTTTGCATTTTTGAAAGGATTGGCAACAGAAGAGTTCAGTCTTATCCGAGCATAGGGAGATTGAGACAAAGCTGTTCGAGGCGTGTTCACCAACAAGCCTTCAAGAGATTCTATTGTGCCGTTTCTTGCCGATGTAAAATTTTTAAAGACAGTGCAATAAGCTAATTCTTTTTCCAAATCGCCCAAAAGATTAAAATCTTTTTGATGAAACTCAAAATAGTGCCTGCTAAAACTCTCTATCAAGATAAAAACTACATTTGGCGGATTTTTTTCCAAAAATTTATCTTTTGGTGTCTTTAAGAACATTTCTTTTTCTGTGTCTACTAATGAATCTACAGGTTTTTCTTTATATTTTGACAATGCATCTTTAATATTTTTAAATCCATATTGTTGCAGAGTCTTTTGCGTGTTTAAATCAATATTTTTGATATGCCTTTTGAATGAATTGGCAATCTTAAAAGCAAAAACACCATTGAGTACCAGTTCATTGACAAACGAGTCTGTAGATACGGTGGTATGATGTAAACGCAAAGGAAACATGCTGAACGTGCCCCTGAGACCAATAAAATAAATCCCTAACAACAACACCAACGCGGATAGATTATATCTTCTGAAATTAATAGGATTGAATATTTTATCATAAATGAGATATTTATAGATTCTGTGAAACAGATAGACGGCAAGTATAATTATAACTAGGACTTTTATCATGGGATAATCTGTCCAAATCGATGTGATTACGGCTGTTGTTTTATCTTCCTTGATGCCAAAAATAACGGCATTGATGTGTGTTTGAAAATATTCAAAAAAGAAATAATCTATCAGTTCAAAAATCAAGAAAATACTTGTAACAAACAACAAATAAGAATGTAGAACTTTTTTTATTCCCGATTGATATTGACTACGTTTATATCTCGACAAAAAACTCAGAACAAGAATTCCGATAAAAGCAGGTGATAAGGCATAAAAAGACACGGATGTATCAAATTTTCCTCCCACATAAAATGCCTTGACAATATCTGATTTATAGTTTTTTAAATGAATAAAGTCAGCGTATTTAAAAAACAATATCAACCTGAAAATCATAAACAAAGTCAATTGTATCAAATAAAACCAAAAAAGCTTTTTGGTTTGTTTCCAAAAAAAAGAAAAGTCAAATTTCATGTTACAAATTTAACGGATTTTAGTGCCTTTCAAAGGATAAATCTCCCAAAAATTCGGAAAGGATTTTTTCACCACTTCTTCATCCTTTATTTCAATGGGAACTAAAGACCTTAATACGGCAAAAGACATTGCCATACGATGATCGTCATAGGTTTCAATCTTCACATGTTTTTTCAAAGCTTTTAATGCTCTCAGATATAGAGCATTTTTTGATATTTGCACTGATGCGCCCAACTTTTCCATCTCTGTTTTTAAAGCTAATAATCGGTCGGTTTCTTTAATGCGGAGAGTTTGTAAACCAAAAATTTCACATTCAATTCCCAGTGCCAAACAAGTTGTTGCAAGCGTTTGCGCCAAATCCGGTTGGTCGATCAAATCAAATGTCAGTTGCTTGGGCATATCAAAATCTTTATCGGCAGATAAAATCATGCTTCCATTGTCTTTAAACGATGTTTTTATACCCAATTTTTCAAAATATTTTTTTACCAAACTGTCTCCTTGCAACGAAGTTTCTGAGAATCCTTCCAAGCTTAATTTTTCTTTTCTGTTCACCGCCAAAAAACTGTAGAAATAAGAGGCAGAAGACCAATCACTTTCAACCTTTAAGATTTGATTTTCAATTTGTTTTTTAGGATAGACTTTGATTTGATTCTGATTTTGAAACACCTGAATGCCAAGTTGTTTAAGCAAAGAAATTGTCATCTTGATATAAGGTTTTGAAACAGAAGCTCCGATGAGTTCCAACGACAAACCTTTTGGTAGTTTCGGGGCAACCAACAATAAAGCTGAAATATATTGACTGCTGATATTTGATGGAATTTTAAGTGTATTTCCTGATATTTTTTTTCCTTTTATGTGCAAAGGAGGAAAGCCTTCATTTTCAAGATAGGAAATATCGGCACCGAGTTGTTGCAAAACATCAACCAGAATCTTTACAGGTCGTTGTCTCATACGCCTTGAACCGTCTAAAATCACTGATTTATTTTCTTGAACGGCATAATAAGCCGTCAAAAATCGCATTGTCGTTCCGGCATGTCCTATATCGATTGATTCCGAAGCGTTTGCCAAGGCTTTTTGCAAAACTTTGGTATCTTCTGCCGTCGATAAACGCTCTATTTTTAAATTCGGATATAGAGCTTGCAAGATTAATAAACGATTAGAAATGCTTTTAGAACTCGGTATGTTCAATATTTTTATCACCTGGATATATTTCGGGTTTATAATGATATGGCAAAAATACAAGAAAGTATTCAATAAACATTTTTCTCTTTGAGTTTCTTTGAGTAATAACCAAAACCAATAAATTTAATAGTTGTTGCACAAAGCTACACGAAGAATACACAAAGCTACACAAAGATTATATTTTTCTTTGCGGTT
>CAZAXU010000027.1:0-27009 GCA_964489245.1 uncultured Flavobacteriaceae bacterium
AAAGGGGCGATTAGCTCTCCCGATAGTTATCGGGATGGTTCAGAGCCCAAAAAAAAGGGGCGATTAGCTCTCCCGATAGTTATCGGGATGGTTCAGAGCCCAAAAAAAAGGGGCGATTAGCTCTCCCGATAGTTATCGGGATGGTTCAGAGCCCAAAAAAAAGGGGCGATTAGCTCTCCCGATAGTTATCGGGATGGTTCAGAGCCCAAAAAAAAGGGGCGATTAGCTCAGTTGGTTCAGAGCACCTCGTTTACACCGAGGGGGTCGGGGGTTCGAATCCCTCATCGCCCACGACAATTCAAAAAATAAAAAAGACCATCTATAAAGTTGGTCTTTTTTTATGTATTTGCTTCAAAAAACAAATGAATATATTTTTTGGTTTAAACAAATTTTATATATTTGCACTCGCAAAACGGTGGGTATAGCTCAGTTGGTTAGAGCGTCGGATTGTGGTTCCGAAGGTCGTCGGTTCGAACCCGATTATCCACCCGAAAACAAAAAACTCTTAATCAAACGATTAAGAGTTTTTTTATTTTTTATTTCAAAAGAATTATTTTATCATCGGGCTCTCTGCTTTTCTTTTCAAATCCACCTGATTAGGATCAATAACTCTCCCTTTAATCTTCAATATAACCACATTGTTCTCGGCATTAGAATAAATTGTAACCGTTTTTCTGAATGGTCCGATTCTGTGTGTGTTATACGCCACTACTATTTTTCCTGTCTTACCGGGCATAATAGGCTTTTCCGGCTTGGTAGGCACCGTGCAACCACAAGAAGATTTTGTTCTTTGTATAATCAAAGGGACATCTCCTGTGTTCGTGAATTCAAAGACTCTTTTACCGTCCGAATTCTTTTCAATTTTTCCGTAGTCAATTTCCGTTTGTTTGAATTCTATTTTTGCTTTCTTTTCTTGAGAAAAACCTTGGAATCCAACGAAAATTAGTAACAATAGTAATACTCTTTTCATA
The DNA here is from genome assembly GCA_964489245.1 of uncultured Flavobacteriaceae bacterium. Taxonomy (GTDB): domain Bacteria; phylum Bacteroidota; class Bacteroidia; order Flavobacteriales; family Flavobacteriaceae; genus CAZAXU01. The sequence continues at coordinate 972 of CAZAXU010000027.1, forward strand.
GATAAGAATTTTTTGTAAATATATAATTTTTTTTAATTCAATTTTAATAACCAAAGATTATTAATCTTTTTTATACTTTGGCAAAAATAAATTAAATTTGCAAGCATAAAAAATCAAATATTATACCAAACTGAACTCTTTAGAGATTCTAATGATTGACTTAGGTAAAAGAAAATAAACAGCATATGGAGATTCCCAACAAATACAATCCTGCAAATATAGAAGATAAGTGGTATGAATACTGGATGGAAAACGAATATTTTCATTCTGAACCTGACCATAGAGAGCCTTACACCATTGTAATTCCGCCACCAAATGTAACCGGAATTCTTCACATGGGACATATGCTGAATAACACACTGCAAGACGTGTTGATTCGTAGGGCACGTATGCAAGGAAAAAATGCTTGTTGGGTACCAGGAACAGACCATGCATCAATTGCCACCGAAGCAAAAGTGGTGAATAAGCTCAAAGAAGACGGGATTAAAAAATCAGATTTGAGCCGAGATGAATTCATGAAACACGCCTGGAACTGGACTCATAAACACGGAGGCATTATCTTGGAGCAACTAAAAAAGTTGGGGGCATCTTGTGATTGGAAACGAACCAAATTCACATTGGATGATGATATGTCAGAAAGTGTGACCAAAGTTTTTGTAGATTTATACAACAAAGGTAAAATTTACAGAGGCTATCGTATGGTAAACTGGGATCCTGCTGCTAAGACAACCATTTCAGATGAAGAAGTTAACTATTCGGATGAACAGGGGTATTTATACTATTTAAACTATCCAATCATAGGAGAAAACGGCAAATTTATTCAAATTGCGACCACCAGACCGGAAACCATTTTAGGAGATACTGCCATTGCCGTAAGCCCTGAAAACGAAACATATAAAAAGTTTATAGGCAAAAAGGCTTTGGTTCCTATTGCAAATCGAGAAATTCCTATTATTTCTGATGATTATGTTGATCCTGAATTTGGTACGGGAGCCTTGAAAATCACACCGGCACACGACCCTAATGATAAAGAAATCGGGGAACGACACCATTTAGAGATTATTGATATTTTTAATGAAGATGCCACACTCAACCACTATGGCTTGCATTATGAAGGGAAAGATCGTAATGTGGTCAAAAAAGAAATCATCGAAGAACTCAAACAAAAGGGTTTTCTAGACAAAATTGAAAAACATATGCATCGTGTAGGACGATCAGAAAGAACAAATGTCGTGATTGAACCTCGATTGTCCAGACAATGGTTTCTGAAAATGAAAGAACTGGCACAGCCCGCCATTGATGCCATCAAAGACGGAGAAGTGAAACTGATTCCTAAAAAATTTGAAAACACTTACTTCCATTGGATGGACAACGTACGTGATTGGAACATCTCACGCCAACTTTGGTGGGGACATCGTATTCCTGCCTACTTCTATGGAGAAGGAGAGAACGATTTTGTTGTTGCGGAAAATATCAATCATGCTTTAGAGTTAGCAAGAAAAAAAACCGAAAATCCAAATCTGGAATTAAATAATCTTCAACAAGATGAAGATGCGTTAGACACGTGGTTTTCTTCTTGGCTGTGGCCCATAAGCGTTTTTGACGGCATTCGCAATCCAAATAACAAAGATTTTAAATATTATTATCCCACCAATGATTTGATTACGGCGCCCGAAATCCTTTTCTTCTGGGTGGCTCGAATGATTATTGCAGGATATGAATACGAAGGCAAAAAGCCTTTTGAGAATGTCTATTTAACCGGAATTGTAAGAGACAAACTAGGTAGAAAAATGTCTAAACAACTCGGCAATTCTCCCGACCCCATTAAAATGATGGAAGAACACGGCGCTGACGCCGTTCGCGTGGGAATGCTTTTGACTTCTCCGGCAGGAAACGACTTGCCTTTTGATATGGATTTAGTGATACAAGGAAGAAATTTTGCTAATAAAATTTGGAATGGTTTCAGACTGATTAAATCTTGGGAAATAGATTCCGAAAAAACACAACCCGATTATGCAAAAACAGCCGTGAAATGGTATAAAAATCGCTTCAATGAAGTTTTGACTCAAATTGAGGACGACTTTAAAAAATATAGAGTATCAAATGCTTTGATGAATATTTATAAATTAATTTGGGATGATTATAGTTCTTGGTTTCTAGAGATGATAAAACCTCCATTCGGAGAAAAAATAGATGCCAAGACATTTGATGATACTATTCGGATTTTGGAAAATAATTTAAAAATATTGCATCCGTTTATGCCTTTTATGACTGAAGAAATTTGGCAATATATCAAAACACGTACTCCCAAGGAAGCCATTATTATCGCACAATATCCGAAAATAGAAAAATTTGATGCCGAATATGTATCTGAAATGATTCAAATTCAAGAAGTTATATCTAACATTCGCAAAATCCGGACAGAAAAAAATATTCCGCAGAAAGATGCACTGCAAGTCTCCATTTTGGAACATGAAGAGCTTAATCCGGATTTTGAAACCATCATCATGAAGCTGGCAAATATTTCAAAAATTGAAAAAATTAAATCAGCTTTGGAAAACGCTGCTTCTTTTAGAGTAAAATCAAATGAATATTTCATTCCGCTTACCGGTTTTATCGATGAAGAAGAAGAGAAAAGAAAACTGGAAGAAGAACTGAAATACACAACCGGATTCTTAAATGCCGTACGCAAAAAATTAAGCAATGAGAGATTTATCAACAATGCACCTGAAAAAGTAGTAGCGATTGAAAAACAAAAAGAAGCCGATGCTTTGAACAAAATTGCAATGCTCAAAAAACGACTCGGAACCAATTAGTTATAATATTGCTAAACCCTACAGGGTTTATATCTCTTTCCCGTTGATAAAAATACGATCCACCGGATTGGTTGCAAAAAAATAGGGGAGTTCTTTGTAGTCTTTTATATAAGAGTTTAAAAGCATCACATTAGCTCTTTTACCAATGGAAATGCTACCTATTTCATTTTCTAATTCCAGGGAAACGGCAGCATTCACAGTAGCGGCATTAATGGCTTGCTCCGGACTTAACTTTTGTTTGATGCAAGCCAAAGCAACTACAAAATTCATATTAAAACCGGGAGTAGAGCCCGGATTAAAATCTGTTGCAAGAGAAACGGCAATATCCTGTTCAATCATCTCTTTCACGGGCGCATAAGGAATATCTATAAAGAAACTGCAGGCGGGCAATGCCGTGGCAATTGTTTCAGCTTTTTTGAGCACTTGATAGTCTTCAGGATTCATAACTTCTAAATGATCCACGGAAACAGCCTGATTCTTCACGGAAATTTCAATACCGCCAATGGCATTGAACTGGTTCACATGAACTTTAGGTTTCAATCCGTGTTTTGCCCCTGCCTGTAAAATTTGGTTGGTTTCTTGAATTGAGAAATAACCTTTCTCACAAAACACATCTATATAGTCAGCTAAAGCTTCACTTGAAATATCAGGTAGTATATTATTGATAATCAAGTTTATATAAGCATTTTTATTGTCTTTGTATTTATTAGGCACAGCATGCGCACCCAAAAAAGTTACTTTTATGGGAATGGCAAAATTTTCTTTCAATTTTTTGATTACACGCAGCATTTTTAGTTCTCCTTCCACGCTTAATCCGTAGCCTGATTTTATTTCAATGGCACCTGTTCCGTATGATATCACCTCTTTTAGGAGTTGCTCGCTTTGATAATAAAGTTGTTTTTCATCAATTTCATTCATCTTTTTTACGGAATTAAGAATGCCTCCACCACGCTCGGCAATCTCCTCATAGCTCAATCCGTTTATTTTATCGACAAACTCATCGGCACGAGAGGCGGCATAAACCAAATGCGTGTGAGAATCTATCCAGGTAGGCATAAGCAATTGACCTTTGGCATCGATTATATTTCCGGAAAAAATTGGCAGAGCTGTCATTTCTCCAAAATCTGCAATCTTTCCCTTGTCAATAATCACATAAGCATTTTCAATTATCGGAAGTTTATTTATTTTACTACCGCGAAGTGCTTGTTTTCCTTCTCTGACTTGGACAAGTTGCCCTATGTTTTGAATAAGTGTTTTCATTAGGCTAATTCGTAAAAACGTAATATAGGATATTTGCACCCATTTTCAATGCTTTTTCTCTGATTTCTGCAGGATCATGGTGAATTTCTTCAGATTCCCAACCGTCTCCCAGATCAGATTCATAGGTGTATAACAAAACCAATCTGTTGTTGATAAAAATTCCAAATGCCTGTGGTGGTTTGCCGTCATGTTCATGAATTTTAGGCAAGCCTTTTTGAAAATTGTAATAGGCATGAAAAATAGGGTGGAAGACAGGCAATTCTTTGAGCTCTTGACGGGGAAACAGTTTTTTGATTTCTCTGCGAACGTATTTATCCATCCCATAATTATCATCAAAATGAATAAAGCCTCCGTTTTTTAAATATTTTCTAAGATTTTGAATATCGGTTTCCGAAAAGAAAATATTTCCGTGACCGGTGGCATGAATAAAGGGAAAATCAAAAATTTCTACGGATGATGGTTCTACTACTTTTATCTTCTTATCTATAACAGTGTGTATCTGTTTATTTGAGAAGTTTACTAAATTCGGTAGAGATGTGGTGATATTGGCATACCAATCTCCACCGCCGCTATATTTCAACAGAGCAATTTTTTGAGCATATTGAAACTGCAAGATAAAAAAAAACAGAATGCTCAAATTTATCTTGATAAGAGATTTGTACATCAAAAAATTTAGTAAATCCGACAGAAAATATTTATTCCTCGGATGATTTCTTTTTGCCACCTTTTGCGATAAGCATATAAACAACAATAGCCAACACTATTATTACCAAGAAAAAGAAAGCTCCCATGAGATTTCCCATATTCCACATACTTGTATTATCTGCTTGTAAAAACATAACTTTAAAGTTTATTTTGGTTAATCAAAGCAAATATATCTAAAATTTATATAACAGACAAATATGTCTACTATAGATATAAAAAATATAAGCTCTGCTACAACTTATTGACTACTTCTACCTTTTCCATTCCAAGCTCAATGGCTTCTTCATTCAATGGAATCAAGTGATGGTGCCTTTCAGGAAGAGATTTTTCCAAACCTTTATGAACACTGTCCATTTGAACTATCGGGTGTATTTTTAAAAATGCCCCTAACACAACCATATTGAACACTTTTCTATTTTTCAGTGTGTGTGCTAATCGGGCGCCCTCAATTGTAGCAATCGTAATATCTTTTCTCTCGGGATGGCGAATAATTCCATTGGGATCATACAAAAGTAAGCCTCCTGATTTCACCATGCTTTCAAATTTATCCATAGATTGCTGATTGAGAATAATTGCCGTATCAAACTCATGTAGAATAGGGGAGCTGATACGATCATCGCTCAAAATAACCGCTACATTTGCCGTTCCACCGCGCATTTCAGGACCATAAGACGGCATCCAACTCACTTCTTGATCTTGCATAATGCCGGAATAGGCTAAAATTTTTCCCATTGACAAAACTCCTTGACCACCAAATCCGGCGATAATAATTTCTTCAGTCATTTTATTTATGATTTAGTTTGTACCTTTTTTTTATTTTTTAATATCACCAAGCGGAAAATATTCCAACATATTATCATCCAGCCACTTGTTGGAATCGACCGGAGTCATTTTCCAACCGGAATTACAATTTGACACAATCTCCACGATAGAAGTTCCTTTTTTATCACGCTGATTTTCAAATGCTTGTCTGATAGCTTTTTTAGCTTTTCTCACATATTTCACATGATGGACAGCTTGTCTGGTTGCATAGCAAACACCCGGAAGTGTTGCCACCATTTCTGTTATTTTCAACGGATATCCCATAGTTTCCACCATACGTCCATAAGGAGATGTAGATGATTTCATTCCTTGCAGCGTAGTAGGTGCCATTTGCCCGCCTGTCATACCATAAATACCATTATTGATGAAAATAATTACGATATTTTCGCCTCTGTTGCAGGCATGAATGGTTTCTGCCGTTCCAATGGCTGCCAAATCACCGTCTCCCTGATAAGTAAAAACATATTTATCCGGAAATACTCTTTTAATTCCTGTTGCCACGGCAGGTGCCCTACCATGTGCGGCTTGTTGCATGTCTATATTCATAAATTCATATGCCAAAACAGAGCAGCCTACGGGAGCAACCCCAATGGTATCTTCAGCGATACCCATTTCTTCGACAACCTCCATAACTAATCTATGCGCAACGCCATGCCCACAACCCGGACAATAACTCAACGGATTGTCGGTCATATATTTCGTTTTTTTGAAAACGACTTTTCCTTTTTTTATAATTTCTTCAGGTGTTATTATTGATTCTGACATTGTTTTACTTATTTGAAATTAGTTTTTCTTCTAGTGCTTCTAAAACTTCAGACGGAGATGCAATCATGCCTCCCATCCTTCCATAGTGCTCAACGGGAGCTTTTCCATTCACCGCCAACCTAACATCTTCAACCATTTGCCCTGCATTCATTTCAACGGACAAAAAGCCTTTTGCTTGATCTGCATACTTGGCGATAGCATCACCGGGATAGGGCCAAAGCGTGATGGGTCTGATCAAACCCAATTTCAGACCTTTTTCTCTTCCTAACTGTACGGTTTTTTGACAAATTCGCGCCGATGAACCAAAAGCAACCATGATATAGTCCGCATCTTCGCATTGAAACTCTTCAGACTCCACTTCGTTCTTCTCAATTTCTTTATATTTGGCTTGAAGATGCTTATTGTGATCTTCTTGCACCTCAGATTTAAGATTCAATGAGGTGATAATATTTCTTTCTCTGCTTTCCGGCTTTCCTGTGGTTGCCCAATCACCATATCGCTTGATAATCTCTTCATCGCTCAAACGCTCCTTTTGTTCCGGAAGATATACTTTTTCCATCATTTGACCAATGGCTCCGTCAGAAAGTATCATCACCGGATTTCTGTATTTGAAAGCCAGCTCATAGCCTTTATCTACAAAGTCAGCCATTTCTTGCACAGTAGAAGGTGCCAATACAATCAAGCGATAGTCACCGTGTCCTCCGCCTTTTGTAGCTTGGAAATAATCTGCTTGAGAAGGCTGAATGGTTCCTAATCCGGGACCGCCACGCATAACATTAACAATCACACAAGGCAATTCTGATCCGGCGATATAAGAAATTCCTTCCAATTTCAAACTGACTCCCGGGCTTGATGATGATGTCATCACTTTTTTTCCACAAGCTGCCGCTCCGTAAACCATATTGATGGCGGCAACTTCACTTTCTGCTTGTAAAACCACCATACCTGTACGGTTTTCCGGTTTTTCCAACATCAGATATTCAATTACTTCAGACTGCGGGGTAATGGGATATCCAAAATAAGCATCGGCACCGGCTCTAATCGCCGCTTCTGCCAAAGCTTCATTTCCCTTCATTAATTTTAATTCTTTCATCTATTTTTAAATTTTTTCTATTAGACATAAAAAGCCTTAGTTAAAATATTTTAAGATTAACTTGCCTCCGGCTTATATTGATAGACCGTTATACACATATCCGGACATACTAAAGCACATATAGTACAAGCCGTACAAGCATCATGATTTGCCGGATAGGCAGGATTATATCCCTTTGCATTTACTTGCTCATTGAGTTTTAGCACGTCTGTAGGACATGCAACCACACAAAGATCACAACCTTTACATTTTTCGGTATCTATTACAACAGCACCTTTTATTTTTGCCATATACTTGATTTTAAGATGTTATAATTTCTTTATTCAAGTGCTAATTTACATGTTTTATAAGTATTTACGGATGATAAAAATCATATCTATCGAGAAAAATTAACAATATAGAATAAATAATAAAATTTTACAAAACATTACAATCACTTAGCTATACTTTTAAATTGATAAGGTTTTGTAAATGATTTGACAATTAATTTACCATATTAACACATACGCACAACGTATAAAACTCACAAATTATCCGATTTTAATGTTTTTAAGCATCAATTAAATACGTAGCAGTATGTTTTAAAATAAAAAGTGTAAAATCCACAGATTTTACACTTTTAAAAAATTATAAAAAAAACTCCCTAAAAAGCCAAATCCATTTTTATCTTTTCACAATCTTAGTTGCAGAAACCTTATCGCCACTTTGAACTTTAAGAATATAAATGCCTTTTTCAAAATCGGACAAGTCAATCCTTAATTGATTATTCCCAGTTAAAAACTGTTTGTTATAAACTGTCTTTCCCGTGATGTCATAAACAAAAACTTGAGAAACAACAGCGATATTATTATCAAGTTTGAGATTTATGATTCCATCTGTAGGGTTAGGAGAAATATCAATGCTTAATTTTGAAATATTATAAATAGCAAGTGTTGTGTTTTTAAACACTCTGACTTGACCGGAAGATGATCCGTTTCCGTCATTGGCGGGTGCACCAATTGCTACAATGGAACCATCTGAATTCAAACATAAAGATGCACCTGAACGATCTGCTGCGGCTTCTCCGTCAATGTCTGCCCCAACTTGCGTCCATGTGCCATTAACATTTTGATAGACACGAACATGTCCGGCGTTAGTACCATTTCCCGCATTGTTAACAGAACCTATTGCCAATATTGTTCCGCTGGCATTCAAACTTATGGTTCTACCAAAATTATCACCTGCTGCTTCTCCATCAATGTCTGCCCCCACTTGTGTCCACGTTCCGCTAACATTCTGATAAACACGAGCATGACCGGAATTCGCGCCATTGCCATCATTTTTAAAGGCGCCAATTGCCACAATGGTTCCGTCGGCACTAAGACTTACAGAGTTTCCGGATTGATCTTCAAGAGCTTCTCCGTCGATATCTGCGCCAACTTGTGTCCACGTTCCACCAATATTTTGATAAACACGAACGCTACCGGAATTGTTACCATTACCATCATTTCCATTGGCACCAACTGCAACGATAGTTCCATCGGCATTGATACTAACTGATTTTCCAAAATAATCTCCTGCTGCTTCACCGTCTATATCTGCACCGATTTGTGTCCATGTGCCACTAAGATTTTGGTAAACACGAACTTGACCGGCATTATTACCGTTCCCCGCGTTGCGATATGCTCCGATTGCCACTATATTTCCATCAGAACTAAGACTTACGGAATTGCCAAAATAATCTCCCGCGGCTTCGCCGTCAATATCTGCACCAATCTGTGTCCATGTGCCACTAAGATTTTGATAGATACGAACATGACCGGAATTATTGCCATTGCCATCATTACGATATGCTCCGATTGCTACAACAGAACCGTCTGAACTGAGGTCTACGGAAAATCCGGAAAAATCTCTGGATGCTTCGCCATCGATATCTGCACCGATTTGTGTCCATGTACCGCTAAGATTTCGATAGACACGAACATGACCGGAATTAGTACCATTTCCATCATTGAAAACCGCTCCGATTGCCACCACCGTTCCATCAGCGCTCATGCTTGTTGAATATCCGGACAAATCATTTGCGGCTTCTCCGTCAATATCTGCGCCAACTTGTGTCCATTGTGCTTGCATTGTGAAAAAGGATACAAGGAATCCTACGAATAAAAATACAATTTTTCTTTTCATAACTTTAAATTTTTATTGTTGTTATCTAGGGTTAATTTGTTTAACCGAGCAAATATATATACATGAATTTAAATAATAGCCATGTGTTTGTATGTTTAACACATTTAACAGCAATATTTTTCATAAAGTTAATGAAATCAATAGGTAGATGTTTTTTTTAACTCAAATACGCGTTAGTCTGATATTTGATGTCTGCAAGACTGAAAAAAGAGTTTAGTACTTAAATTAAAATACTTATTTAACCGGTACAACGCTAATATAATTCCTTATATTTCTTTGGATTGGTTTCATGCATCACCTGATAAACCGCTTCAAAAATATCTTCGGCGCTTCGGTTAGAAAAATAATCGCCATCGGTGCCATAAGCCGGTCTATGTTCTTCCGAGCACAAAGCAATGGGTTTGCTATCCAAATATTTATAGGCATCTTGTTTGGTTAAAATCTCGTTTAAAATGTATGCAGAGGCACCTCCGGGAACATCCTCGTCAATCACCATCAGCCTATTGGTTTTCATAACACTTTTTACAATGTCATGAGGTAAATCCAAGGGCATTAAACTTTGAATGTCTATCACCTCACAACTGATATCGAATTGCCTTAACTCTTTGGCTGCTTCCAAAACAATTTTTAAGGTTGAACCATAAGAAACCAACGTGATATCTGTTCCTTCCATAACAGTTTCAACTATACCGACAGGAGTTTTAAACTTACCAAAATTTTTGGGTTGTTTTTCCTTCAAGCGATAGCCGTTCAAATTTTCTATAATCAAAGCCGGATTATCACTTTCCATCATTGTATTAAAAAATCCGGCAGCTTTGGTCATATTTCTTGGAACGAGTATATAAATTCCTTTAAAAAAACTATTGATTCCGCTCATTGGAGAACCGGAATGCCAAATTCCTTCCAAGCGATGTCCTCTGGTTCTGATAATCATCGGTGCTTTTTGCCTTCCGGCAGTTCTATAGTGCAAAGTGGCCAAATCGTCACTAATGGTTTGTAGCGCATATAAAATATAATCCAAATATTGAATTTCGGCAATAGGTCGTAAGCCTCTCATTGCCATTCCGATTCCTTGCCCGATTATAGTAGCTTCTCGAATGCCTGTATCCGCCACACGCAATTCACCGAATTTCTTTTGCATCCCTTCCAAGCCTTGGTTAACATCTCCTATATATCCGGTGTCTTCTCCAAAAATTAAGGCTTCGGGATGGTTGGTAAAGATTTTATTAAAATTATCTCTCAAAATGGTTCTTGCATCAACTAGGGGAGCATTTTCGTTATATTCGGGCTTCACTTCTTGAATGTTTGTTGCTGCCCATTGGCTTTCGCTATAGAGATGTGAGCTGTATTTTTTTTGATACAAGTCTTTATATGATTTAATCCAATTGACTAATTGTTCTTTTGCCGGAAAATCTTCATCTTTCAAGTATCTCATTGTTTTTCTGGCATAAACCAAATTGTGTCTGACATGCATGTCTTCATTGGCTATGAGCTCGTTAGTCAACTTATTGATGAATGCTGCATTCTTGGAATGCTTGGCAACTTTTTTCATCAATGCCACAACTTCTTTTTTTGCTTCTTTAATTGGCATCTTGAATTCATTCCAAGCTTCTTGTTTGGCTTTTTTTGCTTCTTGTTTGGCAGCGATTTCAACCGCTTCAATTTCTGCTTCATTTTCAACAATATCTGTTTCAAGCATCCATTCACGCATTCTTAAATTACAATCGATGCTTTTTTCATATTCCAAACGTTCTTTGGTTTTGTATCGTTCTTGAGACCCTGAGGTGGAATGTCCTATGGGTTGCATCAAGTCTGTTACATGAACAATCACGGGAATATGTTCTTCTCGAGCAATTTTCTCGGCTTTTTGATAGGTCTCAACCAGTGCCGGATAGTCTGTTCCTTTCACCGTAAATATTTCAAAACCATTTGTGCCTTTTTCTCTTTGAAAACCTTTCAGAATCTCAGAGATATTTTCTTTGGTTGTTTGATATTTTGCCGGAACAGAAATGCCGTATTCGTCATCCCAAATGCTGATGACCATAGGCACTTGCATAACGCCTGCCGCATTCACCGTTTCCCAAAAAAGTCCTTCACTGGTACTGGCATTTCCTATGGTTCCCCAAGCAATCTCATTGCCGTTAATCGAAAATTTTCGGCTTTCCTTTGGCAATTTATCTAGATTTCTGTATATTTTGGAGGCTTGTGCTAATCCCAAGAGTCTGGGCATCTGACCGGCAGTGGATGAAATATCTGAACTGGAATTTTTTTGTTTGGTCAAATCTTTCCATGAGCCATCCTTGTTCAAACTATGCGTGGAAAAATGATTGTTCATTTGTCTTCCGGCAGATTCAGGAGAATGATCTATATCAGTATCTCCATAAACGCTGGCAAAAATTTGTTTGGCAGTTAGGGAACCTATTGCCATCATAAAAGTCTGATCTCTGTAATATCCTGAACGAAAGTCGCCATTTCTAAAAACTTTTGCCATGGCAATTTGCGGCACTTCTTTGCCACCGCCAAAAATACCGAAGCCACCGCGCCCCATCAAAACTTCACGACGCCCAAGCAAGCTACATTCCCTACTGAGAACAGCCAACTTATAGTCCTTGATTACTTCCTTCTTAAATTCATCAAATGTGAGTTTTCCTGCTGCAGTCATAAATTCTTATTTTTATGATGCAAAGGTACAAAAAAACTGAGCTTGTTTAAGTTTTGTCAGAGAATGAATCTCCAAAAAATATAGAATATAGAAAAGGCGCTCAAAAAAGCAATTCCCAACCAAGCATATGCTTTCAGCCAAAGTTTTGGACGCGCCTTTTCGGGCATATGATTATCTGTTACCACAAGATAATTTAAAACGGCTAGGGCAGGGGCGGTTACAAAAGAAATGCTTGTTGCCAAATCGACCATGAATTTCATATTCTTCATAAAAAAGAGTAGCAATATCAAAGCCCCTGAAACCAATATCAGCATCCAAAACAATATGGTTTTTCTGCGTGTTTCCGTGTTGGTTGTATCTTGATTGGTAAAAATTAATTTGGTTGTTGATGGCAAAACTCTGGAATAAGCATCCATGCAGGTCAGTGTTGTGCTGAACATGGTTGTCAGAGCGGCAATGGCAATGATAAAGTATGCCCAAGAACCGATACTTTGTGTGAACATTTCAATAAGTTGTCCCGCGAAAGCCACTCCTTTTGATGAAAATTCTTCTCCGGTTCCATACATAAACAGCGCACCCAAAGTAAGAAATCCTAAGGCTAGTATAACCGTTCCTATATAGCCCACATTAAAATCGAATAAGGCTTCTTTCAGACTCGGAGCATGACCGGTTTCTCGTTTTTTTGCAATCGTCCAAAAAGAGTGCCAAACAGAAATATCCAAAGGAGCAGGCATCCATCCGATAAAAGCAATCAAAAACGCCAAATCTATAGCATTATTCCACCTAAAATCCGAGGCAAATTCGGTCTGTGGATTATAACCGATTATCAAGCCGTTTACTACTGCAATTATTGTTGTAATTGAAAGAATGATAATGATGAATTTTATCAACTTGTCTAAAACAGAAAACTTCCCTACAATCAAGATAATCATTGTAATCACCAAAATAACGGCACTGAGAACGCTCACATTCAAATTGATATGAAAAATGTTTCCGACCAAACCCGCCGTCACCACCGTTACGGCTGCCTGAATGGCGAACATGGTTGAGATGGTGAGCAAAGCATAAAGTATAATTGCCCATTTTCCAATCTTTTTATAGCCTTCGATTAAGTTTTTTCCTGTTGCCGCAGCATAACGCGGTGCAAATTCAAAAAAGGGATATTTTAAAAAATTTGCCAACAACAACAAGCCTATAAAATAAAAGCCGTAGCTGGCACCGGCTCGGGTGGATTGCACCAAATGTGAAACACCTACGGCAGCTCCTGCCCATAGCAAACCGGGACCGAGTGTTTTAAGTATATTAATTTTTGACATTGAATCTGTGCTTTAATAAAAAACAACTCCAAATGTACGAATATTTTAAAAAGTTTTTTTTATAAAAAATCATCTGTTGAGCAATTTTACCATGTCTTAACTTTATTTATTATTGTTTCATCTGAAAATACTATTTTTGGCATATGGTCTTTCGTGAACTACTGAACATTTTCAGACAAGAACTATCTCATTTGTATCCGCGCAAAGAGATAGATGCTGTCTTTTTTAGGCTGAGCAGTCATTTTTATCAAATCAAGCGCATAGATTTGAGTCTTATGCCTGAATTGAAGCCTGATGATAACAAACTTCACGATGCGCTTGACAGATTGATAACGGGAGAACCTTGGCAATATATAATTGAAAAAACCGAGTTCTACGGATTAGATTTCAAGGTTAACAATAATGTTTTGATTCCCAGACCTGAAACCGAAGAATTGGTTGATTGGGTGCTTAAAACACACCGGAAAAATCAGCTTAAAGTTCTTGATATCGGGACGGGAAGCGGTGTTATTGCCATTAGCCTAGCTAAATATTTACACCAAGCTGAGGTTACGGCGATTGATATCTCCGAAACGGCTTTGGAAGTTGCACGAGAAAATGCTGAAAGCAATCAGGTGGAAATCGACTTTCGAGCAATCGATATTTTAAAAGCATCGAACATCTCTCGAAAAAAATTTGATTTGATTGTGAGCAATCCGCCCTATGTCAGAAATTCAGAAAGAAAATTAATGCAAAAAAACGTATTGAATTTTGAACCGGAAAAGGCTTTATTTGTCAATGATGATAATGCTTTGATATTCTATAAAAAAATCATTGAATTCGCTTTAAATAATGCTACACAAAATTCTTATATCTACTTTGAAATCAATGAGTTTCTAAAACACGATTTAAGCAATTTACTTCGTGATAAAAATTTGAATCAATATGAATTTCGAAAAGATATTTTCGGAAAATACAGGATGCTGGAAATTGAGCTCAACACCGGCTGATTCATCCCATTAAATGAATTTGTATAAAAGAAACTACCAAATAGTAAAAGCTTCTTTATATTCCACATAGAACTCCTTGAACAAAACTCTCAACATGGTATAAAAAGGAACGGCAACAATCATTCCTATAATGCCAAATAGGGTGCCTATGATCAAAATCACTAAAAAAATCTCTAGCGGATGGGCTTTAACACTTTTTGAATAGATCAATGGAATATCCACAAACATGTCCCAAAGTTGGATGATAATATAGCCTATGCTGATATAGAGTGATGTATCGACAAGCGCATCGAAATTATGAGATTGAATGCTTGAAGTCAGCGTGAGACTAATCATCAATACCCATCCTAAAATCGGACCGAGATAGGGGATAAGATTCAGCATGGCAGCCATCAATGCGATTAGCGTTGCATTTTGCACCGACAGTATGTTAAGCAAAATGGCGTAGAGCACAAACAAAATCGTAATTTGCAACATCAGACCGATAAAATAACTGGAGAGCAAATCTTTTATCTTTTCGGTTACCACTTTAAATCGATCTCTATCGTCTTCCGGAATAAATTTTACAATGGCATCTGTTGCTAACCCGCTGTCTTTCAACAAGAAAAAGCTAATGAAAGTAGTTGCAAACAAACCTATAATCAAATTGCCTAAAATGCCTACGATGGAATTGATAAACTTAGGCAACATTTTTAAATTGATTTCAGAAAAAATATTTGTCAACGAAAAATTGTCTAAAATATTAATGTTTTTGGCATTTAGATGATTTTTTAATTTATCGAATAATAGTTGAATTTTTTCCTGAAATTGATCAAAATCTAACAATGACAAATTCTTGCCTTGTTCAAAAAACACGGGAACAAAAATGCTGATTAGCGTTAAAATTACACCGACAAAAATCAACAAAGTGACAATCGTAGCTGCCAAATTTCTCAGTTTGAGTCGTTTTGTCAAAAACTTCTTGATGGGGCGACCGATAAGAGTGACAACAAATGCAATGATAATAAACAACAGAATCAACCGGATTTTATAAAAAAACCATAAGACTGCAACAACAGCCAGAAGCGAAAAGACCGCTTTGACAATTCCCTTGGCAATGATATTTGATTCGTTGCTCTGCATGCTTAATTAAACATCGTAAAAGTATAAAAAAAATAATAACAAATCCATTAAAATTCTAAAATGGTATTGTTCTTGCAGGATCTTAGGATATTTAAGAAATAAAACAATTTTTTTAGTAAATTGCGGTTATTATTTAAACCACAAAAAAACAATTTAAGATGAAAAAACTAATACTTTTGGCACTCGTTGCCATGATGATTTCTTCTTGCGCCGGCTCTAAAAACGTAAGAGTGGCAAAAAAAACAATTAAAGGAGATTGGATTTTAGATCATGTTTCTTACAATGATTTAAGAGCTTTCAAAGTTACTCTGTTTAACGATGCATCAAAAGAATGCTTTGAAAAAAGTCTGTGGCATTTTGTGCCGAACAACAACACCGGAACTTATGAAATGCAAAACGCACAATGCGACAGCGGAAAACGCTATTTCAGTTTTACCATTCAAGAAATTAATCCTGAAAAAGGATTGTTTGACTTCTTGTTAAAACCAACCGATGAAAAGAAGCGCTCTAAAGACAATAAAGGCTTCAGACTGCATCTAAAACATCTATCGGCAGACGCCATGCAATGGGAGCAAAGTCTAATGATGGATGGTGAACCTTTCATTATACATATGAATTTCAGTAAAATCGAAAAACAACAATAACATAAAACAGCACAAAATGAAAACAATTACAAAAAAACTATTTATTGCCACATTTTCTTTGATTCTTTTATCCGGATTATCGAGTTGCAATGCCATCAAAAATGCAAACAATAAACAAAAAGGAGCCGTAATCGGTGCCACTAGTGGAGCCATTCTGGGTGCCATCATTGGCAACAATGCAGGAAAAGGCGGAAACGGAAAACTAGGCGCAGTGATTGGCGGTGTTGTAGGAGGCGCTGCCGGAGTCATTATCGGACATGATATGGATAAGCAAGCGCAAAAAATAGAAAAAGAAGTTCCCGGAGCAAAAGTGGAACGTGTTGATGACGGCATTGTCGTGACTTTTGATGACAATGGAGGAGGGGTTTATTTTGCTACAAATAAGTATAATATCAATACCGATTCCAGAACAACGCTCAACAAGCTTGCCGGAGTTTTATATGAATTTCCGGACACACGAATTCTCGTTGTAGGACATACGGACAGCGTTGGAAGCGAATCTTATAACATGAGATTATCCAAAAGAAGAGCAAAATCGGTGAGCGGATATCTGACAAGAGAAAAAGGATTGTCATCTTCCAGATTCACAACTCGTTGGTTCGGAGAAACAAAACCCACACACGATAACAGTACTGCAGCGGGAAGAGCAAAAAACAGAAGAGTGAACATTGTTATTCTTCCTAGTCAAAAAATGATTGAAAAAGCAAAAAAAGAAAGTATCAAAGATTGATAGATTCACACAGTAAATGATTTTCTGCCCTTTCTGATTTTTAAAATCGGAAAGGGCTTTTTTTTGAAAAAACACACTTTCTTCCTCATCGGACATCATTCGAGTTGATAAGCTAAATTATTGAAAATTATAACATTACATAAAAAATGGCGAGAAATGATAACAGAACAAAAAATTTAACTATGCGTCTGCCCTAATATGCTTGACCTGACACTAGGTTTATTGAAATGAAAAGTCTATATTTGTGGTTCTTAACAAAAAAAGTATTATTAGATTACAAATGGCAAAATCACAACAGAGCTTTAACAAAAAAGAAAAAGAAAAAAAGCGTCTAAAAAAGCGCGAAGAAAAACGTAAGAAAAAAGAGCAACGCTTGGCAAACAGTAAGAAAGGAAGCGGCTTTGACAACATGATTGCCTATGTCGATGAATTCGGAAATTTAACGGATACCCCTCCTGATTTTTCGAACAGAGAGGAAATTGACCCTGAAAGTATTGTTCTCGGCATTCCCAAAAAAGAAGAAACCGATGAGGATTCTAACACCGACAAAACAGGAAAAATATCTTACTTTGACCATTCCAAGGGTTTTGGTTTCATTTTAGACAACGACTCACAAGAAAAATATTTTGTACACATCAGCGGGCTGATTGACGAGGTAGAAGAAGGAGATAAAGTGACTTTTGATTTGGAAAAAGGCATGAAAGGCATGAATGCCGTACGCGTGAAAAAAATCTGACTCTGATAATATCAATTCACCTTATTAATTTTTTTGTATGAATCTGACACTCTTGGTTTTAGCTGCAGGATTAGGCAGCCGATACGGCGGACTAAAACAGCTTGATCGGGTAGGGCCATCGGGAGAAACCATTATGGATTATGCGGTTTATGATGCCAAAAAAGCAGGATTTAACAAGGTGGTTTTTGTCATCCGGAAATCACTTGAAAATGCTTTTAAAACACAAATATTTTCCAAGTATCAAAATTTTATTGCAGTTGACTATGTTTTTCAAGAAATGCCGGAAATCTCAAATCAAAACAGAACAAAACCTTGGGGAACAGGACATGCTGTTCTTGCCGCAAAAAATAAAATCAACGAAGCTTTTTTAGTGATTAATGCCGATGATTATTACGGTGCAGAATCCTATAAGATTATGGCAGATTTTCTGAAAAATGAGCCTAAGAAACATTTTTACGGATTACTGGCATTTCGTCTAAAAAACACCCTGTCTGAAAACGGGAAAGTTTCTCGCGGCATTTGCAAAACCAATGGCAACATGGATTTAATAGAAATCACGGAACACACTGAAATTCAGTCTGACGGCAAACAAATTCTAACTTATCACGGCAACAAGAAATCTCCTGAGATTTTGCCGGCAGACATGCCAACATCCATGAATTTCACAGGACTCAAACCCGATGTTTTTCCATTGCTTGAACAAGCTTTTGATCAATTCTTAAAAGAAAATCAAAACAGTGATAAAGCAGAATTTTATTTTCCAAACTTTTTGTCAAACATGATTGAAAATTCTCAAATAACAGTGCGTGTATTACAAGGAAACGAACATTGGTTGGGCATTACGTATCCCGAAGATAAAAAGAATATCATGTTGAAACTTAAAGATAAAAATGCTAACTTTGGGTAGTCATGCAATCCGGAAAAATTCAACATATTATACAAACATTTTTTCCAAGCAAAACTTTGTTTCGCATAAAGGCGCTTGATGAAGGAAACATCAATAAGACTTTTCTGGTATATCCGGAAGAAAAATCGGAAAAATATATTCTGCAACAAATCAATACGCATGTTTTTAAAAATCCGATTGAATTAATGCACAATTTTGTGTATATCAGTCAACATATTGAAAAAAAACTCAAAGCCAAAGACTTTTACAAAAACTTCAAAGCATATCCAAGCAGAACAGGTGAGTGGTATCATATTCATTCAGACGGAAGCTTTTGGCGTATGATTGAATACATAGACGCAAAAACGATTGACAACCAGCGCATTACATCAAAAATAGCGTCTGAAGCAGGATGGATTCTAGGTTTTTTTCATCACATACTGGCTGATATCGATGTGTCTTTAATCAAAGAAACCATTCCGAATTTTCATCATGTGGATTTACACTATACAAAATTCACTCAAATTATATCAACAAAACCCGAGCGACTGGAAAAAACCTTGACAATCGCCCGAAAAATCAAAGAGAACCAAAAACTGATTAAAGAGTTTATTCGCCTGAAAAACAAACAAATTCTACCGAAAAGAATCGTTCATAATGATCCGAAATTGGGCAATATTCTGTTTGATAAGCAACAAAAAGCTTGCACAATGATAGATTTGGACACATGCATGCAGGGCTATTTGAATGTCGATTTTGGAGATGCCATTCGTTCCATTTGCAATACAAGCAATGAAAATGAACAAAATTTAAGTAAGGTGGATTTCGACAGCGAGATTTTTAAACATTTCACACAGTCATATCTGGATGCCGTCAAAGAGTTTATTTTGCCCATAGAAAAAGAATATCTGGCATTTTTTGTGTTGCTGATTACATATGAACAACTTATCAGATTTTATAATGACTATTTGCAAAATGATATTTATTATACTATCAAATACCCGAATCATAATCTTGACAGAACAAAAGTGCAGCTTAAACTTTTTGAAAAAATGTTGGACAAATATGATGAAATGAAAAAATTTATTACCGATAAATAACGAGTCGGGGATATTTTCTTATTTTGACCATAATTCACCAAATACGCACAATACGCACACTAGGGAAGATTCCTAAGTGTTCTATTTAACATAATATAAATTATAGAACAAATGTGCTTATAAGGATTTTACGATTATATCTAATGATACCCATATTTATGACTACCGATAATCACCACAAAAAAAATTGACAATTTTTTTGTATTGATAGCATTCAAAAAAATAATTATTTTTCGTATCTTGCTTTTTCGTTTCCTGAATCTCTTGAAAATTAGGAAATTTATAAATGATTAAAAAGATAACAAGAAAATGAGAAAAATTGCAGCATCAGAATTAATTCTAAATCCGGACGGCAGTGTTTATCATCTGAATCTATGCCCCGAACATATTTCGACCGATATTATTTTTGTAGGCGATCAAAAACGTGTAGACAGAATTGCCAAACATTTTAATAGCATTGAATTTGAGACACAAAAGCGTGAATTTCATACAGTTACAGGATTTTATAAATCCAAAAAACTAACGGTAATGTCCACCGGAATCGGTCCGGACAATATTGACATCGTGATGAATGAACTCGATGCTTTAGTCAATATAGACTTGGAAAAACGTGTTGAAAAAAGCAAACATACTGCGCTGAATATCATACGAATCGGCACATCGGGTTCTCTACAGGCAGATATTCCCGTAGACAGTTTTGTGTTAGGAAAATACGGTTTGGGAATGGATGGCATGCTACACTATTACGATGCCAAACATGTGCGTGAGTTGGATATGGAAGACGCTTTCATCAAACATACCGATTGGGATACCGACAAAGCCAGACCTTATATTGTAAAAAACAGCGATAAACTCGAAAAAATACTACTCACAGATAAGGTTTATAGTGGAATCACCGGCACAGCCGGCGGCTTTTTCGGTCCTCAAGGTCGAGTGCTGCGCTTGGCACTCTCCGATCCGGAAATGAATAAAAAAATGGATAGTTTTGAGTATAATGGTGTGAGAATGAGTAATTTAGAAATGGAAACTTCTGCCATCTACGGATTGGCTAAACTCTTGGGACATCACGCCTGCTCCATGAATGCCATCATTGCCAACAGAGCCAATATGACTTTTAGCAAAGACCCGTATAAGCCTATCGATGCATTGATTAAATATACATTAGACAAAATGCTCCAACTCTAAATTCTTATCAACCCTTAATATTATTTAAAATGTGGAAGCCTACTACTGATTTTATTAAAAAAACAAATCTTTATAAGCAGATGCAGAAACAGGGTTTTACAGACTATAAAGATTTTTATCAATGGTCTGTATCGCATAAAAAAGAGTTTTGGGATAACACCCTAAAAGCCTTGAACATTCAAATGCAAGTCCCCTATTCTACCGTTTTAGACGATTCTGACTCGGAATATCCTGTTTGGCTAAAAGATGCAAAAATGAATATTGTGGATTCGTGTTTTCAAGCATCACCGTCAGCGCTTGCCCTTATCTATCAAAAAGAAGGAGAAAAAGAAATCATCAAAATGAGCTATAATGATTTGGAAAAATATGTGAATAGGATTGCCAATTCCCTACAAAAAATCGGTTTAAAGAAAGGCGATGCCATTGGCATTGACATGTCAATGAACATTGAAGCAATAGCAATTTATCTCGCTGCCATAAAAGCCGGAATGATTGTGGTGACCGTGGCAGATAGTTTTTCATCGGATGAAATCAAAGTGCGCTTTGACATTGGTGAACCCAAATGGGTTTTTACGCAAGATTTTTTAATTCGCGGCAACAAAAAACTGCCTTTATATGAAAAAGTGGTCGAAGCACAAGCACCCAAAATCGTTGTAATTCCTTCTACAGACAAAAAAATTGAATTACGTTTGCAAGATATGTTTTGGAATGAATTTCTCAGCACCGACAGCTATTTTGAATCGGTATCTTCCGATGCGCAGGAAAGCATCACTATTTTATTTTCTTCCGGCACAACCGGTGCACCGAAAGCTATTCCTTGGAACCACACAACCGCAATAAAATCAGCAGCAGACGGATTTTATCATCATAATATCCAAACGGAAGATGTGGTGGCTTGGCCCACCAACTTGGGTTGGATGATGGGACCTTGGCTGATTTTTGCCACACTAATCAACAAAGGAACAATTGCACTGTTTGAAGGCAGTCCGATGAGCGATGACTTTGGCAGTTTCATTCAAAACGCCGCCGTGAATATGCTGGGTATTGTTCCCAGCATTGTTCGTGCATGGAAACGCAGCGGAAGCATGGAAAAATTTGACTGGTCTGCCATCAAATGCTTTAGTTCTACCGGTGAAAGCTCAAATCCGGAAGAAATGGAATATCTGATGGCATTGGCAGACCATAAACCTATTATTGAATATTGCGGCGGCACGGAAATTGGTGGCGGATATGTCACTTCCACATTGATACAAACCAATATTCCAAGCACTTTTTCCACCCCCGCTCTGGGAAATGAACTCGTGATTGTTGATGAAGAAAACAATCCTGCAGATAAAGGAGAAGTTTTTTTGATTCCTCCGGCAATGGGATTGTCTTTTAAGCTTTTAAACAAAGACCACCATAAAATCTATTATGAAAATACACCGAAAATCAAAGATAAACTCTTGCGCCGCCACGGCGACTATTTGGTCAGGATGGAAAACGGCTATTTTCGCGTGATGGGACGCACAGACGACAGCATGAACTTGGGTGGCATCAAAGTCAGCTCTTTGCAGATCGAAGAACTGGTTAACTCACATATTGCCGTGATGGAGTCTGCCGCCATTGCCATAAGCCCGAAAGATGGAGGTCCTTCCCTACTCGTTCTTCATCTTGTGCCCGAAGGAGAAGTTAATAAAGAATTGATTATGCATGAGTTACAAAAATTGATTAAACATAAACTCAATCCGCTTTTTAAAATTCATGATGTGGCAATTATAGACAAATTGCCCAGAACCGCTTCTAACAAAATCATGCGGCGTGTCCTGCGAAAACAATATGCCGAAAAATATTTTT
This sequence comes from uncultured Flavobacteriaceae bacterium, assembly GCA_964489245.1. GTDB lineage: Bacteria > Bacteroidota > Bacteroidia > Flavobacteriales > Flavobacteriaceae > CAZAXU01. Next base: position 23,805 of record CAZAXU010000027.1, read on the forward strand.
GATATTGTTATGTAAAACTTGCGGTTTTATCTAGCTTTTTAGTTTGGATTTTAAAGCAACGCTGCTGCCACACACGTGGTCTCCGGCTGAATTATACACGTAAAGATATAAATGTTTATTAACATTTCTGATAAAAAAACACAATATCCTTTGGATATTTTATTGAAAAAGAATAGTTTTGATGTCGATTAATATAAATTATTTCAGTAAAATCATATTTACTATGCAAAATCACAAACCCAATAATAGCTATCGAGTTTGCATAGCTTTTTTTGATTTTACATCTAATTAGGTAGTTACTCAAAAAAAAGTTATTATGAAACTTGAAAAAATTCTTGACAATTTAAATTCCTTAGAAAAGAACTCATTTATCAAAATTATTGATAATATCATTTCTCAAAAACCTCAAAACTTTAAAATAATTGACAAAATATTGAGTCAATCAGATAAGGGATTGAAATCCGTTGATAGCCAGCAAGTATCGACAATTTTTAATTTGATTCGGAATGACTTTTCGGAGACTATAAAACAAGAATTTTTAGATACATCATCACAACTCGATATTTTAATTGATATTATCACCCGAGACGGAAATAACATCATGAAACAAGATTGGTTTTCTCGTTTATACGAGCAAGAACTTAAAAAACTCAAAAAGCGAGTAAAAGAATTGGATACATCCATAAAAAATGAAAAATCTGAAATTGAAGAAACAAGAAAAAGAGATTATAAAATATACAAATCTTGTGTTCATACCGCATACTATAATGATGAAGCTAATAATCGTGAAGCTAAGATTACGGATGATGAACTTTCCATATTATTGACTCTTGCACGAGAACTTGATTTATCTCAAGAGGAAAGAAAATTGATAAACTATATGGTTATTCCTATCAAACAAATAGATATTGATGAAATTATTAATAATCTGAAAAATATAGGAGTAATCTTTTATTCTAAAAAACACAGCACAGTTTATGTAGCTGACGAAATTGTTAGGATTTTAAGAAAGCTTCGTGGCAAAGAGGTTGCGGACAAATTTTTAAGACGTATTTTGAAAGTTTTGAGAGCGCCTGAAATCAATCTTATTGCTAAAAAACACAATATTGACAGAAAGTTAAATAATGATGAAAAAATTAAAGAAATTATCAAAGAAGGAATTGGATTAACAACTATTTTATTGGCTGTGCATAAAGACGGGACTAAACTTAATGACAAAAAAAAGTTTGTAAATGAACTTTGGGAGAAGCGTTTACAAATTAAACAATCCCTAAAAGGAGTAACATTAGAAGATAAAATATCTAATTTAGTTGCCTATTTTGAAAACCGTGAAAAGGATGAAAAAGTCGGAATTTCCGTTGATGGATATGAAAAATTATTAATAGACTTGGATGAAACTCTTCCAAAAATTAACAAGATAGTAAAAGATATTTTTGAAATTCAAGATGAATTTGTTCTAAAAAGCGATTTACTTCTTGACTACAACATTAAACCAAGAGATATTTTAGATATAATTCCACAACAAGAATTATCTAAATTTTGTAAGGCTAGAGATATAAAAACTCGTGGAGATGAAACCTTAAACATACTCGATAATTACAAAGATGCTGAAAATTTATATTTTGAAAACTATGAAAATATAGGATTTAGAGATTTGAATACTCTAAAAGAGAATGGCATCAGCATTAAAGAAAGTGAATTAGGGATGAAATTTGAAGAACTTACAAAAAGTATTTTTACTAAACTAAGATTCAATGTTGACGAAAGTCTAAGAAAAAAATTGAACACAAAAAAAGATAAAATTGATATCATTCTCAATATAGGAAATAATGAAGTTATAATCGTTGAATGCAAAACCACAAAAGAAAAAGGATACAATAAATTTTCAAGTGTTTCTAGGCAATTAAAAGCATACAATCATTTAGCAAGTAAAAATGAGCTACAAGTCAGGAAAATGCTCTTGATTGCTCCTGAGTTTAGTGATGATTTTATTGAAGATTGTGAAATGGATGTTGAACTAGACTTATCACTGTTGACAGCAGCAGCACTGGTAAAGATTTTGGAGGGATTTAAAAAATCAAAACACAAAGAATTTCCATACAAACTATTGATGAGAGATGTATTAATCAACGCTGACAGAATTGTTAAAGCAATAACAAAATAAAAAACAAATATAAAGTTTTGGAGAAAAAGTCCTCTCTCCTAGTTTATGAACTATATGAACTGACCGGAAGAAATTGCGGTAGTGGAAGAAAATGTGAAGTGAAAAGAAATTTATAATAAACTGCCAATAAATTTATAAAATGAGTTCAACTAGTTTAAAAAAATGTTTGTGGTGTTTAAAAACCGAACCTGAAACTACTTTTAATAAAAAAGCACATACTATACCTAAATCATTAGGTGGACAGAATTATAATGGAAATATTTGTGATGAATGTAATGCATATTTTGGCAGCAAAGAAGGACATAATGGAGTATACTCATTAGAAGAAGCACTTAAAGAAACATTTAATATTACAAGGAGAAGATTATTAAACCCAAAAGACACAAAACGAAAAGTAGGTCGTTTTAAATCAAAATTTTTTGAAATCGAAAAATCAAATCAAAAAAATAAAATAATAATTAAAAATAACTTCAAGTTTATTCCTTCTTTTCAAAAAGAATTTGCAAGAGGTTTTAAAAGAGGTCTATATAAAATGTATCTCGAAGAACTTAATATACAAAAAGGATTAGGGTATGAAAAAAAATATGATATTGTAAGAAATTTTGCAAGATACAATAGAGGAGATTTACCTACACTTTATTTTATTAGAAAATATGGTGTAATATTTATGTTAAAGAAGGAAGCTGAAACTCCAAAATTATACTTTAACAAAATGAAATATTTATATAAAGATGATAAATTTGATGAAATTGAATTTTTAGGGCATGTATTCGGTTTTTCTTTCACAAAATTTTCTGAAAGTGATTTGGAAAAATATTTAAGTAACTCTGTTAAAATCAAAAAGGATCTTTTTAAAGGATATAGTTTTGTCAATCGTATAACTGATATTGATTTTACATTTAGCATTATGGATGATAAATAGAAGGACAAAAAACGTCAGAACAATCTTACCTCTTTGATATCAAATGTTTATAGAAAACGCAAATCACAAAAACACATACGACCCCGAAGGGGTCGCACCCGGGGTTCGCGTCATCATAG
>CAZAXU010000028.1:0-26012 GCA_964489245.1 uncultured Flavobacteriaceae bacterium
CTATGTAAAGCCATCCCTTAAGCACCAAACTTTTCTTAAAAATAATATTTTTTATTTTTATTCTAATCCATGATTCTATTTTTTTTCACGGACAAAAAGTTTTCAATAATTTCAATATTTGGAAAAGCTCCCGCTGTTTGCATATCCTTATTAACTTTTAGTATTATTAATTGAAATAAACCTAGTAGGTTTAAACAAAACAATTCGATTTTGGTTTTATCTGTTAAAAACGGCGGCAGAAGCTTGCGCTGTCGGGAGAATAAGTATATCTCCGATATTGACATGCGGCGGTCGTGTTGCCATAAACAAAATGCTTTCTGCTATATCTTTTGCCGTCAAAGGTGTATATCCCGCATAGACTTTTTGATTGGCATTTTTGTCCTTAAGCCGAACGATTGAAAATTCCGTTTCCACCGCTCCCGGAGATACGGATCCTACTTTGATTCCATAAGGATTCAAATCAATGCGCATACCTTTTGTCAGTGCTTCCACGGCATGTTTTGTGGCACAATAAACGCTTCCTTTTCCATAAGTTTCTTTTCCGGCTATGGAACTTACGTTGATAATCTGACCAGACTTTTGTTTAAGCATATTTTGAATGATAATTTTGGTGATATATAAAAGTCCTTTGATATTGGTGTCTATCATTTGTTCCCAATCTTCAAGCAAATTCTCATGTATGGGTTCCAAGCCTGCTGCCAATCCGGCATTGTTGATCAATAAATCAACATTTTTCCATTGCTTGGGAAGCTCTTTTAGAGATTCAACTATATTTTTATTGACACGAATATCAAATTGCAAGGCATAACAATCTGATTGTGTGGTGTTTTTGATTTCATTGCGAACTTCTGATAATCTGTTTTTTCTGCGTCCGGTAATAATCACATTAAAATCGTTTTTTGCCAACAACAAAGCGGTGGCTTTTCCGATGCCGGAAGTTGCTCCGGTGATCAAAGCAATTTTTTTCATAGGTTTCTATTTTTTTTTATCATTGCACAAGATACAAAAATAGACATCAAAGCATAAAAAAAACTACCAACAAAAGTTGATAGTTCTTTATAATTGAATATGCTGTTTCTTATTTGAAAACAGATTCTTTTTTCAAGTCTTTTACCAATACATAGTAAAAAGCTACTCTCATTTTAAATTTTTCGCTTTTAAATTTTGCACAAGCAGCATCCAATGCTTTTTTGATGGCACTATCACTGGTTACTCCTAATTTTTTGACGATAAAATTGTCTTCAACTCTTTTTAGCTCTGCATCATCTCCACAAGACACCAAAGAAGCATCTCTAAGATAGATTGATGGTCCTTGTGATTTTGCTACTGCTCTTAACAAAGCATCGTCAGCAGAAACACCTACTTTTTTTAGTTGTTCGGCAGCTTTTGCTACCACGTCATCGAATTTACTCATAGTTGTAAGTTTTAATGTTTTAAAATTATGGCATAAAATTAGTAATATTTTTTTAAATAGAAAACTATTTTACAAATAAAGGTTTTGCTTTCATCCAATTCGCAACTTTGGCTTTCACATCTGCAATAATTTTATCATCTTCATGATTATTGACCACTAAATCTATGAATTTAACAATCTCTTCCATATCGGCTTCTTGCAGTCCTCTAGTGGTAATTGCCGGAGTGCCGACTCTTATTCCTGATGTTACAAAAGGAGATTTATCATCAAAGGGAACCATATTTTTGTTCACCGTTATATGTGCTTTAACCAGTGCTTTTTCTGCTTCTTTTCCTGTGATTCCTTTGTTGCGCAAATCAATCAACATCATATGATTGTCTGTTCCTCCCGAGATTACGTGATAGTCTCTGTTTACAAATGCTTTTGCCATGGCTTTGGCATTTTTTCGCACTTGAAGCATATATGTCAAATACTCATCTTGTAAATCTTCTTGGAAAGCAACGGCTTTGGCGGCTATCACATGTTCTAACGGACCGCCTTGCATTCCGGGAAATACGGCAGAATTAAAAATTTGTGACATCATTCTGGTTTTTCCTTTCGGCGTTTTGATGCCCATAGGATTTTCAAAATCTTTTCCCATCAGAATCAATCCTCCCCTGGGACCTCTCAAGGTTTTATGTGTGGTGGTGGTCACCACATGTGCATAAGGCAAAGGGTCTGATAAAATTCCTTTGGCAATCAGTCCCGACGGATGTGAAATATCTGCCATCAAAAATGCGCCAACCGAATCGGCTATTTCTCTAAATTTGACAAAATCCATATCTCTTGAATAGGAAGACGCTCCGGCAACAATCAGTTTCGGTTTTTCTTTTTGCGCAGTTTCCGCCATCTTGTCATAATCAATTCTTCCGGTTTTTTCGTTCACTGCATAGAACACGGTTTTATAGAGCTTTCCGGAAAAATTAACCGGAGAGCCATGTGTGAGATGTCCTCCGTGAGACAAATCAAATCCCATAATGGTATCACCGGGTTTTAAAAGGGCAAAATAAACTGCTGCATTGGCTTGAGAACCGGAGTGCGGTTGCACATTGGCATATTCCGCACCAAAAAGTTCTTTGGCTCTGTCAATTGCCAATTGCTCCACTTCATCGACCACTTCACAACCGCCATAATAGCGTTTTCCGGGATAGCCTTCTGCATATTTGTTGGTCAAAACAGAGCCCATGGCTTTCATCACATCTTCACTGACATAATTTTCAGAAGCAATCAATTCCAAGCCTTCCGCTTGGCGTTTTTCTTCTTGTTTTATTAAATCAAATATTTGCTTATCGTTCATTTCTTAGTCGTTTAATTGATTCTGTTTAGTTTATTTCTTAGGAATATTTTTTAAAGTTTCTTTCAGATATTTCCAAAATTTTTGAACGGATTCGATATTCACTCTTTCATCGGGCGAATGTGCTCCCTGAATGGTAGGACCAAATGAAATCATTTCCATCTTAGGATAATGCGATTTGATAATTCCGCACTCCAAACCGGCATGACAGGCAACAATTTTAGGATTATCTTTATACATTTTCTTGTATAAATCTGTCATCACAGCAAGAATTTGTGCATCCGGATTGGGTTGCCATCCCGGATATGAACCGGATAGTTCAACAGAAAAACCTGCTGTTTCAAAATTGTTTTTTAAATTATTTGCCAAATCTTCTTTTGTGCTTTCCACGCTGGAACGTGTCAAACATTCCATTTGAATTTGTCCGTTTTCCACGTCAATACTTGCCACATTGTTGGAAGTCTCTACTAAATCCGCAATATCTGGACTCATTCTGAAAACTCCGTTGTGGGCGGTATAAACAGCGCTTATCAGCTTGTCTTGATCTTTTTTGTTCATTATGCTTGCGGGCATATTCGTTGCAGAAAAAACAATATCCAAATCAGGGTCCATTCTCTTTTGTTCCTCTTTGATCGTATCAGCCAATGTTTGCATATCTTTCAATATTTCATCGGCTTGACCGGTTGGCAACACCACGACAGATTCACTTTCTCTGGGAATGGCATTGCGCAATCCTCCACCGTGAATTTTGCCAATCATCAAAGCTTTTTTTGTGCCTTCATACAGAAGTCTGTTCATGATTTTATTGGCATTACCGCGATATAGATGAATATCCATTCCAGAATGTCCGCCTGTCAGACCTTTTACAAAAATTTTATAGGCTTTGGTGTTTTCCGGCACTTGTTTTTGCTCGTAAGTTCCTTTGACGGAAACATCAATTCCCCCTGCACAACCAATGTCTAATTCATCATCTTCTTCCGTATCCAAATTCAGCATAATTTCTCCGTCTAAGATGCCTTCTTGCAAATTTTGTGCTCCGGTCATTCCTGTTTCTTCATCAATTGTAAACAAGGCTTCCAAAGCGGGATGCGGAATGTCTTTTGATTCCAATAATCCCATAATGGCCGCCACTCCGATGCCGTTGTCAGCACCGAGTGTTGTGCCGTCTGCCGTAACCCATTCTCCGTCAATCAGCATATTGATACCGTCTTTTTCAAAATTATGATTACTGTCTCTGTTTTTTTGTGGCACCATATCGAGATGAGACTGCAGGACAATGGTCTTGCGGTCTTCCATTCCGGGGGTTGCGGGTTTTTTGATAATCACATTTTCAATTTGGTCTTTGAATGTTTCCAAGCCCAAACTATTTCCGAAATCCAACATAAATTGAATCACTTTTGCTTCTTTTTTTGAAGGTCTTGGCACAGCATTCAGGGCAACAAAATTTTTCCAAATATCTTTGGGTTCCAATGTTGCTATTTGATTATTCATATTTTTACTCATAAGTATTTATTTTTAAAAAAGCCATGAAATTTCACGACTCGTCAATTGTTATTTTTTAGAATCGTATTTTCTCAAAACATAAAGTGTGGCGTATCTTCCTGCATAATAGGCAGTCAGCATAAACGGAACAAAATAGGTCGATAATATTTTTTGATTTTCGGTTTCATGTAAGGCTACACCAATCAGAGCAACAAGCAGAATGAAAACAATATCCAAAGTCAGCAGATTCTTACGCATTGCTTTTATTTTTCACTGTAAATGCCCATTTCTGCATATTTGTTCATTCTCTGCTCCACCAACTTATCTTTGGGCAATTTTTTAAGTTCTCCGTAGGTTTCTACAATCTTTTTTGCAAGTGCTTGATAGATTTCCTCCGGATTTCTATGAACGCCTCCAACAGGTTCTTTGATGATATCATCGATCAATTTTAATCGTTTCATATCTTTTGATGTCAATTTCAATGCACTTGCTGCTTGTTCTTTGAATTCCCAACTTCTCCAAAGAATCGATGAGCAAGATTCCGGAGAAATCACCGAATACCAAGTATTTTCAAGCATATAAACCCTGTCTCCCACACCAATTCCCAAAGCGCCACCGGATGCTCCTTCTCCAACGATGATGGTGATAATGGGCACTTCCAATTGACTCATTTCCAGTATGTTTCTGGCAATAGCTTCGCCTTGTCCGCGTTCTTCCGCTTCAATGCCCGGATATGCTCCGGGAGTGTCAATCAGTGTCACTACGGGAATATTAAACTTCTCTGCCATTTTCATCAAACGGAGTGCTTTTCTATATCCTTCCGGGTTTGCCATTCCAAAATTTCTGTATTTCCTTTCTTTGGTATTTCTTCCTTTTTGCATGCCTATAAACATAAAAGATTGGTCTCCTATTTTTCCCAATCCGCCAATCATGGCTTTGTCGTCTGCAAAATTTCTATCGCCGTGAAGTTCTAAAAAAGTATCGCCTGAGATGGCGTTTATATAGTCTAAGGTGAAAAGTCTATCGGGATGTCTGGAAAGCTGCACGCGCTGCCAAGGAGTGAGATTTTTAAAAATTTCTTTTTGCTTTTTAATAATCTGCTTCTTTATTTCTTCACAACCTGTGTCCACTCCGGTTTCTTCAGCAACTTCATAACACTTCTTCAGACTTTTTTCTAACTCTTCAATCGGTTTTTCAAAATCCAAATATTCCATAAATAGTTATTGTTGGTTTATCTCGTAAAATTATAAAATTATCCCCAATTAGGATGTCTTTTTTAAAAAATGTTTAATCACAGCATTTAAAACAATGATTATCAGAATAAAGAAAGCGCCTATATAAAAATTATCGGTCATAATTTCTTTATTTCCAAGTATCAAAACCGCCAAGATAATTCCATAAACCGGTTCCAGATTTATGGAAAGCATAATGGTATAAGGGCTTAGCTTGCGCAGCAAATCAACGGAAACCGTAAAAGCATAAGCCGTGCAGACACTTGCCAAAATGAGCAGATATATCCAATCGTTTTGTGTGGGCATGGGCAATATTGTCAATTTTCCCGAAAACAGCATCAACAGGCTTAAAAACAAAAAACCGTAGAACAATTGAAAAAATGAAAGCTGAACCGCATCATCTTTTTCTATAAAGATGCCGTTTATCACCGAAAATAGTCCGGATAGAAATGCAGCAATCAATGCATAATATACGCCTTTAAAATCAATATGTTCAACTTTCAGCAAAATATAAAAACCGACCAAGATCAATAGCCCTAAAAATATTTCATACAGGTATATCTTTCTCTTGAAAAATAGTGGTTCTAACAGAGATGTGAAAAAAGCGCCGCTAGAGAGTGTCACCAATGTGATGGATACATTTGACAGCTTGATGGCATAGAAAAAAGCAATCCAATGCAAAGCAATGATAATGCCTCCGACAATAAATCTGAGCTGACTTTTATAATCAATTGATTGCAACTGTTTTCTCGGGGAAGATTTAGACAAGATAAAAAGCAACAAAATTATAGATGCCAGCCCCATTCTATACCAAGTCAACACCAAATAGTCCAATTGAATCAAGGCTCCGAGAACAGCCGTAAAGCCCCAAATGAATATAATGAAATGCAATTTTGCAAGACTGCCTAAGTTGTTTTGTTGCATACTCAATCAATATAGACCGCTAAGATAATAAATTAGGAAGATGAGAGAGATAAATTTAACAAATAGCTTGAATCTATTCGTTGTTTCAGTAGTAAATATTGTAGCGCAACAGAATATAAATTATCCTGAACAGGAACTAAAAAAAAATTATTTCTTTGCGTGCCTAATCAAATAGATTGCCAATATGCCGAATATCACATTGGGCAACCAAGCAGCCCAAAAAGGACTGAATCCCGACTTAATGGACAAGACGCCAAAAACTCTGTCAAAGAATATATATAGCAACGAAACAAAAATTCCGAAAGCCAAATTATAGCCTATTCCACTGCGTTTTTTTTGCGAAGCAACCGCAACTGCAATAAATGTCAATATGAATGCCGATATGGGCAATGTGGTTCTTTTGTGTTTTTCCAAAATATATTGATTGATATTTTTTGAACCTCTGAGCTTTTCCTTTTCGATAAATTTATTCAACTCAAAATAGTTTAAACCTTCTGCTATGTATGATAAAGGAGTTAAATCGTCAAAAGTGAACGGCAAAATGGTATCAACCACATTTCTGGTAGAAATTTTTTCTTTGTTTTTCAAGTAGAATCTTTCTTTCACGTTATGCAATCTGTATTTTTTTTCTTTTTTCAGCCATACGATTCTGTCTGCAAACAATCTATATTTCAGCTTATGGTTTTTGATTTCCTCAATGATAAAGTTATATGCCGTGTTGTTGGCATGATTCATATTGCTTGAATAAATATAATGTGTGCTATCAATTTGCCTATATACATCGTTGGTTTCTCTCACTTTTTTATATTTGGAAATATAGGTTACCCAAAACTCGTTATAGCCGATTCTGGCCTTCGGAATTACGGAAAAATTCAACACCAATACAACTACTGCAATAATCGATGCTCCGATTAGATAGGGTTTTAATAATCTCATAAAAGAAACACCTGAATTCAAGATGGCTATGATTTCTGTGTTCTGTGCCAATCTGGAGGTAAACCAAATCACAGACAGAAATAGGAAAATAGGAAAAAGAATATTGAAAAAATACAAAAGAAAATCTTGATAATAACCCAAGATTGCACTCAACGGAACCTTATTTTCTATGAATTTATCCATCCGTTCCGCCAAATCAATCACAATTGAAATAGGCACAAAAAGCAACATCAGCCCCAGAAAGGTTCCAAAGTATTTTTTTAGGATATATTTATCGGTTATTTTCATCTGTTTTACGTCTTTGTAATCTGCTGTTATTCAATTATTTATTTTACTTCTATTTAAAATTCTTATAGTCGCTTGTTCATTTGCTTGACCATTTTTTGTTTCCACGATTTGAAATCGCCGTCAATGATATGTTTTCTCGCTTCGCGAACCAGCCACAGATAGAATCCCAAATTGTGTATAGATGCAATTTGTTTTCCTAAAAACTCATTGGCAGCAAACAAATGCCTTAGATAGGCTTTTGAATATTCCGTATCCACAAAAGTTATGCCCATTTCATCAATCGGGCTATAATCATCTTTCCACTTGGCATTTTTAATATTGATGGTTCCATGAGCCGTAAACAGCATTCCGTTTCGGGCATTTCTTGTCGGCATCACGCAATCAAACATATCTACTCCCAAGGCTATATTTTCCAAAATATTAATAGGGGTGCCCACGCCCATCAAATATCTGGGCTTATCGGTTGGTAATATATCACAAACCAATTCTGTCATTTCATACATCATTTCTGCAGGTTCTCCAACGGACAAGCCCCCGATGGCATTTCCATCGGCTTCTTTTGATGCAATATATTCTGCAGATTGGATGCGCAGATCTTTAAAAGTGCTACCTTGAACAATAGGAAACAAACTCTGCTCATAGCCGTATTTAGGCGGAACCTTATCCAGATGCGTAAAACATCTGTCCAACCAGCGATGTGTCATTTCCATGGATGATTTGGCATATTTATATTCAACCGGATAATCTGTACACTCGTCAAAAGCCATGATAATATCGGCACCTATGCTGCGCTGAATTTCCATTACCTTTTCAGGAGAAAAAACATGATAAGAGCCGTCGATATGCGACTTAAACTTCACGCCTTCTTCCGTAATTTTTCTTCTGTCTGCTAAAGAATATACCTGAAACCCGCCACTATCCGTGAGAATATTTCTGTCCCAACCCATAAATTTATGTAAACCTCCTGCTTTTTCAAGAATATCGGTTCCCGGGCGTAGATATAAATGATAAGTATTTCCTAAGATGATATCGGGCTTGATATCATTTTTTAATTCTCTTTGGTGTACGGTTTTCACGGTTCCCACGGTTCCCACGGGCATAAAAATCGGAGTTTCAATCTTTCCATGTGCCAGAGAAATGCTTCCGGCTCTTGCTTTGGTTTGAGTATCTTTGCTTAGTATTTCAAAATCCATTCATCACATTTTTGGCAAAGATAAGAAATTGCATTTACTAAACGGCTTTGATAAAATCCAGTGTTTTTCGCAAAAATTGTTCGGGTTGTTCAGCATGAAGCCAGTGTCCGGCATTTCTAATGGTTTCAAGCTTGCTATTTGGAAAATGCGCTCTGATTAACTTGCTGTCTTCAGGTTGAATATAAGGGGACTTTTCTCCCTTTATAAAGATGGTTTCTCCTTTGAATGTTGAATGTGCCGGCAGAGCTTCTCCCAGTTCATCCAGTGATTCTCTCAATACATCAATATTTGCTTTCCATTGAAATTTTTGTTGAGTATTGCGTTTTAAATTTTTCATCAAAAATTGTCTAATCGGCAGAGAGTCTATCTTTTGAGATAGTTGCATTTCAATATCTTTTCGCGTTTTAGCTTTTTCAAATGAAACGAGGGCTAAAGCATCAAAAAGAAAATTATGATGCGGCGCATAAAATTTAGGGGAAATATCCACCACAATCAGTTTTTTGATTAGATCGGGGTGCTTTACAGAAAAATCCATAGCGGTTTTTCCTCCCATGGAATGTCCCAACAATATAATGTCAACCAAATTATAGTGTTGTATATATTCAAACAAATCTGCAGACATCTCTTCATAGTTCATTTCATCGGCATGGAAACTTTTTCCGTGATTTCTTTGGTCTATTAAATGAACCTTCAGTCCATGCTCCGCATATTTTTTTGCCAAACTGATCCAATTGTCTCCCATGCCAAGAAAACCGTGTAAAACCAATAGTGGATTACCACTTCCAACAAGTTTTGCATGCAATAGTTTCTGCATCATTACTTCAATTTATTTTGATACATCTGAATCACGTTTTCCATTCCGTAGAGCAGAGATTCAACCACCAAAGCATGCCCGATGGAAACTTCGTCAAGAAAAGGCAAATTGTTTTTGAAATAGGCTATATTTTGGAGATTCAAATCATGCCCCGCATTGATTCCCAAACCCAAACTATGTCCCAATTTTGAAGCTTGACTGAAAGCTCCAATCAGCTTGGCTGCATTTCCCTTGGCATATTCAGCGGCATAGGATTCCGTATAGAGTTCTATCCTATCTGTTCCCGTTTGAACAGCGCCTTCGAGCATTTCTGGAATAGGATCAACAAAAATGGATGTTCTGATGCCATTTTTTTTAAATTCTTGAATAATCTCAACCAAATAGTCTCTATGCTTAACGGTATCCCAACCATGATCTGAAGTCAGTTGGTTCGGATCATCCGGAACCAAAGTTACTTGTTCCGGTTTCACCTCCAAAACCAAGTCAATAAATTTCGGAATAGGATTTCCTTCGATATTCAGTTCCGTATGTACTAATGATCGGAGTATTTTGGCGTCATTATATTTAATGTGTCTTTCATCGGGTCTTGGATGAATCGTGACACCGTCGGCACCAAATTCCTGAACTAATTTTCCAAATTCAGCTACACTCGGATAATCTGCCCCTCTAGCATTTCTCAGAGTTGCTATTTTGTTTATGTTTACACTTAATTTTGTTTTCATATTTTACTGTTAATCAATTTATTACGTTTTGTTTCATCATCATGTTTTGTCATGCCGAGTGATGAAGCTCCGCTTTATTGTATTGAAACGCTTTTTTGCTTACACCTGCTAACAAAGATACGCTATCAAAATTATCTATTTCAATTCATTCAATTTATCCACAAAAAACTTAGGCGGACGAATCGGTCTTCCGGCAACATCTGCAAAAACCAAAACAACTTCTGCTTCCGTGGATTTTTCATTTTTTTCATTGAATATTTCATATCCAAAAGACAAACGAGCTCCTTTGAGATATTTTACAAAAGTATGCAAACGAATTTCTTCGTCAAAAGTCAGCGGAACAAAATATTTAACCGACAGGGTATATACCGGTAAAATAATACCGTTTTTTTCCATTTCTTTGTATGAAATTCCAATTTTGTTCATCCAATCTATGCGTCCCATTTCAAAATATTGAGCATAAATACTGTGATGAATGTAACCCATCTGGTCAGTTTCGGCATATCTGGTTCGAAATTTAATTTCGTGATATTTATTTTTCATTTTTTCTTTACAATTTTTTTACATTAACAAACAAATCTAATACTATTTTTCTGAAAAAAATCACTTTTTTCGACTCCCATATAATAAGACAAAAAAAATTAAAAAACAAGTCAAAAAAAATTTTTTTTATTCAAATTTTTGTCTCACTTTTGCATATAAGTTTAGCGCACAACACTGAGCAATTTAACCGGAATACCTTACTAAATAACTATGAATCAAGCTGTTAAGTTATGGAATAACTGTCTCTCCTTTATAAAGGACAACATTGACGATGTGGCTTATGAAACTTGGTTCAAACCGCTCACTCCTATTGAATTAAAAGGAAAAAAATTAAAGATTCAAGTTCCAAGCAAGTTCTATTATGAGTGGATTGAAGAACATTATCTGCAATTGCTAAAAATTGCGCTTACAAAGAATTTAGGCAACGATGCAAAATTGGTTTACAGCATCAAAATGAGCAATAATAGCAAAAAAAATGAAGAGCATCTGATTGATTATCCAAGTTCAAACAGACCTCGTGTTGAAACCAAAAACAAAAAAGCGGCCAATCGGTTCACTTCAGATATTAAAAATCCCTTTGCGGTTCCCGGAATTAAAAAAATTCAAATCGATTCTCAGTTAAACCCTCACTATAGTTTTGATAATTTTGTAGAAGGAAGCTCAAACAGATTGGCAAGAAATGCCGCTATGGCTGTTGCAAATAAGCCCGGTGGAACATCTTTCAATCCTTTACTGATTTACGGGGATGTCGGATTGGGAAAAACACATTTGGCAAATGCTGTAGGGATTGAAGTGCGCAGCAAATTTCCCGACAAAACGGTTTTATATGTTTCTACGGAGAAATTTATCCAACAATATACCACATCCATACAAAGAAACAACAGAAATGATTTTATTCATTTCTATCAAATGATTGATGTTTTGATTATTGACGATATTCAATTTTTATCGGGAAAACCCGGCACGCAAGATGTTTTCTTCCATATTTTTAATCATTTACATCAAAATAAAAAACAGATTATTCTGACAGCGGATAAGACTCCGGTAGATATGCAAGACATTGAACGCCGACTACTTTCTCGATTCAAATGGGGATTGTCTGCCGAATTGCAAAAACCAACATATGAAACCCGTAAGAAAATAATTGAAAACAAATTATATCACGACGGTGTGAAGATTCCCGAAGAAGTGATTGATTTTATCGCCAAAAAAATCCAAACCAATATTCGTGAGTTGGAAGGCATTATCATTTCTCTTATTGCGCATGCTTCTTTTGACCATAGAGAAATTAATTTGGAGCTTGCCAAAGAAATTATTCAGAACTATGTGAAGCAAAACAAACCTTCGCTCTCAATTGCCATGATTCAAGAAATCGTTTCTAAACATTTTGGCGTTGATATTGACGATATCAAATCAAAATCCAGAAAAAGAGAAATTGTTCAAGCGCGTCATTTTGCTATGTATTTTGCTAAAAAAATCACCAATAAACCTTATGCCGAAATCGGCAAGCAAATTGGCGACCGAAATCATGCAACGGTATTATATGCCTATAAGACAATTGATGATCTGAAAAGAATCGATAAAGAATTTAAAAAAATCTATTCTGATTTAGAAACCAAGTTTTCTCTATAGCTCATGTCAAAAATTAATATTTTAATGGTTTGCTTGGGAAACATTTGCAGATCTCCCTTAGCTGAAGGACTTCTTAAATCAAAAGTCTCGACGGAGAAAGTATTTGTTGATTCTGCCGGGCTGGACGATTGGCATATTGGCGAAGCGCCCTGTGACAGTTCTCAAGAAATTGCCCGAAAAAACGATTTGGATATCTCCGGTTTACGTGCCAGAAAATTCAAAATGCAAGATTTTGATCGCTTTGATAAAATCTATATCATGGACAGCTATAATATGCAGCTAATCAGAAAGCTTACAAAAGACAAACAAAAATTGCAGAAAGTCGATTTTATCTTGAATGAAGTTTTTCCTGATGAAAACCTTGATGTCCCCGACTCTTACCAAAAAGGCAGAAGCGCTGCACAAATGATTTATAAAATGCTGGACATGGCAACCGACAAAATTGCTAATAACCTAAATCATGAGTAAAGCCACGCTCTATTTGCTTCCTACAACCTTGGGAGAGATGAATTATCAGGAGGTATTGCCTGAAACTATCAAGCAACAAATCGAAAAACTGACTTATTTTATTGTAGAAAATGAAAAAACGGCACGTAGGTTTATCAAATTGGTCGCTCCCGAAAAAAAACAATCCGAACTTATCATTTTTCAATTAAACAAACACAACAAATTCTCAAATCTTCACGAGTTCATTCAACCTCTGTTACAAGGCAATGATATGGGTTTGCTCTCTGAAGCCGGTTTGCCCGCCATTGCAGATCCCGGATCTTTGGTGATTGACTTAGCGCACAAAAACAAAATCATCGTTAAACCTTTTGTCGGACCATCTTCTCTCCTATTGGCTTTAATGGCTTCAGGGCTAAACGGTCAACATTTTTCTTTTCACGGTTATTTGCCTATAGACTCATCTGAGTTAAAACAGAAACTCAAGATTATGGAACAAAAATCCATGCGGAGTCAAAGCGCAGAAATTTTTATCGAAACACCCTATCGCAACCAAAAAATGTTTGAACAACTTGTCAAAACCCTGCATAATAATACAAAACTCTGTATAGCCACGGATTTGACACTTCCAACTGAAACCATTCAAACACTGTCTGTCAAAAATTGGAAAAATAAAAAAGTCGATCTCCATAAAAGACCGACTGTATTTATTTTTCAAGCTTAGAAGAGAACTTTTATTCCAAACTTGGATTTTTGCTCGGAGTGATATCGCTTAAATCATAATCCGAAAACTTTCTTAAATAATGAGCAACCGTGGCACCATAAGCATCTGAACTTCCTTTTTTTCCATAAGAATACAAAAACTTTTTCACCGCTCCTACTCCGCCCAAATGCGCAGCCGCTAAAATACCGGATTCCGTGATTTTGATTCCTTTAATTCTCTTTCCTGAAAATCTTTTTATTTCCTTTCTTAAATGCCATTTATTTCTTTTTACATTTGCCAAAAAGACTTTCTCTTGAAGTATGGGGTCTTTTAAAAACTTATTGGGGTTAATGTGTAAACTTCTTAAAGTTGACCTTCCGAATTGATATTTTCCCATATATCCAAGCGTGTTTACCCTTGAATATTTTCCTTGAGACTCTTTAAATGCCAATGCTTCTTTGAAACCTACGAAATCCTCGGATACGAAAGGAATTTTTGCAACTTTCTTTTGCATCTCATGCATTTGCTCTTGTGTAGGCACATAAGACCAAGCATGAGCAGGTCTTGAGATTTCTATAATTTCGATTTCATTGGCATCAAATATATAGTTTGCAAATCCCAAGAGCACAACAATCAGGCCTATGATATATATGTCTCTTATTTTTAGATTCATTTTTTTCTTTTTATTAGAATTTGTCAACAACCGAAATTTAATTATCGACAGAAATTCGGCTGCAAATATAATACCAAATATGAAACTTGCAATTTTTTTTACAAAAAGTTATCAAAACTTAATTGTTAATAAATCAGATGCTTAAAAATAAGGAGATTAGAACTAGTGATAGATTCCTTGCCTATTCAAAGACCTGTGATAGGTATTTGCATGCCTATTGTGCTCAGACAAGCTTTTGGAAAATGTGTGATAACCGGGTTTGTCAAAGTCTGCCACAAAATAATAAAAACTGTGCTTTTCAGGATTGAGAACAGCATCTATACTCACAATATCGGGCATGCAGATTGGTCCCGGAGGTAATCCTGTATATTTATATGTATTATAAGGAGAATCCATTTCTTTATGTTTATTCAAGACTCTTTTAATCACCAAATCCTTTCCGTACTGTTGTTGATAGGCATATTTCACGGTAGGATCCGCCTGCAGCAACCAATTGTCTTTCAATCTGTTTAAGTAAACCCCTGCAATTCTCGGACGTTCTTTTTGAATATTCGATTCTTGCTGCACAATGGATGCCAAAATGCCTACTTCTAACGGCGTTAGCCCTAAATCCTTCGCTTTCTGCATTCTTTCTTTGTTCCAAAAGAGTTTGTATTCATTCAACATTTTCTTGCGAAATTTTTCGGCAGAAATACTATAAAAGACCCTGTAAGTATTCGGAACATACATCAACAAAGCATTGTTTGGGTTGAATCCGTTTTTTCTGATAAAATCCTTATTCAACATTGTTTCTAACAAATGAACCGAATCCGGTGCAATTTGTCTGCTCAAGGCACCGGCCAAATCTTCAAGAGAATTTTGGTTGTTAAAAGTGACTTTGATTTCCACTTGTTTGCCAATACGAAGCATATTGATTAATTCGTTGTTGCTCATACCGTTTTTGATCAAATATCTGCCCGGATGCACTCTGCTGAATCTTTTGATTTTTGAAGCTGTTTTAAATTTTGTAACGCTTTTTAGATAAGGAGTCAACTTGACCAGCAGAGAATCATAATTTGCGTGTTTTGCCAAGTCTACAAAAGCTTTTTCTTCACTAAATTGAATATTGGATTGATATAATGCAGTATAGACAAAATAACCTGATGCAATTCCGAAAACAACAAGCAACATAAATAAATATTTTATAAATCTCATATATTTATATTTTCATATTTTACTGTTAATCAATTTATTATTTTATTTTTTGATACAAAAATTCATCCTTATAATTTTCCCCGTCGTAATTCCATTCTTTCTTTTTGCCAACCAATTCAAAACCAAGCTTTTCAAACAACTGCAAACTTGGCAGATTATCTGCTGAAATATTGGCATAAATTTGATGCAAATGTAAGATATTAAATGCAAAATCAATAATCAATTGCAAAGCAGCCTCACCATAACCTTGATTTCTTTCTTTCTGTTTTTTAATAATGATTCCAACTCCTGCCCTTCTGTTTTTAGGATCAAAATCAAATAAATCTATAAATCCGATGAGTGCATTATTTTTTATATTACAAATTGCCAGACGAAGCTGTTTTGCTTCATAAATATCCTTATCGGCATTTGCAATATATTGCTTCAGTAAATGCTTGGAAAAAAACTGTTGCGTATGACTCAGATGCCATAGACTCATATCATTTTCCAAATCATAGAGAAAATCGATATCTTTTGGTTCTAAAGCTCTAAGCTTGATGGTTTCAGCGTCTGATTTTAACATAATATTTCGTGTTAAATTGGCGTTAAAGATACTGACATTTTGTGGAATTGGTATAATTTTGGGGTATAAATTCTAAAAAAACAGAAGGCTATGAAAAAGATATTCAGCTTGGCGCTTGTAGCATTTGCAAGCTCTTTATTCACCATTTTAGGATATAATTATTTGAAAAAAGACAGTATTTCAAATCAAAAGATCCAAATTGAAAAAAGAAATACAGAAAACAATATTCGGTCTAATATCTATCAGGTCAAGCATGACGAAAACAGTTTGAATGCCGTTCCCAGTCCTATTCCCGATTTCAGCAAAGTGGTGAAAACCACCAAAGATGCCGTGGTTCATGTCAGGAACACCAGATATTATGTTCAATATCAGCGCTACTTTTACGGTTATAGAGAAGGTCCTGTGCAAAAACAAGAAGGAACCGGTTCCGGAGTTATCATCTCCCCCGACGGATATATTGTCACCAATAATCACGTAATCAAAGATGCGGCAGAAATTGAAGTAACCTTGGAAAATAAGAAAACCTACAAAGCAAAATTGGTTGGAACAGATATTGGCTCTGATGTTGCCGTATTAAAAATCGATGCAGAAAACCTTCCTTTTCTTCCTTTCGGAGATTCAGACAATGTCAAATTAGGAGAATGGGCGCTAGCCATCGGCAATCCTTTTAATCTGGGAACCACTGTAACGGCCGGCATCATCAGTGCAAAAGCTAGAGATATCAAAGGGACCAATCATATTGACAGTTTCATTCAAACCGACGCTGTGGTCAATCCCGGAAATAGTGGCGGAGCTTTGGTCAATACGCATGCGCAATTCATCGGAATGAACACCATGATTTATTCCAGAACAGGATCATATATCGGTTATTCTTTTGCCATTCCTTCAAACATTGTCAAAAAAATTGTGGACGATATCTTGGAGTATGGCATGATTCAAAAAGGTGTGCTGGGCATACGCGGTGCCGAGCTTAACGATAAAGTATCCAAAGAACTTCATATTTCTGAAACCGAGGGAGTTTATATTTATGGCATTGAAGCCGATACCGGAGCAGAAAAAGCCGGATTGGAAATCGGAGATATTATCGTGAAAATGGACAATACCAAAATATCTACCATGGCAGATTTATTGGGCTTTTTAAAAACAAAAAATCCGAACGATTTGGTTGATGTTGTCGTGCTGCGCAATCATAAAAAAATGAACTTTGAAGTGGCATTGAATAAAAGCGATTCAACCTATATCAAATCTTTAGGAATCACTATCAAGGATATCAATCAAAAAACATTGAAAAAATACGGATTAAAAAACGGCGTGATTATCAGCAATGTAAATAATAATTTATTGTATCAAAACGGTATTCGTCCGGGCTACATTATCACAGAAATCAATAACAATCGGGTCTATTCCATCAACGATGTCAGGGATATTCTTTCCAATAGTAATTTGAGACAAAACACCATCCAATTTGTAAGTCCGGATGGAAGAACGGAACGCTATATTTTTCAGTAGAACTCAAAAAAAAGCTGTGCGAAGTTTGCAACTTCGCACAGCTCCATAGATAAGCATAAAACTAGCGGCTTATCTCAAAAATTGCGCAGACACTTTTTCTGCTTTCCTGCTTTCGCTATAGTCATAGAAACCTTCACCCGATTTCACTCCCAGCTTGCCCGCTTCAACCATTTTCACCAATAAAGGATTAGGTGCATACTTCGGATTTTTGAAACCTTCATACATCACATCAAGAATTGCCAAACATACATCCAAACCAATGAAATCCGCCAATTGTAAAGGCCCCATAGGATGCCCCATACCCAATTTCATCACAGTATCAATTTCTTCAACACCCGCCACGCCGTTATATAGTGTTTCAATTGCTTCATTGATCATTGGCATCAAAATCCTGTTGGCAACAAAACCCGGGTAGTCATTTACTTCAACCGGAACTTTTCCCAATTTCTCAGACAATTCCATAATGGTTTTGTTGGTCTGATCAGAAGTGGAATAGCCTCTGATAATTTCAATGAGCTTCATAATCGGAACAGGATTCATGAAATGCATACCGATCACCTTATCCGGTCTTTTGGTGACAGAAGCAATGGTGGTGATTGAAATGGAAGATGTATTGGTTGCCAAAATCACATGCTCAGGCGTATTTGCATCTATTTCCTTAAAGATTTTTAGTTTCAAATCTTTATTTTCCGTAGCAGCTTCCACCACTAGATCAACACCCTGCACACCATCTTTTAGAGAATCAAAAGTGCTAATATTTTTTAAAGTAGATTCTTTGGTTGCCTCGTCAATTTTTTCTTTGGAGAGCAATCTCATCAGGTTTTTAGTGATGGTATCCATGGCTCGGTCTAAAGCGCTTTTAGACACATCGACAAGATTGACTTCATATCCTGATTGTGCAAAAACATGAGCAATTCCGTTTCCCATGGTTCCCGCACCGATAACAGCTATTTTTTTCATAATGAATATTTTATATTTTTAAACGAAACAAATTTAAGATTTTTTAGGATTTTATCCTATGAAATAAGTATTTTTATCCCATAAATATTTTGAGCCGATGCAAGACACGCCCAGACATCAAGGATTGAGAAATAAATTAATCAAAACAATTGTTTCCAAAGGGATTACGGATAAGAATGTGCTCAAGGCAATTGCCAAAGTGCCCAGACATTTGTTTTTTGAATCTGCACTTGAAAGCCATGCCTATCAAGACAAAGCTTTTCCCATTGCCGCCAATCAGACCATTTCACAACCTTATACCGTTGCTTTTCAGACGGAACTGTTAGCAATCAAACGCGGAGAAAAAATATTGGAAATCGGAACGGGCTCCGGATATCAAGCATCCGTTCTGATTGAAATGGGCGCTGAAGTATATACCATTGAAAGAATCAAAGAATTGTTTCTCAAGGCAAAAAGGAAATTGGATGAATTGGGCTATCGCCCAAAATATATAGGCTATGGCGATGGATATAAAGGATTGCAGCAATATGCGCCTTTTGACAAAATTATTGTAACCGCCGCCGCTCCCTATATTCCGGAGGCGCTTGTGGAACAACTCAAACCGGAAGGTTGTATGGTAATTCCCGTGGGAACAAATGCCCAAGTTATGCAATGCATCACCAAAGACAAAAACGGACAAATCAATATTTGCGAACACGGACAGTTCAGATTTGTTCCGTTACTCAAAAACAAAGAATAAAAAAACAATTGAATGACAGCAGAAATTATCAATATAGGCGACGAAATTCTCATCGGGCAAATCAACAATTCCAATGCGCAATGGTTGGCACAACAACTTCGAAAAATCGGTGTGGATACTATCAAAATGTTGAGTATTGCAGACAAACCCGAAGCCATTGCCGAGGCATTGGCAAACGTACAAGCAGATATCATTTTGACCACCGGCGGATTGGGACCTACCAAAGACGATTTGACCAAACAAAGCATTGCTGACTTCTTTCAAGATGAATTGATTCATCATCCCGAAATCGAGGCGCATATCAAAAAAATGTTTGCCAAAATGGACTATCCTTATACGGAAAATAATCATGGGCAATCTTATGTTCCTTCTCAGGCAAAAATACTTTGGAACCACTACGGAACAGCTCCCGGAATGTGGATTGAAAACAAAAGCAAAGTCTATATTTTCATGCCCGGTGTTCCTTTTGAGATGAAACATATTTTTGAGCAAGAAGCACTTCCGCGCATCAAGCAAAAATATCAACTTCCTATACTCTATCACAAAACTGTTACCGTTTTTGGAATTGGAGAAAGCTTGTTGGCTCATCGTATAGAAAATTGGGAGAATCAACTTCCGAAAGAAATCAGCTTGGCCTATTTGCCACATCCCGGACGCATCAGATTAAGGCTCTCCATCAAAGGGAATCATAAAGAAAAACTTATTGAAATTGTCGAGCGAGAAGTCCAAAAGCTGAAGCAAAATATTCCTGATTTAAGCATTTCTGAGGAAGTGGAAAATTTGGAACTTGCTTTGCACCAAAAACTGACAGACTCAAAACAAAGCATAGCCTTTGCAGAGAGTTGCACCGGCGGTCTTTTGGTCAGCCATTTGGCACAAATTCCGGGAGCTTCGGTTTTTCTGAAAGGCGGAATTGTTGCCTATGGCACCGATATAAAAATCAATATGCTTCAAATTCCCAAGCAATTAATCAATCGACACTCTGTGGTCAGTGAAGAAGTTGCCAAAGCCATGGCTGAAAACATCCGACGGATGATGCATGCCGATTTTGGTGTGGCTACTACCGGAAATGCAGGACCTACAAAAGGAGACAGCAATGCGGAAGTTGGCACTTGCATCATTGCCATTGCAGACAAAAACAATGTTCAAGCATATCGTTTCCTGCACGGACAGCCCAGAGAGAAAGCCGTAAACAGAACCGTTTCAAAAGCCTATGAATTGATGCTGAAATGGATTAAAAACAACAGATAAGAGGCAAACTGTGAAAAATACAAACATTTTTTTCGGTATTATATTTTTTATTAGCCTTGGGATAACTGCTCAAAAAACAGCATCCGAAACTTCAGGAGATATTTTACAATTTGCCCTACCGGCAATCGCTTTGAGTTCTACATATTTCTATCAAAGCGATGACAAACCACATTGGCAATTCTTAAAATCTTATGCCACCGCCATGATCTTTACGCATAGTGTCAAAAGGATTATTAACAAAAAGCGTCCTAACGGCAGCAATTATTCTTTTCCGTCCGGTCATACGGCATCTGCTTTCACAGGTGCATCTTTTTTACAATTACGCTACGGCTGGAAAGTCGGTATACCTGCCTATTTACTGGCTTCCTATGTTGGATATACTCGAATTAAAGCCAATAAACACGATAAATGGGATGTATTAGGTGGCGCAGTTGTCGGAATCGGCAGTTCCCTGTTATTCGTGAAGCCATATAAAAATAAAAATTTTGGAGTAGGTCTTTATAAAACGGAAAAATATTATGTCTTAAACATAAATTATCAATTTTAGTATAATTATACTTGAAATCCGTTTTAAAAATTACTAACTTGCTGTGAAAAATCATAAGCATGAAAATCACATATTTAGGACACGCATCCCTGCTGATAGAAACTGCAGGAAAAAAAGTTATCGTTGACCCTTTTGTTTCAGGGAACCCCATACTCAACGGAAAAATTAAACTTGATGAAATTCAAACGGATTATTTTTTAATCACACATGCCCATCAAGACCATGTTTTGGATGTGGAAAGCATTGCTTCGGCAAGCAACAATCCCATATTGATTTCAAACTTTGAAATTGTAACCTATTTTTCTAACAAAGGCATTCAAGGACACCCGATGAATCACGGGGGAAGTTGGAATTTTGACTTTGGAAAAATCACTATGGTCAATGCTTGGCATTCCAGCAGTTTTGCCGATGGCACCTATGGTGGAAATCCTGCCGGATTTGTATTGGAAAGCGAAGGAAAATCAATCTATATTGCCGGAGATACCGGATTGACTATGGATATGAAAATCATTCCGCTATTCACCAAGCTTGATTTGGCAATTTTACCCATCGGAGATAATTTTACTATGGGAATTGACAGTGCCGTTATTGCTGCCGACTATGTTGAAACAGAAAAGGTTCTCGGCTATCATTATGATACTTTCGGATATATCGAAATTGATAAGAATCAAGCAGTTGAAGCTTTTAACAAAGCCGGCAAAAACCTATTGCTTCCGAAAATCGGAGAGAGTTTGGAAATATAAATCTTTGTTTTATAAGAAATATTTATATATTTGCTCCATAAACAAACAAGAGATGAAATTAAATCATACTTATTTTAGTTTCTTTTTTTACTTTTATTTTTATGTAAAAGGAGGGACTTTCTGTGTATGATTTTAAGCTTAAACCATTACTAAAGTCCTGAGAAATCGGGACTTTTTTTTTATTGAAAAATTATATAAAAGATGAAGATAGGAATTCAAGGAACAATCGGCTCATTTCATTATGAAGCGGCAAAAAATATTTTCGGAACAAAACATGAGTTTGTTGAATGTATGGATTTTAACGAAATTCCAATACTTCTCAAGCAAAACAAAATCGGTAAGGGAGTCATGGCTATTGAAAACACCATTGCCGGAGCCATTTTGCCCAACTACTCTTTAATAGACGAATACGATTTGCATGTTTGCGGCGAACATTATTTGCCTATACAACATCATCTTATGGCGCTTCCCAAGCAAAATATTCAGGATATTAAAGAAGTTTGGAGTCACCCGATGGCGCTTTTACAATGTAGGAAATTTTTTAGAAAACATCCGTATATCAAATTGGTTGAAGAGAAAGATACAGCGGAAATGGCAAAAATCATCCAGCAAAAACAACTGAAAGGAATTGCTGCCATCGCCGGCTATGAAGCAGCAAAAATCTACCGACTTGAAATGATTGCCAAAAGTATTCAAACCAATCAAATCAATGCTACACGTTTTGTGGTTTTGGATAAAAACAATGGACAATCAAAACAAGATTTTAACAAGGCATCTATTCGTTTCAAACTGTCTCATGAAGCCGGAAGCTTGGTCGGTATTTTACAAATTTTTAATGATTACAAACTGAATATGAGCAAGATACAATCGCTTCCCATTGTTGATAAACCTTGGGAATATGCCTTTTTTGTAGATCTGTTGATTGAAGACCAAGAAACCTATCAAATTGCCATGTATAAAGTGGCTCAGAAAGTATTGGAATTAAAAATTCTGGGAGAGTATAAATCCGGCAGGAAAATGTAAACCAACAGTATTATGAAATCATCAAAACGATTAGAACATATCAACGAATATTATTTTTCAACCAAACTCAAAGAAATATCCGATTTGCAACAACAAGGAAAAAACATCATTAATCTTGGCATCGGCAGTCCTGATTTGCCTCCGCCAAAAGAGGTTATCGATGCGCTAAAAACCGCCATTGCACAAGATGATAAGCATTCATATCAAAACTATCGGGGTATTGCTGAATTTCGTTTGGCAATTTCTGACTTCTACTGCAAACATTATAAAGTCAGACTAAATCCTGAAACAGAAGTGCTTCCTTTAATGGGTTCTAAAGAGGGCATCATGCACATTTCCATGACTTTTTTGAACAAAGGAGACAAAGTGCTTCTTCCCGACCCCGGATATATGACTTACGCTGCTGCAAGTTTGCTTGCGGGAGGAAAACCAATCTATTATGCCCTAAATGAAAAAAATAATTGGCTACCCGATTTGGAGCAACTTGAAAAACAAGATTTATCCAAAGTCAAATTGATGTGGATTAACTATCCGCATATGCCCACAGGTGCCACTGCAAGCAAAATGCATTTTCAGGCTATTATAGACTTTGCCAAACAACACGATATTCTGATAATCAATGACAATCCATACAGTTTTATCTTGAACAAGAATTATTTGAGCATCTTAAAAGTTTCAGGAGCAAGAAATCATGCTCTTGAGCTCAA
Organism: uncultured Flavobacteriaceae bacterium; assembly: GCA_964489245.1. Taxonomy (GTDB): domain Bacteria; phylum Bacteroidota; class Bacteroidia; order Flavobacteriales; family Flavobacteriaceae; genus CAZAXU01. The sequence goes on from CAZAXU010000028.1 coordinate 23,569, forward strand.
CTCTTTAAGCAAATCTCATAATATGGCCGGATGGCGTGTCGGGATGTTAGTGGGCAGCAAAAAACATATAGATAGTGTGATGAAGTTCAAAAGTAATATGGACAGTGGCATGTTCTATGGCACACAACAAGCAGCAATAGCCGCATTGAATATGCCGGATAAATGGTATCAAAAAATCAATAAAATCTATAGCAGAAGAAAAAAAATCGCACTAAAAATTCTCGACAGAATCAATGCCGGAACGCAAGCCGATACCGCAGGCATGTTTGTCTGGGCAAAATTGCCGAAAGGTGTTTCATCAAAAGAAATGAGCGACAAATTGCTCTATGAAAAAAACATTTTTGTTGCTCCCGGATTTATCTTTGGAAAAAATTCAGATAATTATATCAGAATATCACTAAGCGTAAATGAAAAACTATTGACAAAAGCATTGGAAAGACTATGAAAAAAATAGGCATTATCGGAACCGGACTCATTGGCGGCTCATTTGCTTTGGCACTAAAAAAAGCATATAACAGTGAAATCTACGGACAAGACAAACAACACCTGCAGAAAGCCATGCAGCTCAAGCTCACGGATCAAACCCTTACGGATAAAAACCTAAAACAAATGGATGCGGTGATTATTGCCACACCCGTGCAAACAATTCCTGAAATTGCCAAAAATGTACTCGAACAAATATCTGAAGATTGTCTGGTATTTGATGTGGGCTCTACCAAACAAAACATAGCTCTTCAAGTAAAAAACCATCCGATGCGAAAAAATTTTTTATTGGCACATCCCATTGCCGGAACCGAATATTCAGGACCGCAAGCTGCTTTTGAAACACTTTTCAAAGGAAAAATAAACATAATCTGTGATGAGGAAATGACCGAACAAAGAATATTGAAAAAAGCAAAAAAACTGTTTAACGATTTGAAGATGACTCTCATTTCAATGAACAGCGCCGAACACGACAAGCATATTGCTTATGTCTCTCACCTGTCTCATATCAGTTCTTTTATGCTGGGAAAAACCGTTATGGATTTGGAAAAAGACGAAAAAAATATTTTTCAAATGGCGGGAAGCGGATTTGCATCGACCGTTCGTTTGGCAAAAAGCTCCCCAAACACTTGGAGTCCTATTTTTTTGGAAAACAAAAAACATATTCTTCAATCCCTGGATGAATATATCGATAATTTAAACCGATTTAAAATCATGCTGTATCGTGGGAACAAACAAAAAATCAAGGAGACTTTGCAAGAAATAAACCATATCGAAAAAATAATTGATCAGATTAAATAGACATAAATTTTATTCTTTAACCTATTGATATGAAAACAAAAAAATTCAATTCTTGGCTGAAGCAAATCACAACTGAATATCCGTTGATGATTGCTGGGCCTTGCAGTGCAGAAACCGAAGAACAAGTGCTTGAAACCGCAAAAAACATGAAAGACAAGCGCATTCAGGTTTTTCGTGCCGGCGTTTGGAAACCCCGCACACGTCCCGGAAGTTTTGAAGGCGTTGGAGAAAAAGCTCTGCCTTGGCTCAAGCGTGTGAAAGAAGAAACCGGAATGAAAATTGCCATTGAAATTGCCAATGCACAACATGCCGCCTTGGCGCTGAAATATGATATCGATCTTTTATGGATCGGTGCCAGAACTTCAGTCAATCCGTTTGCCGTTCAAGAAATTGCCGATGCCATTAAAGGTACTCACAAAACCATTCTGATAAAAAATCCCATTAATCCGGATTTATCATTGTGGATTGGTGCCGTTGAAAGATTTTATCAGGTTGGCATCGAAAATTTGGGCGTGATTCACCGTGGTTTTTCCACTTTCAGACCCGGAAGCTACCGAAATGAACCCAACTGGCAAATTGCCTTGGATTTCAAACGTCAATATCCTGATATTCCAATGATTATAGATCCTTCTCATATCTGTGGGCGCAGGGATTGTATTTATGACATTTCTCAAATGGCTCTAGACCTTCAATATCAGGGGTTTATGATTGAAACACACATCAATCCAAATGAGGCATGGAGCGATGCCAAACAACAAGTAACCCCCAAAAACCTATTGAGAATCATCGATAGACTGTGCTTGAGAAAACAAAGTTTTATCGACCCCGAAGCCATTGATAAGTTGGAATTCTACAGACAAAATATCAACCAATTGGATGAAGAGCTTCTTGAAATTTTATCGGAACGTATGAAATATGCACAAGAAATAGGACGAATTAAACAGGAAAAAAACGTTGCTGTTCTGCAAACTGCCCGTTGGGAACAAATTGTTCAAAAAGTATTGACACTCGGAAGAAAAAAAGAACTAAGTGAAAAATTTATCCACCGAATTTTTAAAGCCATCCACCAAGAAAGTATCGAAAAACAAGAAAAGATTTTGAAAAAGTAAGAAGACGTAATGAGAGTTGAAAGTTTGTAAAGTTGAAAGTTTGTAAAGTTG
>CAZAXU010000029.1:0-25002 GCA_964489245.1 uncultured Flavobacteriaceae bacterium
CGCCGAAGCAAACTTCGGCGCTTTTTTATTTTGATGCCTATAAAAATTGTTTAAACTCCCAATATCTAAATTTTTAGATGTCCAATTAGTAAAAAATTATTTTATCCCTACTTTTTTGCATCGCCCGAAAAGTAACAATCTCAAAACACCGGAGTTGACTTTAAGAAAACAAAAGACGCCAATATATGCTTGTCTTTTGCATTAAAATATATTGTTAGTGATTTGAATATGAGATGTCACAGTTTAAAAACGATTATTTTTCAGGCTTACTGTAATAACCAATCAATAATATTTAACTTTTGAATACCATCTATATTTGCACTATCATAATCAAGAGTTAAAAGATATTTCGGATAATTGTCGTTAATTTTCTTAAATGCCGAAATTTCTCTTTTAAATGTTTTTTCGTCATTAACAGTAAAAGCCACCTGATAATACTCTCTTTCATTATTGGATTTTTGCACTACAAAATCAATTTCTTTATCATTGTGTTTTCCTACATATACTTTGCCTCCACGTCTAAATAGTTCAAAATAAACTATATTCTCCAGTTTATGCCCCAAATCCGTATCGTATTTATTGGTAGTCGTAATATTCCTTAACCCCAAATCTACAACATAGTATTTTTCATTTGTTGTAAGTAATTCTTTGCCTTTTATGTCGTAACGAGGTGCCATATATAAAATATAAGACTGAGTTAGAAAACTCAAATACTTAATAATTGTATTATGTGAAATCTTTTTTTGAGAATTCTTGCTAAGTTCTTTTGCTATATTGGTGGGTGAAACATAAAACCCGATCGAATTGAATAAAAAACTTATAATCCGGTGTAGATTATGTATGTTTCTTAATTTGTATCGTTGGGCAATATCTTTAATTATCACCGTATCATAGATTGATTGCAGATAATTATTCACTAAATTTTTATTTTGTTTTGATAGCGTTACAGCCTCGGGAAAACTGCTCTCATTTAAGTATTTACGGAAAAGTTTGTCGGTGTTTTTTTCTTCTTCATTGGCTAATACATATTCTCTAAACGAATAGGGTTGAATATTAATCGCAATATATCTACCCGATAAAAGTGTTGCCAATTCACTCGATAATAGGTAAGCATTGGAACCTGTTATGTATAAATCTATATTTTTTTTGACATATAAGCCGTCAATTAGTTTTTCGAAATCATTAATCATTTGCACTTCATCTAAGAAGATATAATATTTAGTGTCAGCCTTTACGGTTTTTGTGATCTCATCATATAATTCCGTCCAGTCTGTAAAGTTCAGATTTTCTCGTTCCTCAAAATTGATGAAAATAATATTTTTGTAAGAAACACCACTTGATATTAATTCATTTTTAAAGGCTTCCAATAAAGTAGATTTACCACTCCGCCGAATGCCTGTAATAACTTTTATTAGATTTTGGTCTTTAAGTTGCCTTAGCTTATTTAAATATATTTCTCGTTTTACCATTATTTCTTTTTCGACAAAGATACATGTTATTGACGAAAATTCAAAATATTGTTATTTTTCGTCATTAAGCTACCTGCTTGTATATAGCACCAAGGCTTATTACAAAACTCAAAAGAAGATAGTCTCCCATAATTACGCCAAAAAGCGCCGAAGCAAACTTCGGCGCTTTTTTATTTTGATGCCTATAAAAATTGTTTAAATTTACAACCCAAACTTTTGCCGTATGAAACAAGTATTTTTTTGGATAAGCATTATTTCAATGCTCGCATCTTGCCACAATCAACAAAATGCAACACAAAACAAAAAATATGATGACATTATAAACCGCGTCAAACAAAAATTTGTTCCGGATTCCAGAGACCATATTTTTGAAATCAAATTTGACCAAAAAGACAATAGTTTGATTCTGAGCGGAACCAGTGACTATCCGCAAGCTTTAAATGCCCTGACAGATTCTCTTGAAAAACATCACATTTCATTTAAAGACCAAGTCAGGATGCTCCCCTTAAAAGAATTTAAAAATAAAATAGGTATCACACGACTGTCTGTTGCCAATCTGAGAAGCAAACCCGAACATTCTGCAGAATTGGTCACACAAGCACTAATGGGCACTCCTTTGCATATTTTTGAAAACAAAAACGGATTCTATCACGTCCAAACACCCGAGGGATATTATGCATGGGGTGATGCCGCCGGAATTAAAATCTTGAATCAGCACGAATTCCAAGATTGGCTTTCCAAAGAAAAAATGATTGTGACCGCAGTCTTCGGACAAGTCTATGAAAAACCAAATAAAAATGCAAACCCCGTGTCAGATATGGTGATAAACGATGTATTTGCAAAATTGGAAGTCGAAGATAATTTTGTCAAAGTTTTATACCCCGACGGAAGAACCGGCTATATCTCCACAGAAAACCTTGTTGACCTTAATGAATTTGATGCTACAAACAAGCAATATGCCTTGCCCGATGATGTGATTATCTTTGCCGGACAATTTCTTGGCATTCCCTATCTGTGGGGAGGCACATCTGCCAAAGGTATGGATTGCAGCGGATTTACAAAAACCGTATATGCCTCACTCGGCTATCTTTTGCCGCGTGATGCTTCTCAGCAAGTCAAAGTGGGTAAAAAAATTGATTTGGACGATAATTTTTCTCAATTGCGAGCCGGTGATCTGCTGTTTTTCGGAAAAATCAAAAACGGAAAAGAAAAAATCACGCATGTTGCCATACACATAAAAAACGGAAAAATTATTCATGCCACCGGAGAAGTCAAAATCGAAAGTCTCAATCCGAAAGATAAAAATTATAATCCGGACAGAAAGAAAAGCTTATTGCAAGCACGAAGAATTCTTGGAAATATGCCGCTTGATTTCAGCAAATCTTACAAAAAATAAACATCCTTGATAATAATGAAGTCGGATATGCGTTTAATACTCATTGATAAAACCTACAGTTTGAAAAAAATATTTCTGTTTATTCTATTAGGAATTTCTCTATCTGCCATTGCGCAAAAAGCAAACCTGAAGGGGCAAGTCTTTGACAAAAACAACAAGCCTGTTGCTCAAGTAAATATTCTTATCGAATCATCAGGAACAACCACCGATGCCGATGGTCGTTTTGAATATCACATTCCCGCCGATAAAAAAATCAAGATTACTTTTTCTCATGTCAACTACCACACCAAAAGCATAAAAATCAAACTCAAGGCAAATGAAAACAAATCTGTTGTCATTCAGCTCGAATCTAAAACCGAACAAATCAAAGAAGTCGTTGTTGTCGGAAGATCAAATAAAGAAAAAGAAGGCGGTGTAAAAGTTGGACAAACCAATGCCGTTCTGATGCCCGGAGCACAAGCGGGAGTGGAAAATCTAATCAAATCTTTGCCTTCTGCCAGCGGACAAGATGATTTAAGCTCTCAGTATATGGTGCGTGGCGGAAATTTTGATGAAAACCAAGTTTATATCAACGAAATAGAAGTCTATCGTCCATTCTTGATTCGCAGCGGTCAGCAAGAAGGATTGAGTTTTGTTAATTCAGACTTGGTCAGCAATATATTTTTCTTCCCGGGAGGCTTTTCTGCCACACAAGGAGATAAACTCTCGTCCGTTCTGGATATCACTTATAAAAATCCGAAGAAAAACCAAACGGATGCCAGCTTTAGCCTGTTGGGCGGCGGCATCTCGAATGAATATAAAAATAAAAAATTCGGAAGTCTTTTAGGTCTTAGATATCGTAATAATGCCCTGCTGGTCAACGGCAGACAAACTCAAGTCGATTATCACCCCGTTTTTGCAGATATCCAATCGCTTCTGAAATATGATTTCAACACTAAATTATCTATAGAATTTTTAGGAAATATATCCTTAAATCTATATAACTATAAGCCTATTATCAAACAAACCAACTTCGGTTCTTATCAAGATTCAAAAGTGGTTGTGGTCAACTATCACGGTCAAGAAAAAGACAATTATAAAACTTTTTTCGGGGCTTTTAAAGGAACATATAAGGCAAGCAAAAAATTGAAATATACGCTTGTTGCTTCTTTGTATAATACGCAAGAAGAAGAATATTTTGATATTCTCAGCGGCTACAATATCGGTGAAGCCAATACCGATATAGGTTCTGATGATTTCGGCAATCCGCAAAATTTGGAAAGTTTAGGAGAAGAGCTGAATCATGCACGAAATGATTTGGATGCTTTGATTGGCAATATGGAATTTAAGCTCAAAAAAATATTCGGAAAAAATAGCATCGAAACCGGAATAAAAATGAGTTTTGAAGATATCAAAGACCGTCTCAATGAATGGCAAGTTATTGATTCTGCCGGATTCAGTCTATATCCGCGTAATCTTTTCAATATTGAAGAGCCCTATGATCTAGATGCAACACCTATACTCCCCTATCAGAAAATAAAATCTTATAACCATGCACTGATTCAGCGCTATATTGCTTATGCTTCTTTAAGAAAAAAATTCAAAATCGGCACACATCAACTCTGGACAAATATCGGTGTGCGAGGACAGTTCTGGGAAATTAACGATAAAATGAAAAACAACTTGCATCACGATTATGTGATTAGTCCCCGATTTTTGTTAGGCATCAAACCCGATTGGAAAAACAATATGGAATTTCGTCTGGCAACCGGAGTCTATCAACAGCCTCCTTTCTATCGAGAATTCAGAGATTCCATCGGAAAATTGAAACCTGAAGTTAAAGCGCAAAAATCATATATTGTTTCCTTGGCAAACGATTGGTATTTTGAAATATGGAAAAGACCTTTCAAACTCACCTCTGAGGCCTATTATAAATATCTTTGGGATGTGAATCCATACACTTTGGAAAATGTCAGAATCAGATATCAAGCCAAAAATAACGCCACTGCTTTTGCTTATGGATTTGAAACACGTTTAAACGGCGAATTTATTCCGGGAGTGGAATCATGGTTCAGTCTTGGCTATATGAAAACCAAAGAAAACCTAAACAATCGCGGCTATATCTATCGCCCTACGGATCAACGCTTGAAGTTTGCCATGCTTTTTCAAGACTATGTGCCCAGAATTCCGAATATCAGAATGTATTTAAACATGGTTTTTAATACCGGACTCATTGCCGGCTCCCCTTCTTATGCTGACCCATACGACTATCAATTCAGAACCGGAAATTATTTTAGGACTGATCTTGGAATTTTCTATATTCTAACCGATAAAAAACAAAAACCGAGGTGGGTGGATAAATTCAAACACATCAGTTTCGGCTTTGAAATTCTCAATCTATTCGACGTACAGAACAGCATTTCAAATATGTGGGTAAGAGATATCTACAGCAAACACCAGTATCGAGTAAAAAACTATCTGACCGGAAGGTTGTTTAATGTGAAATTGAACGTAAAATTTTAAAAAAAACGAATAACAACAACTTCTAAAAAATACTCCAAAAAGAATATTTCTCTAAAAGCCCTATCTATCCAATTGCTTGTTTATAGAACTCCAACTCCCCTATTTCAAAATTGTCGATATAGTCTTTTTTCTGTTGATTTTCTGCAGCAGCCAAATCCACAAATGATTTGGCAGACTTCTTATACTTTTCATCTCTTTGACTATCTATAATCAACAAATATCCTGCAATAATATTCCCTGCCATTTCAACCAAGCGTCGTGCATGAAAATCCAGATAGTCTAAATCTTCTGCCGCTTCCACTTTTTCTAAAGCAAGAACATATTGCTCAGTGAGTTTCATTAATTTATTTTTCAAAACTTGATTCTCCTGACTCACTTCTTGTTCGTATGCCCTAATTTGCTCCAGATAGACGCCGGTAGTCACACCACGGATGGCTGCCACCACCTGTAATTGAGTGGTTCCTTCATAGATGGATGTGATTCTGGCATCTCTATAAATTCTTTCAATCGGGAAATCTTTCATAAATCCGGTTCCCCCGTGAATTTGCAGAGCATCATAAGCAATGCTGTTAGATGCTTCACTGCCCATCAGTTTAATCAAAGGTGTAAACACATTTGCCAATTTTCCGTAATGCTTCATTTCCAATCGTTCTTCTTTCTCCAACTTTCTATCCTTTGAAACTTCTTCATAAGCCTTTGTTAAATCGACAAAACGGGCGGTTTCATACAATAATGCACGAAGTGCATCTATGCGTACTTTCATATTGGTTATCATTTCATAAACCGCCGGAAACTGAATAATCGGCTGTCCGAATTGCGTTCGTTCTCTGGCATATTTCACCGCTTCTCTATAGGCGGCTTCAGAAATTCCAACCGACTGAGCCCCAACACCCAAACGTGCAGAATTCATCAATGACATCACATATTTAATCAGACCGAATCTTTCTCTCCCGACAAGTTCAGCAGGTGCATTTTTAAAAACCAATTCGGTGGTAGGAGAGCCTTTGATGCCCAACTTGCTTTCCAAATGTCTTACTTCAACCGCTCGATGTTTACGATCATAAATAAACATTGACAATCCTCTGGCATCGGTTGTGTTTTCTTCAGATCTTGCCAACACCAATGAAATATCCGCATCACCGTTGGTGATAAACCTTTTCACACCATTGAGATACCAAATATTTTTTTTCTCATCAAAAGTTGCTTTGAGATTTACCGCTTGTAAATCAGATCCGGCATCAGGTTCTGTCAAGACCATAGCTGCCGTATCTCCATCACGATTAAATCTGGGTAAATATTTTTCTTTTTGTTCTTCAGACCCAAATTCATAGATGGTCTCCGCACAATCTTGCAAACCCCATATATTGGCAAATCCTGCGTCTGCTCTGGCAATCATTTCTCCCGCAATTACATAGGGCAATAATGGAAAATTCAATCCGCTGTATTTTCTGGGAAGAGACATACCTATCAGCTGAGCCTTGTATAAAGCTTTATAATTTTCTGTTGTTCCCTTGGCATAAACCACTTCATTGTTTACAATTTTCGGTCCTTCAATATCTACGGATTCTGCATTCGGCGCTATGATTTCTGCTGCAATTTCACCGACAATCTCCAAAACTTTTTCATAAGAATCAATGGCATCTTCATAGTTTAAAGGCGCATAATCATAAGTTTGTGCTTCTGTAAAATCGCGTTCTTTCAGCGCTACAATTTTTTTGACCAACGGATGGGTCAAATGAAATTTAAAATCGGGGGTATCTTTGAAAAAATTATTCATTTTTTTGATATTTTTAATTTAATAAGTCCTGATATAGACTTTTTTTATTTTGCGTTCTTTTTATAGGATTCTATCATCTTCGGGATCACCTCCATCACATCACCAATAATCACATAATCTGCCAGCTTATTGATGGGCGCATCTGCATCCGTATTGATTGAAATAATCATTGATGCATCATCCATTCCCGCCGTGTGTTGCACCGCTCCGGAAATTCCTGCTGCTATATATAATTTAGGACGAACCGTGACACCTGTTTGCCCGATTTGTCTGTCATGCCCGATATATCCGGCATCAACAGCGGCTCGAGAGCCTCCTACATCTCCACCAAGCAAATCTGCCAACTCATACAACAGTTCGAAATTTTCTTTTGAACCAACGCCATACCCTCCGGAAACGATAATCGGTGCTTCTTTCAGATTGACATCTGATTTTTCCAAATGACGTTCAATAATTTCTACAACGAAATCTTCCTCTCCAAGAATCTTATTTGCATCGATATGTAGTACTTCCGATTGATAGTTTTTATCAAAGATTTCTTTTTTCATCACACCTTCTCTGACTGTTGCCATTTGTGGATGCATATCCCAATTAATGATATTGGCAATAATGCTTCCTCCAAAGGCAGGTCTGATGGCATAAAGCAAATTTTCATAGGTTTTATTTTCTTTAGCCACATGATGCGATCCAATATCCAAAGTCGTACAATCTGCAGTCAATCCGCATCTTAAAGCAGATGCCAATCGAGGTGCCAAATCTCTCCCGACTGCCGTTGCACCAAACAAAACAATTTGAGGATCTTCTTCTTTTAAAATTTTCTTCGCCAAAGCTGTATGTGGCAGCGTTCTATAAGGTTCCAGACGTGCGTCATCGGCTATATGTATTTTATCTACACCATACGGAGCAATTTGTGCAGAAATATTCTTCAGATTTTTCCCGAAAACCATCGCTTCCAAGGGACAACCTATTTTTTGCGCCAAACGTTTTCCGGCAGATAACAGTTCCTGACTGATTTCTGCAATCTGTTGATTTTCTACTTCACAATAAACAAATATACTTTTCATGTGTTTATATCTTTATATTCTATTGTTATTCAACTTGTTATATTTTATCATCATATTTTGTCATGATTTTTACAAAAAAATCATGACAAAAAAAATGTCTTTTTTTTTCTTACTATCAACATTTAACCCCTACGGGGTTTGTTTATAAAATGATTAACTTCAGCATTCATCATTCGTTAATTCTCAAATTGCTTCGCCCTCGAGATTTCGTTTCGCTATGCTCAACTTTATAAACTTTTTACTTTGAACTTTAAACTCATAATCATCCGGCTATTTTCTCCTACGGGGAGCAACTTATCCTATTGTGTGATTTTCTATCAATTCTTTTATCATTGTATTTATATCGGCATCAGAATCGCTCAAGATTTTTGCTTCTCCTGCGGTCAATACAATATTTTCGATTGATTTTACTTTCGTAGGAGAGCCTGCCAACCCAATTTGGTTTTCATCTGCCTTGATATCTTCTACGTTCCATTCGGAAATGACTAAATACGGTCTTTCATTATACAGACTGAATAACGGGTTATCTTCTTTCACGCCTGCCAATTCTGTTTTAGACTTCGCATATTTATACTTCATCACTCGTTTAGCTTGTCTGCTTCTACATTCAGGTGAAGATTCATGCACTGTCATCAGACACGGCATAGGTGACGAAAGCACTTCCACACCTTCATCTATACGTCTTTTTGCGACAATTCTGTTTTCCGTAACTTCAATAACCTCTTCTACATAGGTTACTTGCGGAATATTAAGTTTTTCTGCCGTTTGTGGTCCTACTTGCGCCGTATCTCCGTCAATGGCTTGTCTTCCTGCCAAAATCAAATCATAAGGAGCCAATTTTTCCAAGCCTTTAGCCAAAGTATAGCTCGTTGCCAAAGTATCTGCTCCTGCAAATCTTCTATCGGATATAATGACACCTCGATCTGCTCCTCGATAATATGACTCTCTGATGATATCCGCCGCTTTTTTGGGTCCCATTGTCAACACAACAACTTCTGTTCCGGAGATACGATCTTTGAGATCCAAAGCCAATTCCAAAGCATGAAGATCATCGGGGTTAAAAATAGTGGGAAGTTTGCTTCTGTTTACCGTACCATCAGGTTTCATGGCATCGGGACCTACATTTCTGGTATCAGGTACTTGCTTGGCAAGCACAATAATTTTGAGTGGTCTCATATGGTCGTAATACTTGTTTTATTTTTCGTCTCAAACTTAATATTTTTTTGTCAATAAAACATGACTTTTTTCATAATATTCTCGTTTATGAAGCTATAGAAAGTAAAAAATAAGATATATAAAAAGGAATGATACTCATACATCACTCCTTTTTTGATATGGCAAAAGCCGGGCTATTTCTTAATAATCTTTCGTATATATGTGTTCCTATTTGTTTGTATATGCAAAAAATAAATCCCGGAAAGTAAATCTCCTGTCTTCTATATATTTTTAAAAGAAAATTATAAATCACCCATTATCAATTATATATGAATTTTTTGAGTGACCTAATTATCTTTTACTTTTTCCATCGATGAAAAAGTAAGAAAAAATCTAGGCTTACGAGCCTTTTTCTAAATTTTTCATGCGTCCGCTAAACTATCTGAACTTGCTCCCTACAGTCGCTTCAAACAACAGATAGTTTTACGCTACCTTATTTCAAATTTTACGAAAAATTCTCGATATGCCATTTGTCTCACGTAGAAAAATTGGTTAAAATTATATGATTAGTCTTCGCTTTGAGTGTTGTTATTGATAAAAATATCAACTCCTAAATTCAATTTTTTTTGGGTGACCTTATGTCGAAAACATAAAAAAAAGGAATGATATTCATATATCACTCCTTTTTTGATATGGCAAAAGCCGGGCTATTTCTTAATAATCTTTCGTATATATGTGTTCCTATTTGTTTGTATATGCAAAAAATAAATCCCGGAAAGTAAGTCTATTTCACTTAGAACAATCTGATTTACAGGCTTGCTTAATATTTTTTTTAGAACTGTTTTTCCTGAAATATCAGATATTGATATTTGTTGTATTCGACACAATGATTGTGATTCTATTTGAATAATATTTTCAACAGGATTAGGAAAAATTTTAAAATCAGAAGATGTAACTTGATCGATATTTGATGCATTCGGAGACAAGAACATTTGCACCTCACCGTGAATATTTCGTCCGTTTGGCGTGCCACCTGCAACAATGCTTCCTGACGAACTGATATCTACGGATGTTCCGAATCTGTCTGTGTTCCCCGATATATTGTTTCCGATTTGTGTCCAACTCCCTGAATTTTCTTCATATACTTTAACGGCAGAGGAGATAACCGAACGTCTTACATCACGAGTCGGGCAAGAAAACGGGGCGCCTGCCGCAAGGATATTTCCTCCGGCATTAAGACTGACGGATGCTCCCAAGTTATCGCAGGAATTACCGTTGATATTTCCGCCTATTTGCTGCCATGAACCGTTATTGCTTTCAAATACTTTTATTTGTCCGTTCCAAGCCCCTCCTCCATCTTCATTTGCCCATGCACCTATGGCAACTCTACTCCCATTTCCACTAATACTAACAGCGCTTCCAAAGCCGTCGTTCACATTGCCTGAAAAAGTGACGCCTAATTGCGTCCAAGTTCCCGAAACATTCCGATACACCTTCACATATCCGGCACTTGGTGCCCCGACAACCACTTTATTTCCGGTTGCATCCATATCTATTTTTTTTCCGAAATAATCTCCATCACTATCTCCCGAAATTTTTTGTCCCTGTTGTGTCCAGTCATTTCCATTATAGTGATAGATTTTCACATATCCCTTGCTATTAGAAGCTTCCGGAGCTCCTACAGCCAGCATATGTCCGTCAGAGCTCAAACCAACGGAATCTCCAAAGAAATCAGTACTGTTTTCACGTATGATATCATTCCCGATTTGTGTCCAAGAACCGGATGCATATCGAAAAACTTTCACAACGCCTCCATAGATTCCTCCTGCGTGGGGATTTGTTATGCCAATTGCCAAAATATCTCCGTTAGAATTCAAGCTTAAAGACGAACCAAAATGGTCGTAAGCAGAAGCTCCGTTAAGATTCTGCCCGATTTGTGTCCAAGCTCCCGATATATTTTTAAATACCCTCACTTGTCCGGCTTCCGTATGTGAATTTACGGTTTTGAATGCTGCAGCAACGGCAACTATTGTTCCTGTGGAATTTAAAGAAATCTCCCTTCCAAAACCACTGTTGTTATCAAGTCCGTTGATTGTACTGCCAATTTGTGTCCAATTTTGCGCATTGATTGATATTACTACTACAAAAATGTGCGCAACAAATAATACAATTCTTTTCATATGCTTATATTTTACTGTTAATCAATTTATTATGTTTTGTTATATCATTGTGTTTTGTCACATCAAGTGATGAAGCTCCGCTTCATTGTATCGAGACGCCTTTCTCCTTTTTCTTTCGAACTCATACTCATCCGTCATCTTTCCCTCTACGGGATAAATTATATTTGTCTATAAAAATGAGTAATTTATATCAGGGGCGTACATTTAAATTATTTATTTAGTTTGAAATATTTTTTGAATATTCTCTTCTTCTGTTTTTAACACCACCTTGATATTTTTAAATTTCTCCAAATCTATGCTAATATCGATAAAAGATTGTCTTATAAACTTCTCCTTATAAATCCTAATGCCGGTCATGCTCCATATTTCTACCTCCCCCGAAATCAATTCGTCCGAGTAAATTACTATATCCGGTTTTATATAATTGATAAGAATCATTGTGTTCATTTGTAGTTTCTACACAAAATTAGACACAACAAAAATCGCAACCTAAAATTTCAGGTCAGAAATAAGTAAGGTTATGCTTAGAAACAAGTAATAAAAAAGTAATGTTTCATCTATCAACAATTTGTTTTTCAACGGCTTGCATTTTTTTTCTTTCAAATTGAAGTAAAATGAAACGATTTTTTAAGTAAATTTACATCATCAAGCATTCTAAACATTTTTTGAAGTGAAAACCATAAATCTCAGCATTATATTATTTTTAAGCCTATTTCATACTTTTTCTTTAATTGCTCAAATATCTCCTGCACAAAAAGACAGTGCATTGGCAAATATGCCCGTACAAACAGCATCAAACAGGCTCAGCACCTTAAACTTTATTATCGATGAATATTACGTTTACAATGATTTGGACAGCATAGCTCATTACAGCAGGCTCTTATTGAAAAAGTCAAAAGCTATGGAAAACAATAAGTTTTTGGGCAATGCCAATTATTATTTAGGCGTTAAACACGCTTATCAGGCAAAATATGATTCTGCTGTATTCTATATAGATAAAGCCATTCTGCTACACCAAAAGGCAAACTGCGAACGCTGCCTTGCCGAAGATTATGATTTTCTGTCACTTATTTATACCAAAAACAACAAACCCAAAGATTTTGAATATGGATTTAAAGCTTTGAAACTGTATGAAAAGCTTCGTGATATCAGCGGGATTGCAAATACGCTTTATCACATCAAAAAATATTATGGAGAGAGAGAAGATTTTAAAAAAGTTTCCGAATATGATAATCGGGTTATGGCGATTTTGAAAAAGGATGAGAATCAAATAAACAAGTCGGACAAATACAGATATCAGGGAGATTTTTATTTGAGAAAAAATCCGGATAGCGCACTTTTTTTCTACCAAAAAGCGCTAGACGAGGATACCAAAAAAAATACCTTGCGAAATCTGTGTATTGATTATTATATTCTCGGAGAATTATATAGAGATTATGAAGTTGATTTGGATCGTGCTGAAATTTACTACAAAAAATCGCTTTTATATGCAGAAAAAACACATAAACCTCTTGTTGGCAGCATATTAAACTCGTTGGGAAAAACATATCTCGTACAGAAAAAATTTCAAAAATGTATTGACTATTCAAACAGAGCCAAAAAAATCTTATCAAACGAAAACGATTGGGATTCCGTAGAGGTCAGCATGCTTAATTTATATACATCTTACAGAAATATAAGAGAAACGGATGCTGCATTTGAATGTGTTGAAGAGATGTTTGCACTAAGCGACTCTTTATATAACAAAAAAATTGAGGCTATCAGCGCCGAGCTGGACGCCAAATATCAAAATGAAAAAAACAAAACTGAAATTCTACGACTTCAAATCAGACAACAAAAAGATCATACAATAAAATGGGGACTCACAAGCGGTCTCAGCATGCTTTCCTTATTGTTCTTTTTTGCTTATCGCTCTTTCAAACGCAGAAAGAATGAAAACCGTTTGGAAAAAGAAAAACTAGATCAGAAAATTCGGCACAAAACCAAGCAGCTGACTTCGCAAGCTTTGATGATGATGCAAAAAAACAAACTCTTGAATGAATTGCTTAAATCCCTGACGGAGCTAAAAGATACGGAACCTGAAGCGCGTAAAAAAATCAGCGAATTGAAACGCAAACTTAAACGTAGTTTATACTCGGAGAAAGATTGGGAACTATTTAGGCATTATTTCGAGGAAATCAATCAAGATTTTTTTCATCAACTGCTACGCATTAACAACAAGATTACTCCGTCAGAGCTTAAATTGAGCGCTTTGATTAAACTTCGTTTTAATATTAAAGAAACAGCATCGCTACTCAATTTGTCTCCGGATAGTGTCAAAACAGCGAGATATATTTTGAGAAAAAAACTTTATTTGAATAAAGGTGAAAATATATATGAATTTTTGAACAAGTTATAATTGAGAAATCTCAACTCACAAACAAAGATGTTGTCTCAAAAGATAATATATGCCATCACAGCGATGATGAATAAAGAAGCAAGCTGTTGATATTTAGCAATATAAATTACAGATTCCTTTGCTTTACGAACATGGGGTGGTAACTTTTAAGACAACGCTTTTGTTATGAGTAGCATGTTTATTCTTTTTTATCGGAATGCTCTTTTTTTGATTTTTCCGCTTCTATTTCTTTTAAATAGCTCTCCATAATTGCTGTTGATATTCCCATATTTGAGAAGCCTCCATCGTGAAAAAGATTTTGAAGTGTTACTTTTTTGGTTAAGTCGGAAAACAAACTGATGGTATAATCTGCACATTCCAAGGCTGTGGCATTGCCTAGCGGAGACATTTCTTCTGCATATTTCAAAAATCCATCAAAACCTTTCACTCCGCTTCCTGCCGTGGTAGGTGTTGGAGATTGTGAAATTGTATTGACACGTACTTTTTTATCACGTCCGAAAAAATATCCGAAACTACGCGCCACAGATTCCAAGTAGGCTTTGTTGTCCGCCATATCATTATAGTCCGGAAAAACACGTTGCGCAGCAATATAAGACAAGGCAACAATACTTCCCCACTCATTCATCACATCTTTTCTATATAAAACGCTCATCACTCTGTGAAAAGAGAGTGCAGAAACATCCCATCCTTTTTTTGTGAAATTATAGTCTTGATAAGTATAATGATTCCCTCTGCGAACATTTACAGACATGCCTATGGAGTGCAAAACAAAATCAATTTTTCCACCCAATTCTTTGGTGGCTTGATCTATCAATTCTTCAATATCCATAATCGAAGTGGCATCTGCAGGAATAATTTTCGACCCTGTTTTTTTTGCCAACTCATCAATGGTTCCCAAGCGCAATGCAACCGGTGCATTGGTCAATACAAACTTTGCTCCTTCTTCATGTGCACGCTCCGCCACTTTCCATGCAATTGAATTCTCGTCTAGTGCGCCAAATATGATTCCTTTCTTTCCTTTCAATAAATTATTTCCCATGTTCTGTCTTTTAAATTTTCGGCAAATATAAATAATTTTTAATAGATGGTTTTTCTGTCTATTGCGTATAACAAGACAGAAATTATTGATATCTACATGGCGTTTTATACCATATCTTATCTCAAAAAAACTATAGTTTCAATAAATGTTTGGCATGTCTCAATGCTGAATCGGAAGGAGGTTTTCCTTCGAGCATCTCTGCGATCTCATAAATACGTTCTTCTTTGCTCAACAGCTTGACATTGGTTTCAATTTCATCTTTGAATTTTGTCTTATACACTTTGAAATGTCTGTTGCCCATCACGGCAATTTGCGGCAAATGAGTGATAACGATTAGTTGCATATTCCGACTGAGTTCTTTCAGCACTTCTGCCATATTTTGAGCAACATCTCCGGAAATGCCCGCATCTATCTCATCAAAAATAATCGTCGGAAGTTTTTTATACTTGGATAAAACGGTTTTTACCGCCAACATAATTCTGGAAAGTTCTCCTCCCGATGCAAACTGTTTGATATTGCCAAAACGCTTTCCGCCATCTGAGGATATCTGAAAATCCAAAATATCTTTTCCGTTGGGCAAAAATTTTTCCAGATGTCTAATTTCAATACGCAATTTGGTGTCTTTCATCGATAGCCGTGACAGAATATTTTCAACTTGCTCGACCAGTTTGGGAATTGCTTTCAACCTGTTTTGATATATCACTTCTGATTTCTGCATCATTTTTTTCTCCAATACATCTATATGCTGCTTGGTCTTTTCAATGTTTTCTTCCAGAAAAGTCAAATCGGTCACATCGTGTTCCAAAGCATCTCTCAACTCAATCAGCTCTTCGGTATGCGCTACCTTATGTTTTATCATCAAAATATTGAGCTGATTCAAGGTTTCTTGCAAACTTTCTTTTTCGCTCGGATCAAAATCATTTTTTTCCGATAAAGAGCTTATTTCTTGTGCTATGTCTTGCAACTCAAGTAATGATGATTCCAAACGTTCTGAAATTTCTCGATAAGCATTGTCAAAATCCGATATTTTGCTAAAACTGTTTCTGATTTGAACTAGGGCTTCCAGAATTCCTGTTTCTTCGGCATCCAACCTGAGTATGGTTTCGCCCAAAGTCAGTTTGATTTCCTCAATATGATCCAACTTTTTCAGATGAAGTTCCAGCTCATCTTGATTAATTTCTTCAAGCTTAACAGATTTTAATTCCTCCAGCTGAAAGGATTTATATTCCAATTCTTTTTTTGAATTCTCCAGTTTTGACAGCGCTGTTTGATATTGCTCTTGTAGCTTTATGTATTGATTATAGTCTTCCTTATATTGCTTGATGACTTCCATATTATTTGCCAAGGCATCAATCAGACTAAATTGAAATTCTTTTTGATTCAACGCCAAAGTTTGGTGTTGTGAATGAATATCGATTAGATTTTCTGTCAATTTGGTTAAAGATTCCAATCGCAGCGGAGTATCATTGACAAAAGCTCTTGATTTTCCGTTAGGTAGGAGTTCTCTTCTGATGATACTATGGTCTTCATAGTCCAAATCTTCACGCTCAAAAAGATGTTTCAGTTCATAATTTCCAATCTCAAAGCTTGCTTCAACTACACTCTTAATTTCCTGATTTTTCAACAATCCTTGTTGCGCTCTCTTTCCCATCACCAATTCCAAACCACCGAGCATAATTGATTTTCCCGCACCGGTTTCTCCGGTGATAATGGTCATTCCGCTCTGAAAATCAAGATCAATTTTTTGAATCAGTGCATAGTTTTTTATGTGTAGGTTCTTGAGCATATATGATTATTTGCTTATCTTAATTTCTAAGTTTTTTTCTTTTTCTTTTTTGCTGCGGGAAACAGCACATTGTTCAATATTAATCTATATCCGGGAGAATTGGGATGTAAATCCAACTCGGTTTTCGGATCGCCTATCCTATGACTATAGTCTTCAGGATCATGTCCTCCATAGAAAGTAAACATTCCTTTTCCTTTAACACCATGTATGTATCTTGCTTCGTCATTGAGTTTGTTTTGCGCCAACAAGATAATATTAGGTTTGATAAGTTTACTGTCATAAGCTGTTGTTTGCCCCATAAAGCCCTTGATCATCATGGTATGATCTTGCGTGAGCATAGTTGGCACGGGGTCCCATTTGGCAGAAAATTCATTTAGTTCGAAATAGTCCGTTTCTTTCGGGATTCTTCTTTTTCTTGTGGTGTCTATATCTGAAAATTCATAAATCATCGGATTGGGTTCCAATCTAAAATTTGTGAATGCAAAAGTTTTTGAATAGTCCAACTTGTTTTGAAAGTTTGCCTCAGACGGATCGCCGTCATACATAGCCTCACAAATATCTACTCCGTCTGCTGCCAAAGCAATATCAAAAGAATCCGTAGCAGAACACATGGCAAACATAAACCCTCCGCCTACCACATAATCGCTTATTTTTTTTGCTACATCTCTTTTCAATTCGGAAACTTTGGCATAGCCTAATTTTCGAGCCAATTTTTCCAATTTCAGCTTTCGTTCAATATACCAAGGTGCTGTTCTGTATGCGGCATAAAATCGCCCGTATTGCCCCGTAAAATCTTCATGATGCAAGTGCAGCCAATCATATTTCAGAAGTCTGTCGTTCAGAACTTCTTCGTCATAGATCACATCATAAGGAATTTCGGCATAGGTCAGCACCATGGTAACCGCATCGTCCCAAGGCATATTGTCTTTAGGAGAATAGACTACGATTTTAGGTGCTTTTTCCAAAATAACCGCTTCCATATTTTTTGACGGCGAGGAAATTATTTCTAGAATTCGGATGGCATCATCTTCAGAAATCACTTGAAACGAAACACTTCTAATCATGCATTCATCCTTGATATCTTCATCATAAGGAATCAAAAAAGAGCCACCTTGATAGTTCAGTAACCATTTTGTTTTGATTCCTTTTTCCAAAGATTTATAAACAATTCCATAAGCTTTAAGGTGATTGGTTTGGGTTTCATCCATACTGATGAAAATGAACTTGGCAAAAGATATCTGCCAATTCAAGAACAACATAAAGATGATAAACATTTTTTTAGAACGGAACACCATCATCTTCAGAAATTGGATCGTCATAATTTGTTCCAAAGGCATCTTCTACAGATCCTGAATTGATTTTAGACTCCATTGTCATTTCATCATTGAAAGCACTGAGTTCGGAGAATTTTCCGAATTCTGCATCAAAACGCAATCTGATATTTCCAATTTTACCGTTTCTATGCTTTGCAATGATATATTCCGCCTGATTTTGCGTAGGCGTATCATCTTCCCAATTTTCAATTTTATAATACTCGGGTCTATAGATAAACGTTACAATATCTGCATCTTGTTCAATGGCTCCCGACTCTCTCAAATCCGAGAGCATCGGACGTTTATGTCCGCCTCTATCGCCGCGTTCTTCTACTTTACGAGACAGTTGTGAGAGGGCAATAATCGGAATATTCAATTCTTTTGCCAGAGATTTCATGTTTCTGGAAATGGTTGAAATTTCTTGTTCTCTATTTCCTGATTTGTTATTGGTTTGTGCATGCATCAGTTGCAAATAGTCAATAATAATAATGCCTATATCATATTGTGATTTCATCCGACGGGCTTGTGCTCGCAAATCAAAAATGGAGAGCATGCTCGAATCGTTGATATAGATTGGGGCTTCGGCAATTTTGTTCATTCTCGTATTCAAGATATTCCACTCTACATCTGTGAGTTTTCCGCTCCTGAACTTATCGGCAGGAATGGATGTTTCTATTGAAAACAATCTTTTAATCAGCTGATTTGATGTCATCTCCAAATTGAAAATAGCTACGGGAATTTTGTGATCTACCGCCATATTTCTTGCCATTGTCAACACAAAAGCTGTTTTTCCCATTCCCGGGCGTGCCGCCATGATAACCATATCTCCTTTTTGCCAACCCGAGGTATATTCATCTAACGACGGGAAACCTGTGGGAATGCCACTGAGTCCTTCTTGTTTTGCCAACTGTTCCAATTGTTCTTTTACTTTCAACACAACAGAGTCAATCAGCTCTGTTCCGCGTTTCAAACTGCCTTGAGATACTTCAAAAAGCTTTTTTTCCGCTTCATCTAATACATCAAAAACATCAGCGGTTTCGTCATAAGATTTTTCTGCCACATAACCGGAGATTTCAATCAATTTTCGTTTCACATACATTTGCAAAACAATACGAGCGTGATATTCAATATGCGCCGCCGTAGGCACAAGATTGGAAAGTGTAATCAAATAATATTCTCCGCCTATTTCTTTCAGTGTGCCTCTTGCTTTTAGTTTTTCGGCTACCGTATAGATATCTATTGGTTTCCCTTCTTGAAAAAGTGCCGAAATCGCTTCAAAAATTTCTTGATGTTCGGACATATAAAATACCTCAGGTGTCAACAAATCTACGACCTCATCAACACCTCGCTTGTCAATCATCATAGCACCGAGAATAATCTTCTCGAGGTCTAATGCCTGCGGAGGTAATTTTGCATGAGGCAAATCATAGGTAGGCGTTGCCTTTTTTTTGATATTTTGTATGTCTGATTTTGGCGCTTGCATTTTTTTTATTTTTTCTTTCTGGCATAAAAATAGAGGGTATGACTTTCTATTTCCAGCCCCATTTCTTTCTCATAATCTTTTTTGATTTCTTCTACTCTCGGATCACAAAATTCAATAATCCTGAAATCATCCATCATGATGATATGATCATGATTTTTATTGAAATGGCTTTTTTCATAAAAAGCCTGAACTTTTCCGAACTGGTGTTTGCGCACCAAACCCGCATCCAACAAAAGCTCTAGCGTATTGTAGAGTGTTGCTTTGCTCACTCTGAAATTTTTTGATTTGAACAAGGTGTTGAGATGCTCAATATCAAAATGCTCATCAATATCATAAATTGCTTCTAAAATTGCATAACGCTCGGATGTTTTTCTGTGTTGATGCGCTTCTAAATATTTTGTAAGTATCTCTTTTACAGTTTCTTGCTGCTTTTTTATTGCCATGCCGGTTGCTTATATTTTCAAACTATAAAGCTAAGAAAAAAAAATCAAACATTGAACCTAAAATGCATCACATCTCCATCTTGAACAACATATTCCTTTCCTTCTACTCTCATTTTTCCGGCTTCTTTCACTTTTGCTTCCGAGCCAAATGAGACATAATCTTCATATGAAATCACCTCTGCACGAATAAAGCCTTTCTCAAAATCGGTGTGAATAACTCCTGCTGCTTGTGGAGCTGTGGCACCAACCGGAATTGTCCATGCACGCACTTCCTTGACACCTGCCGTAAAATAGGTTTGTTGATTCAGCAACTTATAAACCGAACGAATCAGTTTGTTGATGCCGGGCTCATCTAAACCCAAATCATCCAGAAACATTTTTCGTTCTTCATATGTATCTAATTCCATAATATCGGCTTCCGTGGCAGCTGCCAACACCAAAATCTCAGCATTTTCATCTTTCACAGCCTCTTCCACCGCCGTAACAAACCGGTTTTTTTCACGTAAAGATGCTTCGTCAACATTGCATACATATAAAACAGGTTTGTCTGTAATCAACTGAAAATCATTGATATAATTATTTCTTTCGTCCTCTGTAAAATTCATCGACCGTACAGAAATTCCCCTTTCAATTTCTTCTTTAATTCTGAGCAAGAGTTCATATTCTTTCTTGCCTTCTTTGTCTCCCGTTTGCGCTTTGCGTTTCACTTTCTCTATTCTCTTTTCAAGGGTCTCCAAATCTTTCATTTGCAATTCTATATCGATAATCTCTTTGTCTCTCACCGGATTGATGCTTCCCTCAACATGCGTGATATTTTCATCTTCAAAGCATCGTAATACATGAATAACAGCATCGGTTTCTCTAATATTTGCCAAAAATTTATTCCCCAATCCTTCTCCTTTACTGGCTCCTTTGACCAATCCTGCAATATCTACAATTTCTACGGTTGCCGGCAAGACACGCTCGGGATGAACAAGTTTTTCAAGTGCTTCAAGTCGCGCATCAGGAACATTCACTACGCCCACATTGGGTTCTATTGTGCAAAACGGATAGTTTGCAGATTGGGCTTTTGCATTTGATAAACAATTAAATAAAGTTGATTTTCCAACATTGGGCAATCCTACAATTCCTGCTTTCATTCTTTGTTTTTTTTAAAGGTTGCAAAGGTAAGGAAAATCTCTTGAAAAGAATATATGAGCATAAAATCAAGTTTGAACAACAAAAAATACTTTTAAAAATTCAGCAAACAGAAGTTGTTACACGGAGAAACACAAAGAAGACACAAAGCAACACAAAGGGAATCAGGCAGAGAGAATATGAATGGCTTTGGGAATTGTGGAAATATGAATCGGGAGCTTTCCAAAAAGCTCACCATCGGGGGATATTGTTTTTTCTGTTTCTGCTTCAAATTTTACTTGCTCTGCTTGGATATAGTCCACAAATTTTGTGTGAATATAGCTCCCGTCAAAGATTTTAGGAAACGTTCTAAGCAAATCTCTACGGCGCAATTTATTTACTACAACAATATCCAATTTTCCGTCGTCTATTTCAGCTTTCGGGGCAATCAGATAGTTTCCTCCGGTATATTTTGAATTGGAAACCGTGATAAAAACATTATCCAAATCAAAAATTTTCTGATTGACCAACATTTTCAATTTATAAGACTTCAACTTTATCGTATTATAAAAGACTCCGGCAGAATAGGAAAGCATTCTCATAAATTTCAATTTTGAAGCTGTTGCGGTTACATCTGTTGTGAAGCCAAACCCCATCATATTGGCAAAATAAAAAATTTCATTTTGAGTTTGCACTTTTCCAATGTCAAAGGCTTTAGTGTTTCCCTTGGCAATCAGTGCAACAAATTCATCCAGACTGCTGTCTGCAGAAAGTATATCTCTGGATAAAGAATTGCCGGTTCCAACCGGCAAAATGCCTAAAGGAATATGATTGTTTTTATTTTTCATAAAACCATTAAGCACATCAAAAAAACTACCGTCTCCTCCGGCTGAAATCAAAGCTTTGTATTTTGTAAGATCTGCCTGTGCCACAATTTCAGTGGCATGTCTGGAATATTTTGTGATGATAATCTCCGCTTGAATGCCGTGTTTAACAAACAATTGCCTGATTTGCTTGAGATATCTCACCGCCTTTCCGCCTCTTGCCTTGGGGTTATAGATACATAATATTTTCATCTGAATATTTTATTGATAAATTTTTGTCCTTTTCTGATCAAATATGGAATAACAATCTATATTTATTTGTTTGATTCTGTTATAAATTCTATATAATTTTCGGGCGTTATAATCCTAGTTTCCGCATCCGGATAAGCTGCTATAAAAGATTTAGGTATTTTGGCTTTTTTATGTTTATGCCATTTAAATTCGTAAGCAAAAAGTTTACCGTCGCGTTCTTCGATATAGTCAATTTCTTGTTTGTATTTGGTACGCCAAAAATATCGATTACTATATATTTGTTTGTATTCTGTAAACTTAATACGTTCACTAATGATATAATTTTCCCATAATGCTCCGGTATCACTCCGTAGTTCGGGCGGGTTGAAATTATTGATTAAGGTATTGCGAATGCCATTATCATAGAAATAGATTTTTTTAGATTTTTTAAGTTCATTACGATGATTTCTGCTAAAACTATGCAGGGTAAAAATAACAAACGATTTTTCGAGTAAATCTATATAACTTTCAACAGTTCCTTTATTTATACCTACGAGTTGAGCCAATTCATTATAAGATACTTCGTTCCCGATTTGAAAAGCTATGGCTTGTAATAAATTCAAAAGTTTTTTTGAATTTTTTATTTTATTCCATTCCAAGATATCTTTATACAAGTAACCGGAAGTTAAGTTTTGTAAAATGGGTATTTGTTTGCCTTCATTTAACACCACATCGGGATATCCTCCGAATATTAACCGCACCGGCAGATTTTTCATTTCTTCAAAAACGCCATATTCGTCGGCTAATTCTTCAAATGAAAAAGGGAATAGCAAATGTTCAAATTTCCTGCCTGTCAAAGGCTCATTTATTTTATTAGCCAAGTCAAAAGATGATGAACCTGTCGCCACTATGGTTATTTTCAGCTGATCATGAATTATTTTTAAATTTAATCCAATGTTTTCAATTCGTTGTGCTTCGTCAACAACCAGGTAGTTTTGGTTTTTCATAAAACTACTAAATCTATTTGCTGATTGCCATTCCATTTTAGTACGTTCTTCAATATTATCACCATTAATCCATAATACCTTTTTGTTTTTAAAAATGCTATTCAAAATAGTTGTCTTACCTACTTGTCTAGGTCCATAGATGATTAAAACTTTGTTGCTTTTTAGTTCGTTAATAATGATATTTTCCAATCTTCTTTTTATCACAACACCTGATTTTTTACAAGTGCAAATATACAAAAAAATATTATACTGGAAAAAAGTTGCGATTTATAGCTAATCAATTATCAAATGGTTGCATCAATAAATGTAGTATTATGCTTTTATGTACAGAAAAATAATATTTAATAAGATTATGATTTTTTTAATAATTGTGGCTTCGATACAATTTTTCTTCTTCGTCAAAAAATCACTCAGCCACCTACATTTGCATTAAACAATAACGAAAACATAGGACGCTGATTGAAACGCAGGATATTAAAATACTTGTTTTATAATTTTGACTACTCTTTCTTTATCTTCCATACTAAGATTGGAGCCACTGGGCAGACAAAGCCCTTTATTAAATAAATTCTTGGAAACGCCATTGACATAAGCAGGAGTGTCTTTGAAAACGGGTTGCAAATGCATGGGTTTCCAAAGCGGACGACTTTCAATATTTTCTTTTTCCAGTGCCAAACGAATTTTTTCGCGTTGCGCATAAGAATCTGTCAAAATGGTGGTCAGCCAACGGTTGGAAAAATAGCCTTCAGGTTCGTCAACAAAGCTGATTGGCAAACTGTTTAGTTCTTTTTGATAGTATTCAAAATTATTACGACGCGCAGCAATTCTATCATCCAAAACTTCCATTTGCCCGCGCCCTATTCCGGCAACGATGTTTGACATTCTATAGTTATAACCAATTTGAGAATGTTGGTAGTGCGGGGCTTTGTCTCGGGCTTGTGTTGCCAAAAAAGTTGCTTTTTTGCAATATTCCTGATTGTTGGAAATCAAAGCACCACCTCCCGAGGTAGTGATAATTTTATTTCCGTTAAAAGATAGTATTCCATAATCGCCAAAAGTTCCTGTCATTTGTTCATTTATTGATGAGCCTAGAGACTCTGCGGCATCTTCAATGACTTTGATATCGTAGTGTTGTGCAATTGATATTATTTCTTGAATTTTTGCCGGCATGCCATATAAATGCACCACGATAAGAGCTTTTGGTTTTTTGCCTTTTTTGATACGATCCTTGATGGCAGTTTCTAATAGTTCAGGTGACATGTTCCAAGTATCTTTTTCACTATCGATCAAAATCGGCACAGCCTGCTGATAACGAATGGGGTTAACGGTGGCAACATGCGTATGTGACTGACAAATAATTTCATCACCCTTTTCAACACCGAGTATCAACAAAGATAAGTGAATGGCAGCGGTTCCCGATTGTAAAACAGATGAACAACCTGCTTTTAGATATTGAATTAAATCATTTTCAAGTCCTGCAATATTTTTTCCAACAGGCGCCACCCAATTGGTTGCAAACGCTTCTTTAACATATTTTTGTTCTTCTCCGGTTAGATGCGGAGGAGAAATCCATATTTTATTTTTTTTCATTTTTTATTGCTTAGCAATTACAAATATATGGATTTTTTTGCCGGTGGCTTCGGCACAATTTAAAACCGGGGCTTCGATACATTTTTCTGTTTGTTTCTCACAGAAAAACACTCAGCCTCCTGCGCTTGCATTAAACAATAACAAAAGCACAGGACACTAAGTGAATTTTATAAGGGCGGTTGAGCAGTCCTCTGCAAGCGGATTGTATCGAAACCACCTTGCAAAATTT
>CAZAXU010000030.1:0-24649 GCA_964489245.1 uncultured Flavobacteriaceae bacterium
GCTTCCTTTTTTTCGTGCCCTGTATAATCTTTTTAGCAATTATTGAAACTATAAGTCATAAAGAAAAATTGTTGCTTGATTTAACACTGGCATTAACTGTGTTCCTATTCGTCAAAACAAAAATAATATTTATTTTCGTAAATATTCAAGTCAAAATTTCTTAAGTTTGCATAAAAATACTTTAGATTATGCATATAGCCATTGCAGGAAACATCGGTGCAGGAAAAACCACGCTAACTACTTTATTGGCTAAACATTTTAAAATGAGTCCTCACTATGAATCAGTTGATGAAAATCCATATTTAGAAGATTTTTATGATGAAATGGAGCGTTGGTCGTTTCATCTTCAGGTCTATTTTCTGAACAGTCGCTTTAGACAGATTTTGCAAATCAGAGAAACACATAAAGACATTATTCAGGATAGAACAATCTATGAAGACAGACACATTTTTGCCACCAACCTGCATGCCATGGGGCTGATGTCTCAAAGGGATTTCTCCAATTATTCGTCGTTATTTGATTTGATGGAATTGATTGTAACCCCTCCGGATTTGTTGATTTATTTAAAAGCGGCTATTCCTACTTTGGTGCGTAATATTCACTCGCGTGGCAGGGAATATGAAAAATCTATCAATATTGACTATTTAAGCAATCTAAACGATCGATACGATAGTTGGATTGATTCATACGATAAAGGGAAATTATTGGTTATTGAAGTGGATAACTTGAATTTTGTTAAAAATCCTGAAGATTTAGGGCATATCATAGAAAAAGTCAATGCGGAAATTCACGGCTTATTTTAGAGCAAAAATTTCATCTATGAGAATTCTTATTTCAATTCTATTGCTTATCAACTTGATTTTATTCGTTATCGGAGTATATTTACAGTACGCAACTCATGATTTACTTTATGAAAAAATTATGGGATTTGGCGTGTTGTGGATGGTATTTATTTTGATGCCTGTTTTTCTTTATCACAGATATAAAAACAAGAAGCTGAAAGACTTTCAATTCAAAAAAGAAAATAAACAAGAAGAATAAATTTTTACCCATCAATGAATTTGTTCACAGCTTCATTATCTCCAACAACCAATATTTTATCTCCAAACTCAAAATTATACATAGGTTTGGGAACAAAAACTTTCTCTGATTCATTGGTTTCTTGATTGAAATTTTGCTTGATTAAAATGACCTCCACGCCATATTTATGTCTTAAATCCAATTGTGCAAGATTTTTGCCGATAAATTCTCCGGGAACTTCCACCTCGCATAAGACTTCTCCGTCTGCCATTTTTAATTTTTTAAATTTCTGTGCAGAAACAATATAGCTTGAAACTGAATTCAACATATTCTTTTTCATCATTTCAATATTATATGCTTCAATCACCTCGGTTTTAGAAATATAGCCGATAACTTTCTTATCCTTGGGATTATTCACGATTGGTATTTCATCAAGAATCAAGTCATTTAAAATTTGCATAACCATTTCCAATGTGTCATCCGGTGTAAAAAACACTTTGTCTTCTACAATTAAATCATTGGCTATCAGATGTTTTATGTCGTTTCCTTTGTCAGCTAACGATCGTATTTTATATGGTGATAATATTCCTAATAATTGCTCTTTTTCATCGACTACAAAATAGTTTAGATGTATATTCTCTTTGGTGTGGATAAGTAGTTTTGAAATGGGCGTATCAAACCTAACTGTCATAAAGTCTTTCTTATACAGTTTTTCAATTTTTATTTTGCCTAGTACATTCGGTTCAAAATCTTTTTTCAACTGTAAGCCTTTGCGAACTAATTTTAAAGAGTAGATAGACTCTTTTTTGATATGCATCTTAATAACCACACTCAAAATAATAGAAGTCATCAGAGGAAGAATTATTCTATAGTCATTGGTCAGCTCAAACAAAATCAAAATGGATGTGATTGGCGCATGCATAGTCGCTGCGGCAACTGCCCCCATTCCAACGAGAGCATATGCTCCGGGGCTTTGAATAATTTCAGGAAACAGCAGATGTCCTACGGTTCCAACTGCTCCTCCCAGACTTGCTCCCAAAAACAAAGATGGAGCAAAAACTCCTCCGGAGCCTCCGGAGCCAATTGTTATTGATGTAGCAAACAACTTTAGTAATATTAAAAACAGCAAAAATGACCATGTTAATTTTCCTGCCAAAGCCAAATCCATTGTTTCATAACCTACTCCAAAAATATGAGGATAGAAAATACCTATTGCTCCGATGATTAGTCCTCCGATTGCCGGTTTAAACCAACTGGGAATGGAAATGGCGTCAAAGATATCTTCGGTTTTATATACGATATTAATAAAACTAACGGCAACAAATGCTGCCAAAATTCCGAGAATTGTGTAAGGAATAAATTCATAGATACTAGACAATTCATATTTTGGAATAATGAATGCGGGATAATTTCCCAGATAATGTCTGGAAATCACAGTTGATGTGACTGATGCAATTACAATAGGGCTGAATTGTGCTATAGCAAAATCTCCTAACAAAATCTCCAGAGAAAAAATGGCACCGGCAATAGGTGCGTTAAAAGTTCCGGCAATTCCTGCTGCTGCTCCACAAGCCACCAATGTGCGCAATACAGATCCTCTTACATGCAAAAGTTGCCCCAAGGATGATCCTGCAGCAGAACCTATCTGCACGATAGGACCTTCTCGTCCAACAGAGCCTCCTGATCCGATAGAAACAGCAGAGGCTATAATTTTTGCAACAACAACTCTCGGGCGAATTGCTCCCCCCTTCAAAATAATAGCTTCCATAACCTCAGGAACTCCGTGTCCTTTAGCCTCACGTGCAAAGAAATAAATAATCGGTCCTACAATAAGCCCTCCAATTGCCGGAACAAATAGTTTGATATACCAAGGTAAAGCCGATATATAAGCCAAATCTACATGCCAAGAACCAAAAAAAACAGACTGAAAAAATTTGATGGCATTTCTGAATAAAATTGCGCCGTAACCGCCTATAATACCAATAATAATCGCCATCACAATCAAAAACGTATGTTCCGATTTTTTAAATTTCACGACCAACTTTAAAAAAAGTCTGTAATAATCTGTTTGTCTAATTCCCATCATTAAGCTAACTATATAATCCGTGTTTTGGAAGTACGTCTTTATTCAAAAGAAGTAATGCGAAGGTAGAACTTTTTATAAAAACAACAGGTGGCTAAAAACAATATAAAAATAAATTTATAATTATTCTAAATAATTGATTTCTATGAAAAGTTCAGTATCTTTTACATCAAAATACTAGAAATATCCAAGTCCGATTGTGTTTCAAAATCCAGCATTGCATTGATAAGTTTATAAGTTTGGAATTTCTTGATATCTTTGAGAAAAATCCTTTGTTCAATAATTTTGCCTTCGTCCAGCAATCGGGTGCGTGCCGTACCGTTTAACAAAGGGCTGTTTGGCGTTATCCATTGTTTCCCGTCATAGAAAACAATATTGGAAAACGAAGTATCCGTGACCAAATTATTTTTTATAATCAAGATGTCATCTCCGTCTTTTTTGAGTCGTAAAAGTCTTTCAATATTTGTTCTGTCAACATATTTCAAAGCATAATCAATCTTATTATCCACTACCGGTTTTAATGATTTTATTGATTTTTGAACATATTGTGAATACTGGCAAAAACAATTAATTTCATTATATAAAAATCTAAGTTTTACATTACCTTTCCCGTACTCTTCAGGCACTTCAATCAGATTTTCAAGTCGAAAATGAGTAGGTTTTTTGAAATGCAACAGAAAAGATGTCATAAATCGGTTCTGGTGCCATCTCAGGTTCATGGGTTTTCCGTCTAAAATTTTGATAGTTTCAACTAATGGGAACATATATTTTATGGTTTAGTTCTTGATATTCCATTGCACTATTGCTCAAAGCAGTTATTCCGCCCCCACTTCTAAAAATTAATTTTTCTTCTTTTTTTTCAATATATCTGATTAGCACGGCACTGTCGAGATTTTCTCCGTCAAATATTCCAAAAACTCCGGTGTAGTATCCCCTATTCTGCCGTTCAGCTTTACGAATAATTTCCAATGTTTTTTGTTTTGGTGCTCCACTTACTGATCCGGCAGGAAGCAGCTTGAGCATTATATCGCCTAAATTCTCCTTCCAATTTTCGGGTAGTTTTCCTTTGATCTCCGAGCTTATCTGTAAAAGTTCTTTGTGGTTGGTTTTGATTTTATCAATATATCTGAATCTGTTCACTTTCACTTGTTTGGCGACAATAGACAAATCATTTCTGATAAGATCAACGATGGTATAGTGTTCAAATAGTTCTTTTTTATCAGATAAAATAATTTTTGCCGCATTTGGCACATTTGCGTCAATTGTGCCTTTCATAGGATAAGAAAAAATGTCATTTCCCTGAATTTTTATAAAAGTTTCAGGTGAAAAGCTGATAAACTCATCTCTGAACAATAATTTATAAGGAGATTTTGCCAATCTAAAAATATCGATTAATTTTTTATCCGTCTCAATTGGCGTGGAACAAGTTAAGTTCAACAGATAAGTATCGCCTTGCTTGATATGATAT
The DNA here is from genome assembly GCA_964489245.1 of uncultured Flavobacteriaceae bacterium. Taxonomy (GTDB): domain Bacteria; phylum Bacteroidota; class Bacteroidia; order Flavobacteriales; family Flavobacteriaceae; genus CAZAXU01. The sequence goes on from CAZAXU010000030.1 coordinate 4,572, forward strand.
TGCACCAAATCAAAAGCTTTGTTATATTTTTTTTTGTCAACGGACTCAATATCAAAGACTTTTGCAGACAAATTCGGTTTTTCACTTTCAAGATTTCCATATCCGTTCACCTCAAAAAACACAGCCTGATTTGCCGCTTCGTCCAATTTAAAAATCACCGGCTTTTGCATCTCAAAATCAATCACAAAAATAAATGGAACAGCTTGTGATGCGTATTGATTAAGTCTGTCTTTGAATTGATTGATTTTCATTTTTAAAGTTTTAAGAAATTATACATCAACACTTCGGCATGTTCCGTTATATACGATTCCGGATGAAATTGAACACCGTAAACGGGAAAAGTTTGATGTTCCAAAGACATGATCAAATTGTCTGAAGATATGCTTGTTATTTTCAATTCATCAGGAAAAGCCGTCTGATCAACAGCCCAAGAATGATATAAGCCTGCATTGAATTTTTCGGGCATATTTTCAAATAAGTTCGATGCTGCGATTTGTTGAATTTGCCTGCTTTGTCCATGGAGTACTTTTTTTAGATTATAGAGTTTTGCTCCAAAAAATTCCGCAATGCTTTGGTGTCCCAAGCAAATGCCTAAAATCGGCTTCTGTTTGCCATGCGCTTGGATAATTTCTTTCAAAACAGGAAAATCATCAGGCAGACCGGGACCCGGAGATAAAATGATTTTATCAAACGAATCAAGTTCTTTTGTTTGAATATTTTCAGTATTTATAACAATCGGGCTACTTCCTGAAACACGACGAACCAACTCAACAACATTGTAAGTAAAAGAGTCATTATTATCAACCAACGCAACGCTTATTTCTTTCTTATAATTTCTCACACTATGAATACTTTTCTTCAAAAAATACTTTTAGTTTTTGCAAAGCTCTGCTTCTGTGACTGATTGCATTTTTCTCATCATCAGTCATCTCTGCAAAAGTTTTGTCATATCCTTCCGGAATAAACACCGAATCATAGCCAAATCCGTTTGTTCCTCTGGCTTCGGTGGCAATATGCCCTTCTATGGCTCCTTCAAAATATTTTTCTTGATGTTCATTGCTCAAAGCAATTATTGTTCTGAATCGAGCTGTTCTGTTTTCAACACCTTTCATCTCCTTAAGCAATTTATCCACATTGTCCTGATAGTTTGCATCTTCTCCGGCATATCTGGCACTATAAACCCCCGGAGCGCCATTCAGCGCATCCACTTCCAAGCCGGTATCGTCTGCCAAGACATCAACATCATACGGGACAGCGATTTGACGCATTTTTTGTTTGGCATTAGCATCTAGAGTGTCTCCGGTTTCAATCAAATCGCCTTGAAAGGAAATATCTTTTAAAAATTCAAGATTGATATGATTGGGCAAAATCTTTTTAATTTCTTCAATTTTATGTTTGTTTTGTGTAGCCAAAACCAATTTATCGACAGCGTGTTTTGCAAAATAATCTTCAAAATATTTATATAGCAACCCGATAATCAGCAATGAAAAACCAACCATCATATAAAATTTCTTCATATCACCGATTGTATCGGGCAAGCTTTCATTAAAATTTTCGATATATTGAGCACCTACAAACGCCGTGGCATTCAGAATAAAATGAATCAGAATCGGGTAGAATAAACTTTTGGTTTTCCAATAGATATAACCCAAGAATATTCCTATGGTTGTGGCATACAAAAATTGCCAAGGATTCAGGTGAAAAACTCCGAAAGCAACCGCTGTGATCAGAATGGCATTCCAAGGTTTTGTCTTTTTCAGCAATGATTTCAAGATGATTCCCCTAAAAAGAATTTCTTCAAGAATAGGTGCTGCGATGGCAATCATAAAAAATCCCAAATATTGATGTTCAAAAATATTTTTCATGGCGTTGTTCATGGCATCAAAAAGTTTTTTAATAATACCCGTTGGTTCGGGCAGCAAACTAACCGTGAATTCTCCAACCAATAGAAAAGCATAGGTTCCAACCACAATAAAGGGTAGCAATGTCAAATGGTTGGGACTGAAATTCAGTTTTCCTTTTTTATTATGAATGCGTCTGGTTGCCCAAATTACCAGCAACATCGGAGCTATATATGCAATGACAGTGGCGTATATTTCAAATGATTTCGGAGATAAGCCTTGTAAAATCCCAAACGGAAGCGTGAACAGTGTAAACAGCAAGAGAATGCCCAGCAAATGAGCTATTGTGGGAAAACGTTTCTTTTTTTTCATGGATTTTTTTTATAATTTATTATTATTCAATTTGTTATATTATTACGTTTTTTTCTTATCCCCCCCCCGAACTAAAAGTTCGTGGGCTATCAACATTTAATCCTTTCGGGGGTTGCCTATAAATCAATCAACCTATATCTAAAATCATTTCGCCACCTCAACTTTATAAACTTTAAATTTTATACTCATTTAAGACACAAAAATACACTTTTTTTTATGCCGGAGTTGTTATTAAGCTTAAAATGAAATTGTCTTATCTTTGCTTTTTAAAATAAAGAAATTATGTTTGGAAAAATGTTTGATATTTTTGGCAAATTGGAAGATGCCAAGAAGAACGTAGAAGAAGCCAAGGCACGCTTAGACCATGTTTTGGTGGATGCGGAAGCCGCAGATGGTAAAGTGAAAATTACGCTGACCGGAAATCGTATGCTCAAATCACTTTCTATAGATGACGAATTGATGCAAGACAGGGAAATGTTGGAAGACTATTTGAGCATTGCATTAAACAAAGCTTTGGAAGAAGCAGGGAAAATTCAGGAGCATGAACTCAAAAAAGCAGCGACCGATGCTTTGCCTAACATTCCGGGATTAGATGGATTGCTATAACATTATCATCGTAAATCAATCTGAAAGAGATATAAAAAAAATAGATTTACTGCAAAAAGAGCCACCCAAAAAAACAGGCGGCTCTTTACATGTTTAATTATTAACTAAAAATTAAATATCGTCAAAATCAACGTCGGTGAAATTCTCAGGTTTAACTTCCTCTTCGGCGGTTTCTTCAGCAGCTTTCACTTCTTCTTTATTTTCGCCGTCAACTTGAACACTATAGTCTTTTTTATGTCTTTCTGAGATGACTTCTTCTCCTTTTTCTTCCAGAATGAAATCGGTTACTTCAGCCAGCATCTCTCTGAATTTTCCAAAATCTTCCTTATAAAGATAGATTTTGTGTTTTTTGTAGCTAAATGTTCCGTCTTCGTTCGTGTTTTTCTTACTCTCCGTAATGGTAAGATAATAGTCTCCCGCCTTAGTTTCTCTTACATCAAAGAAATAAGTTCTTCTTCCCGCTCTAAATACTTTAGAGTAAATTTCTTCAGGTTTAGTGTATTCTTTTTCAGTCATTTTCCAACTATCTTTTAAGATTTTTATGCTACAAAGCTAATAAAAATATTATTCAAACAAAAAATATTTTTTTTTTAGTTTTCATAGAAATAAAAACTAAATTTGCAATTCATTTACAGGAACGCTAATTCAATGCTTAACAGAAGAAATATCAGAATAAAAGTAATGCAAGGAATTTTTGGCATGCAAGAATCTCAATCAGATGATTTGCCGGCAAATGAGAAATTGCTTTTTCTTTCGTTTAATAATATTTATAAGCTCTATATCCTGTTGTTGCTTTTTCTTGTAGAACTAAAAAAACGAGCGGAAAGAGAAGTTGAAAGCGCTAAGAAAAAAAATTTTCCTACGGAAGAAGAACGAAATCCCAGTTATAAATTTGTAAATAATCGAATCTTTAAGTTTTTTCAAGATAATCTGTTTTTGCAAGAATATGCTAAAAACTATAAATTAGACAAGTGGAAAAGAGATCCTGAATTTGTGGTTTTGGTGTTGCAGAAAATAAAATCAGGTAAAATTTATAGAGAATATATGCAAAACAATATTTCATCTTTCAAAGATGACAAGGAATTTGTTTTGGAACTCTATAAAAATCATATTGCTCCCGAGGAGAAACTGCATGACTCTTTTGAGTCGGATGAAAGTCATTGGGCAGATGATATTGCCACGGCAAATACTTTTGTGATGAAAACCATTTCGGATATCAAAGAGCTTGATACTGTTCATAAAGAATTTTTCAATCTCTTCAAAGATGAAATGGACAGAGATTTTGCCAAAGAACTTTTCAGAAAAGTGGTTCTTAACGACAAAGAGCTCACCGAAATGCTGCAAGGCAGAACTCCCAACTGGGAATATGACCGAATCTCGAGAATCGATAGGTTGATTCTGAAAATGGGAATAGCGGAAATCATCTATTTTCCTTCCATCCCTCCCAACGTGACCATCAATGAATATGTGGAAATTGCCAAGGAATATTCCACTCAGAAAAGTAATATTTTTATCAACGGTGTATTGGATAAAGTGTTGAAAGATTTGAAAAAAGATAAAAAATTGAATAAGAATATCAGAGGAAATATGTAATCGAAATACTAATTATAAAAAATGAAATGCAATGAAAAAACTAGTTTTGTTATTTAGTGTGTTTACGATGATTTTGGCGAGTTGTGGAAACGACAATCCCGCTTCAAGAATCAAAGATGAAAACATTGAAAAAGCCAAACAAAGAGATGCAAAACTCAATGAATTTCCTGAAATGAATTTTGAAGTGACCGAAATTGATTTTGGCACACACAACGAAGGAGATGTGTTGGACACGATTTTCAATTTTACCAATACCGGAAAACTTCCGTTGGTAATCACCAAAGTAAAAACAACTTGTGGTTGCACCACACCTTTTTGGCCCAAAGAACCCATAAAACCAGGCGAAAAGAGTCAAATCAAAGTGCGTTTTAATACCAATCATAAACCCGGCAAACAAAGCAAAACCATTACGATACATGCCAATACAAAAAAGATGACTGAAACTGTCAAAATCAAAGCCTATATCAATCCCAAGGATAAGAAAAAGGCAGAAAGCATGAAAAAAGTCAATTCAATTTTGAAGAATAAAATAAATCCGAATAATCTATAAATCACAAACATTTTTTTAATCGATAAACCTTTCTATATTAAGCCTGCGGAAAGGTTTATTGCATTTATATACGGCAAATGAACGCAAAAAAACAATTTAGTATAGCATTATACTTCTTCTTCGGCATTTCCATACTCGGACTGATTCTCAGGTTAGTTCCCGTCTATCCTTTGGGAATCAATTTTTCCAATTTTTTGCATGCACATTCCCATGTGGCCTTCTTGGGATGGCTGCACGGCGGATTTATCAGTCTGATTTCATATATTTTTTTGAGAAAGAAACTCAACACACGATACTTCAGATTTATCTACCTGTTTACAATCTTTAATATTGCCGGAATGTACATTTCTTTTCCCATTCAAGGATATAAACTTTTTTCTATCATTTTTCTTTCATTATTTCTGATTTCCACCTATTTGTTTTTGAGCTATTTTTTCAAACACAAACAAGATATTGATATTTATCCGGCAACTTATAAATTCACTAAAGCCGGACTTTGGTTGATGTTTGTTTCAAGTTTAAGCCCTTGGTCTTTGGTTTTTATCTTGAAAATGTTCGGAAAAGAATCAAATTTCTATAAGTATGATATTTTTTATTACCTGCATTTTCAATATAACGGATGGTTTTTGTTTGCCATGATTGCCATCACCATGTATTTATTGGAGCGAAGAAATATCAGGCTGTGTCACCGTCAAACCAAACTGATTTACGGGTTGTTGCTCATTGCTGTTTTCTTTGGCTATTTTTCTAACACTTTATGGGCAAATCCCGGAATTTTCTATAATATTTTGGCATTCATTGGCGGATTTGCCGAAATTGCTGCCATACTATATTTGTTCCGTTTGCTTGTGAAGTATCGCATCTATATCAAACAACCGATTTCAGACTTTTCTTACAGGATATTAAAAATCATATTATTCAGTCTTATGCTGAAATCTGTTTTACAATTTGTAGGTTCCTTCCAATATTATGCAGACTTAAGCTATCTGATTAGAGACTTTATCATTGGATATTTACATCTGATTATGTTGGGTATTTTTACGCCTTTTCTATTGATTATTGCAAAAGAATTGAATTTCATTGAGCTAAAATCTGCGCATTTTTATACATTTTACTTCGGATTTTTAATCACAGAAGCCGTAATTTTTTTCAGGGCTACATTGTTGTGGTTCGGCGTGAATTTCAGCGCCTATATTTTTAATTTGATTTTATTTATATTCACATTGTTAATGTTTACGGGAATTAGCCTAATCACAAGTTTTAAAAACAAAATATGACAAACTATATCGAATATCGATTTGAAATCAATCCTGTTGATGCCTTTAGAGAAATTCTGATGGCAGAACTCTCCTATTGCGGATTTGAAGGTTTTGTTGAGACCGAAACCGGTTTTTTGGCTTATGCCAATCAAGAACCTGATTTTGAAGATGTGTTCAAAAAGTATGACGTCAAAGTGAAATTAAGTAAAAAAAACCTTAAAGAAGAAAATTGGAACGCCTCTTGGGAAAAACATATCAAAGAACTAATCATTGATGATTATATCTATATCAGAACATCTTTTCATCCTGAAAGAGAATATCCCGTCAGCATCACCATTGACCCGAAAATGAGCTTTGGCACAGGACATCACGAAACAACCTATCTGATGATTAAACAAATGATGCGTCTGAATTTGAAGCATAAAAATATTTTGGATATGGGTGCAGGAACCGGTGTTTTAGCCATTCTTGCAGAAAGGTTTGGTGCTACTGAAATCATTGCCATTGACAATGACAAATGGTCATATGAAAACATGATTGAAAATTTTGAAAAAAATAACTGTTCCCGAGTCAGAGCTTTTTTTGGCAACGCCGAAACACTCTCTGATTTCAAACAATTTGATGTTATTTTGGCAAATATCAATCGGAACATTTTGTTAGACGATATGAAACACTATATCGAACACTTAAAACCCAAAGGAATCTTGGTTATGAGCGGTTTTTACAGCAAAGATATTCCGCTCATCAAAACATCTGCAGAAAACTTAGGCATGAAATTTGAAGACCATCTGGAGAAAAATAATTGGATAAGTGTAAAATTCACCAAAGCGTGATTGTATCAAAAAAAATTATAACTTTATCCCTTGAAAATTAAGTAAAGAATATGCAAGAAAATTTTGCGCCAAAACACAAAGACGAATCAAAAGAAAAAGAACTTTCAAAGATTGTTCTCTATAATGATGATGTCAATACTTTTGACTTTGTGATTGAGATGCTCATGATCTATTGCGAGCACAATATCAATCAAGCAGAGCAGTGTGCCATGCTGACACACTATAAAGGCAAAAGTATCGTTAAGAAAGGTACATATAAAAAACTGGAACCCATTGCATCCGCACTACTCGACAAAGGGCTTAGTGTGGAAATCGAATCCTAAAAAAGAATTTTTTTTCGTTATGAATATCAATAATTTCAAAGCACATATTTTAAACCCGAAGCTGTTTTCAGCAATATTTTTTCTTCTTGTTTTTGCCCTACACGCTCAAAATTTTGTTCAGCATGTTGTTGCCGACGGAGAAAGCATTCGGTCAATCTCAAAGAAATATAAGGTTGCGCCTTCTGAAATCTATAGATACAACACCAACATCAAGTTTACGAAGGAACACAAACTTGCCAGCGGACAAGTGTTGAGAATTGCCACTAACGAAAAAATTTCTCAAATTACGAGCAATGTCAAAACCATGAAGCTCGATGGAAAAATTGCCGACTATAAATATCATACCGTGAGAGAAAATGAAACGATTTATAGCCTGTCAAAAAAATATGATACCAGCATAGAAAATATTGTCAAAGCCAACCATATTGAAGGCGCCAACATTAAATTAGGGCAAATTCTCATCATTCCCGTTTCCGTTCATGAAAACTCACCAAAACCTGTCAATTCAGACAAATACGTCACTTATATTGTCGGTCCGAAAGAAGGAAAATGGCGTGTGGCCTATAACCATCATATCACGATTGACGAGTTGGAACGCCTGAATCCGGAAATCAAAGAAAAAAAACTGCAAGTACATCAAGAATTGCTTGTGCCAAAATATTCGGTCAGTGTTTCCGCTTCGCATGAAATCCAAAAAAAACCGTCTTATATTTTTCATGAGGTTATGCCGAAAGAAACCATGTATAGTTTGAGCAAGACCTATCATATTTCTCCTGAAGATCTCGTTAAATTTAATCCTGAATTGACTCAAGGATTGAAAACAGGACAAAAAATCAGAATACCCGTTCAAAGCGGAGATTCCTTGACCAAGGCTCCCGATTATCAGGATGAACCTGTTGAAATACAGCCTGAGACTATAAATTTATTGGATAGTTTAGACTTTTCAAAAGAATATAAAATTGCTATTTTGCTGCCTTTCAATCTCAAGAAAATTGCTGAAGAAAAAGAATCTGAAAAGGTTTGCAGAAGAATTCAGGAAAGCAAAATTCTGGATTATTACTCCGGAATTAAAATGGCTGTTGATTCCATGAAAACCATTGGAATGCAAATCAAAACCGATGTTTTTGACACACAGAAATCACCGTTTGTAACCCAAAAAATATTGGAGACAACAGACCTTTCAGATTATGATTTTGTCATTGGCCCTATCAAAAAAGAAAATATAGAGAAAGTTGCCATGGCTCTTGAAACAGAAAATACTCCGGTGGTGGTTCATAAATATGACGGGGAACAAAATTTCAGAAATTTGGTGGTCTCAACCACAACAAATGACTATCTGAAAACTCATATCATCAACTATTTAAAAGATCAAGCTTTTGACAAGGCGCTAAGCATTGTCTATGACGATCCTAAAAAGAAACCGGAAATAGAAGCCATCGCACAACAGTTTGACACCCCCGTGACTCTGATTGAAGGCAAAGAAACCAAAAAAGGTTTTTCCATTTATCAATCGCAAATTCTGTCCAAACTAAGTAAGAATAAAGAAAATTATGTGGTTCTTGCTTCGGACGATGATTCTTTTATATTTTCTGTGCTTTCCACCTTGAATTCCGTTGCCAATACTTATAAGGTTACACTGTTTACTCTAGACGATAAGCGCTTATATGAAAACGACACCAACGACAGAATGAATATGTATTTGTCTAATCTCAGATATCATTTCCCTACAAAAATGAAAAGGATGATTGATGTTTCATTTCAAAAAAAATATGAACAAAAATATAATATCATCCCCAACTTCACCGTGATAAACGGTTTTGATACGGGGTTTGATTTATTATTGAGAGTCGGTAATGCAGACAATTTATTGGAAGGACTACAAAAAATCGGGAAAACCGCTCAAAGCTCTAAAGTCTATCTCTATCGGCATTCTCACGAAGGAGGTTTTAAAAACCAAGCATCCGTAATCCTAATGATTGACAAGGATTTGTCTTTGAAAATGGTTGAATAAAATCAGAAATTCATAAAATCAATATCTTCTAAAATCGTTGTAAAGACCAATAAAAATTTATTTTGAGTATTCTTTTACTTTTTGGTCGTCTTTTCTGGGAATAATCATCAATACATCTTTAGTATCTACAATGGCATAATTTTTTAAATCTTTGATCACCACCTTTTTATGATTTGTTTTTATTAGATTTCCGCTGCTGTTATCTGCAATAAGTTCAGAATTGATACTCACGTTTACCTTATCGGTTTTGAGTTGTTCATAAATGGCATTCCAAGCACCCAAATCATTCCAAATAAAATCTGCGGGGAGCACATATACATTATTTGCTTTCTCTAAAATGCCATAATCGATAGAGATATTTTCCAACAAAGGAAAATACTTCTGTATGAAATCTTTTTCCATGGGTGTGTTATAAACATCTTCGTTCCGAGACATTTCCTGATACATCTCCGGCAAAAGCTGTTTAAAAGCTTTTAAAATGCTTTTTACACTCCAAACAAATATGCCGGCATTCCACAAGTAATTGCCTTGACTGATAAACTCTTGTGCTTTTTCTAAAATAGGTTTTTCGGTGAAAGCCAATACTTTCTTAATCGGATTAGAATCTTTTTTTTGATATTGAATATAGCCATATCCGGTATTGGGTGCATTGGGGACAATGCCCAGCGTCATCAGTTTATCGTGTTGAGCAACTTCGTTAAAAGCCTTTTGAACGTTGTCAAAAAATTTTTCTTCTTTTGCAATATAGTGATCAGAAGGAGCTACCAACATCACGGCTTTCGGATTGATTTTTTTAATTTTTTTTGCAGCATATAAAATGGCCGGTGCCGTGTTTCGCATCACGGGTTCGGCAATAATCTGTTCGTCTGAAATTTGTGGAATTTGCTCTTTAATCAGACTGCGATAGCGTTCATTGGTCAATATAAATATCTGATTTTCAGGCACAAGCCTGTTAAGACGCTCAAAAGTCTGCTGAATAAACGACTTTCCTGTTCCCAACAAGTCCAAAAATTGTTTGGGCATTTCCGTTGTGCTTTCCGGCCAAAATCTGGAACCGATTCCGCCCGCCATAATAATTCCGAATTGATTGTTCATATTTTTTGTTGTTTAATGCTGTCGCCCACTGTGTTTTACAACAAGCGCGGTCTTTGCAAAGATAGGTTATTTGTAAATATCTCTTCATCAAACTTTTTAATTGTCTTTTCTTTGATGAGAAAAACTATTTGAATCCGTGTGATTATTATTTCACGGATTGTTCCTGTGGTGCTGACAATAATTTATTTTATTTGTAATTCACTACAGATTTTGCTCAGAGACGCCTACGGAGCAAAGCCTAAATAAATATTTGCTATAATTTCCACTTTAAAAAAATATCAGGTTTTATCCGTTAAGACCGGAAAAATTTCTGCATTTCCATGAATCAAATAGGTTTTTTTATTGTCCAGATTTAAACATTTATATCTGGTGCGGCGTTTTTCCTGCAACTGAAAACTTTGTCCGTTTTGCAACCGAAATATATCCCCCTTTGCCAATTGAAATACATATTTGGTATTCTTATTTTGATCGACATTATATCCGGACAATTTCAGATATAAAGTGCCGTCTCCTGCCGTACTGGCTTTCGGATTTTTGGCATATTGCAACAAATCGGGCAATAAATCTTTTGGAAAAATATCAGGAGTCAAATAGGGAGTCAAAAGTTCTCCGAAAACTTGCTTCCACTCCGCTCCATGTGGTTTTACGCGCTTTCCGTATTTCTTATAAGTTAGAAAGTGTGCTGTTTCGTGCAGCAATGTCAGCAAAAATTGATAAGGATTGAGATTATAGTTCACGCTGATATTGTGCCGGTGTTTGCTCACTTGCCTGTAATCACCCAATTTTGTTGTTCTTGATTTTTTGATTTTTAAAGAAAGTTCGCGGTGGCTATAAATCAATTGCAAGACCTGATCAACGGCATTTTCAGGAATATATTTCAGCAATACGCTTCTTCCTTTATCCATTCAAGACTAATTTAAGGGAATACTGACCGTCAACGGAATCATCACGTGATGAATATAAGAGTCTTTATAGGCTTCTGACAGTCCAAGCACAACATCCAAATCAATGCTTGTTCCGCTCGGCAATTTCACGCCTACACCCGATAATATTCTGGAATCAAAACCTGATGGCTTGATGTCTCCGGAATGAGAGAGTAAAAATGAGGGGATATAGCCCAAAGAAACATAGAAACTATCGGAAAGATAAATATTATAGGTCACATCCACATCGATATAACTCAGTGCAATATCCAAGACTTTTACATCAAAAAAATAGGCATCTATATCTTTATGAATATTGGTGGATGTATAATTCAAATTTACTTTCAAAAATCCAAAATCACTATCGAGTCTGCCAAATATACCGAATTTATATCTCGGCTTGAAATCTGCCAATTGTGCTTGCCCTTTGACCACATCATCTCCGGACAAAATATCGGAAATGTTATTGTTCAGTTTCAGTTCCGGCAAAATGGCTGTAGAAATATTCAATCCTGCCGTGACACCATAGTCAAAGTCTGCTTGCGCAAAACTTTGTGCAATTGAGAGCCAAAAAATGCTCAGTAATATATATTTTTTCATAAGTACTTTTTTATGCTGATTAAGATGCTTTTTTTAGTTTTTCCAATACCGTATTGGATAATTTTTCTGCTGCATATTTCTTGGTCACCACCAATTCCTTTTTTCTGCCGCTCGGCATGCTGAACATCGCATCATTAAGCACAGCTTCCATTAAAGAACGCAAACCACGCGCTCCCAGTTTATATTCAACGGCACTTTCGACAATATAGTCCAAAGCATCTGATTTGATGTGTAATTTGATATTGTCCATCTCAAACAGTTTTGTATATTGTTTGATCAAAGCATTTTTGGGTTCGGTCAAAATTTTTCTCAAGGCTTTTTTATCCAGCGTATTCAAATAGGTCAGAATGGGTAATCTCCCTATGATTTCGGGAATCAATCCGAACTTTTTTAAATCTGTCGGGATAATATATTGCAAAATATTTTCTTCGTCAATTTTTTGGTCTTTAGCGGCATGATAGCCTAAAGCTCTCATATTGAGTCGCTTGTTGATGATTTTTTCAATACCTGAAAAAGCGCCTCCCGCAATGAACAAAATATTTTCGGTGTTCACTTTTATAAAATCTTGATTGGGGTGTTTTCTGCCTCCTTTCGGGGGCACATTAACAACGGTTCCTTCCAATAATTTCAGTAGTGCTTGCTGCACACCTTCGCCGGAAACATCTCGTGTAATGGAAGGATTGTCTCCTTTTCTGGCAATTTTATCAATTTCATCAATAAAAACAATGCCTCTTTCCGCTCGTTCCACATCATAGTCTGCCACTTGTAATAATCTGGTCAAAATGGTTTCCACGTCTTCACCCACATATCCGGCTTGTGTCAAGACCGTGGCGTCAACAATGGCAAAAGGAACATCCAACATTTTGGCAATGCTCTTTGCCATTAGGGTTTTTCCGGTTCCGGTTTCGCCCACCATGACAATATTGCTCTTTTCAATTTCCACTTCGTCTATGCTCGGCTTCTGTTTCAGCCTTTTGTAGTGATTATAAACGGCAACCGATAAAGTTTTTTTGGCTTGCTCCTGTCCTATTACATATTGATTCAGAAAGTCATAGATTTCTTGCGGTTTTCTCAGTTTCAAATTTCCGCTGCTTGTAACACTTCTTGATGTTGTGGATAGTTCCGCTTCAACAATATCATGCGCTTGTCTGGCACACTCATCACAAATATAGGCATCTATCCCTGAAATCAACATTTCTACATTGTTTCTGGGCAATCCGCAAAAAGAACAATATTTTTGGTTTTCTTTCATATTTTTTCGATTAAAAAGTTCTGATAGATATCAATGATTTGCCGAACTTTGTATTTTTCGGATTATTTTATTTTTTTTCTCACCAAGACTTCATCAATCAGTCCGTATTTTTTGGCTTCATCGGCTTTCATCCAATAGTCTCTGTCTGCATCATTTTCAATCTTTTTCATGGTTTGCCCTGAATGATCCGCTAATATTTTATAGAGTTCTCCTTTGAGTTTTAAAATTTCTTTTGCCGTGATCTCAATGTCCGATGCTTGTCCTTGTACGCCACCGAGAGGTTGATGAATCATCACTCTGGCATGGGGCAATGCCGAGCGTTTTTTTACTGCTCCTGCTGCCAACAACACCGCTCCCATAGATGCTGCCAAGCCGGTGCAGATGGTTGCCACATCAGGATTGATATATTGCATGGTGTCATAGATGCCTAATCCGGCATATACGCCACCTCCCGGAGAATTGATATAAATCTGGATGTCTTTGCCGGCATCTAAACTCTCCAAAAATAGTAATTGTGCTTGCAAAATATTGGCAACGTGATCGTCAATGGCAGTTCCTAAAAAAATAATCCGATCCATCATCAAACGAGAGAACACATCCATCTGTGCCACATTAAGTTGACGTTCTTCGATGATATACGGAGTCATACTATTTTCAAATGCATCAAGCGTGAGCGAACTGATTCTGCTTTTGTCTTGTGCAAATTTTCTAAAATCTTTTCCTAAATTATTCATATTATATATTTTTGGGCTCTTATGATGTTTTTTTATAAGCATGCAGAATATAAACTTCTCCCGAATCATTCTCGCAATTTCCTTCGGTTCCGAATCGGTATGTTTTTTTACTCCGGTTGTGTTTTAAAGCACTCTTTATTTCAAGTCTAAAAACTTATCATAGGTTATTTTAGTCTCTTTTACGGGCACCACTTCTTTATAGAGTTTAACCAATTTCTTTTTGATTAACTGATCGGTTAATTTCTTAACTTCCTCATTGTTTTTCAAGATATTATCAACAATTTCGTTCATTTGTTCATCTTCAGGAATAGATTGTCCGTATTGCAACATTTGATATTTAACCAAATCTTTTGTCAGGTTAACCAGCTCATCATAACTCACTTGCAATTTATGCTTTTTGATGATAGCTTCTTCAACCAATTGATATTTTAAGCCTTTTTCTGCTTTTTCATATTCATCCACGGCTTTTTCTCCTGTGATTTCTCCTTTTGAGTCCACTTCAATCCACGATTTCAAAAAATCTTCAGGCAGTGCAATTTTTGTTTTACTCAGAAGCTTATCGGTTACATCGTTGAGCAGTCGGTTATCCGATGATTGTTCAAACTGTTTTTCCAAATCTTCTTTAATAAATTTGTGTAGTCCCGCTTCATTTTCAATTTTTCCTTCGCCAAAAACTTTATCGAGCAATTCTTTGTTGATTTCTGCCGGTTTCATTTCAAAAACGCCTTCGACCTTGAGCATCACAGGCACTTCCAATCCATGTACTTTGTCATGGCTTATGTTCAATGCATGTATCATAGTGTGCGGGTCTTTGAATAAATTTTTGGTGTGCATTTGCACTTCATCTCCTTTTTTCTTGCGCAACAAGAGTTTTTGTGCATCTTCGGTCAAATCGTCCATTCTGACAGTGGTTTGAGAAACAATATCTTCTTCTTCATTGCTGAAAGTTCCCAAGACAAAGGCCGCTTTTTTCACGGTTTTAATGTCGTTAAAAGAGCCATATTGTTCTTTGATTCTATCGACTTCTTTGTCAATCATTTTTTTGTCTGCCGTGATTTTATATGATTTGATTGCTTTTAAATCTTCCAGATTTACTTCCACTTCGGGGGCAAGTCCCAGTTCATAGACAAACTCAAAATCATGTTCGTTTTCCCAATCTATTTCTTTTTGTTTTTTTGACGGAATCGGATAGCCTAAAATGCCAATTTTATTTTCAGTGAGATAGGTATTGATTGATTCTTGCAATTGCTTGTTCACTTCATCGACCACCAAAGCTGTCTTATATTTCTTTTTGATGAGATCCATAGGGACTTTTCCTTTTCTAAAGCCGGGCATATCGACATTCCTCCTATATTCCTTAAGCTTTTGTGCCACTTTTTCGGCATAATCTTTCTCTTCAATTGCAATGCTCAACTGAGAAGTCGAGTTTTTTAAATCTTTCTTTGTTAGCTGCATTTTTAGTTATTTATTTTATTGACTGCAAAAATAAACAATTATTATGTAAACTGCCTATTTTGAATGCTGCTTTTTTGTACGGAAATTTAAAAATACATATTTGAATCTCGTTTATTTGACAAAAATCACAATCTAAATTTTTTAAATTATCCTAAAACTCTTGAAACTTATCGGTTTTATGCTTATATTTGTGGTATTACTAATCACAAAAAAATAATGATATGGCTGTAATGAAAGTTGTTGAACTGATGTCAAGTTCTAAAAAAAGTTGGGAAGATGCTACTGCTAAAGCAGTTAAAAAAGCAAGTAAATCCATAAAAGGAATCAAATCTGCCTATGTCCAAGACCAAAGTGTTGTGGTCAAAGACGGAGATGTTATGGAATATCGTGTAAACTTAAAAGTCACTTTTGAGGTGAAATAAAACTTTTAGGTTTTTCAAAATTTTCAAAACAAATGAGGCTGTCCGGCGGGACAGTCTCGTTTATTTCAGTAAGTCTTATTTCTATTTATAAATGAATTACTTCGTCATAGGCGGCGGCAACAGCTTCCATAATCGCTTCGCTCATGGTTGGATGCGGGTGTATGCTTTTCAAAATGGTATGTCCCGTGGCTTCAGCTTTTCGTGCTGCAACAATTTCAGCAATCATTTCCGTCACATTGGCACCAATCATATGGGCACCTAAAATTTCGCCGTATTTTTTATCTATAATTATTTTTACAAAACCTTCCGAATGTCCGGCGGCCTTGGCTTTGCCACTGGCAGAGAACGGGAATTTTCCCACCAAAACTTCATATCCTTTTTCAATGGCTTGTGCTTCGGTATATCCGGTTGATGAGATTTCAGGAGCAGTATAAACAGCACCGGGAATATTGTTATAATCAATCGGCTCGACATCCATTCCCGCAATTTTTTCTACACAAGCAATGCCTTCGGCAGAAGCAACATGCGCCAAAGCCGGTGTATTGATTACATCGCCAATGGCATAATATCCGGATACGTTGGTTTCATAGAAATCATTGACCAAAATTTTGTCCCTGTCTGTGGCAATGCCTACATCTTCCAAGCCTATGTTTTCAATATTACTTTTGATGCCTACGGCAGACAAAACCATATCTGCTTCCAATTCAATTTCTCCTTTCTTTGAATTTATCTTTGCCACAACCTTATCTTTCAAAACATCTACTCCAAGCACTTCAGATGATGTCATCACTTTGATTTTAGATTTTTTAAAAGCACGCGTGAGTTGTTTGGAAACTTCTTCGTCTTCCAAGGGTACGATCCCGGGCAAATATTCCACAATAGTGACTTGAGTGCCTATGGCATTATAAAAATAAGCAAATTCAACTCCAATTGCTCCGGATCCGACAATAATCATGGATTTCGGTTGCTTTTTAAGTGTCATTGCTTGCCGATATCCGATTACTTTTTCTCCGTCGATTGGCAGATTGGGCAATTCTCTTGCTCTTGCTCCGGTGGCAATGATAATATGTTCGGCTTCATAAGTTTCTGTCTTTCCTTCTGCATTGGTAACCTCGATTTGTTTTCCTTGCTTCAGCTTTCCAAAACCGGATAGGACTTTGATGTCATTTTTACGCATTAAAAATTCAACTCCCTTACTCATTGATTCTGCCACACTCCTGCTCCGAGAAATTATCGCTTCAAAATTTATTGTTGGCTCTTCTACTGTAATTCCATAGGCTTCAGCATGCTTGATATAATCAAAAACCTGAGCGCTTTTCAATAAAGCTTTGGTGGGAATACAACCCCAATTCAAACAAACACCGCCCAGATTTTCCTTTTCTACAATTGCTGTTTTCAAGCCTAATTGTGCGGCACGAATTGCTGTGACATAGCCTCCCGGACCACTACCTAATACTATTATATCGAATTTCATAATCTATATCATTTTTGATATGTCAAAGATATAAAAAATCAGATTGAGATACATTTTAAATTTATCAATTATTCGGTTTTATCTGATGATTTTTAAATGCCAAACAAGGTTAGCACTATTTTATTATATTTGTTGTTTCCAAAGCACACAACTATGACCACAAACCAAAAGAGTATTACTTTCTTTGAAGCACTTATTCCTATTATTTTTCTTGTTATTCTGCTTAGTTTTAATGTGCTTGCCGTTTTTGGTGACGAAGCCACTTCCGGTCCAAACCAGTTTGCTTTATTGTTGGCCGGAGCACTTGCTGCCATATTCGGGTTTAAATATAAATTCACCTATAAGCAAATGCTTGAAAAAGTTTCTAAAAATATAGAATCTACGAGTTCTGCCATTTTAATTCTTCTTTTTGTAGGCGCATTGACGGGCACTTGGCTGATTAGCGGAGTGATTCCTACCATGGTATATTACGGACTAAAACTATTAAACCCCGGTATTTTCTTAATTTCTACTGTTGTTATCACCTCTTTGGTTTCTTTGATTATAGGAAGTTCATGGAGCACAACGGCAACTGTCGGTATTGCACTGATCGGCATTGGTAAAGCGCTTGGGTTTCCTTTGGAAATCGTAGCCGGAGCCATTATTTCCGGAGCTTATTTCGGTGATAAAATGTCTCCCTTATCCGATACAACCAACCTTGCTTCTGCCATTGCCGAAGTAGATTTGTACAAACATGTCAGATATATGATGAACACCACTTTTCCAACGATAAGCATCACACTGCTTATTTTTCTTATACTTGGTTTTACCCATTCCGGTGGAGCGGTCAAAGATGTGCAGGGACTGCTCACTGATATTGACCAAACATTTTTTATTCATCCCGTCTTATTTGCCGTTCCTTTGATTGTTATTTTTCTTATCATTAAAAAAACACCTCCTCTGATTGCACTCTTAGTCGGAGTGCTGTTGGGCGGTCTGGCTGCCGTTCTTTTTCAAAACAATATGCTTCAACAATTGTCTAAAGCTCCGGAAAATTCTTTTAGTAATTCTTATAAGATTATTATGAAATCCATTGTTTGGGATATCAACATCAAAACCGATAATCCCATTCTGAACGACTTGTTTAGCTCAGGAGGCATGAAAGGCATGTTGAGTACTATTTGGCTGATAATCAGTGCTATGTTCTTTGGAGGCGTGATGGAGGCTATCGGCGCATTGAAAAAAATCAGTTCGACTATGTTAAATACTTTTAAAGGAACTTTTGGTGTTTTTGCCAGTACAGATGCCACTTGTATATTTTTCAATGCCACTGCATCAGATCAATATTTGGCAATTGTGGTGCCCGGAAAAATGTATAAACAAGCCTTTGAAGATGCCGGATTGGCACCTGAAAACCTAAGCAGAACATTAGAAGATTCAGGAACGGTTACTTCTGTTCTTGTTCCTTGGAACACAGGAGGCGCCTACAATTCTGCCGTCTTGGGTGTGCCAACGGCACAATATGCCATCTACGCATTTTTCAACTGGATGAGCCCTATTATGACACTTATATTTGCCTATTTCAAGATAAAAATCAAGAAAATCCACAAAAAATCCGATACATTTGTCGCCTAATTTGAGATTATGAATTTATCTGTTATTCAAAATATCATCCAAGAATTTGGAACGCCTTTGTATGTTTATGATGCCACACGCATCAAAATACAGTATGATAAACTTAAAAACGCCTTTAGACATATAGATCATAAGATTCATTATGCCAGCAAAGCAAATGAGAACATTAATATACTTGAAATCATGAGAGATTTAGGCGCCGGAATCGATGCTGTTTCTCCGAATGAAGTGAAACAAGCTCTAAAAACGGGTTTTGACAAAAACGATATTGTTTTTACACCCAGTTGTGCCGGATTTAATGAGATTTCTTTTGCCTTGGATAATGATATTCGCCTTCATGTCGGTGCCTTGGAATATATTCCTTTCATTTTGGAAAATTATCCGGATAGAGCTGTCGGACTTCGTATTAATCCGGGAAATTCTATCGGAGGCAATCAAAAAATTGCTACGGCACATCAGAATTCAAAATTTGGCATTCCCTATATCCATTTGAAGCAAATATTATCTTATGTTGACAAAGGATTGAAAATTGATTCCCTACACATTCATACCGGTTCGGATGTCAAATCATGGAAAGATTTGGCACGATCAGTTGATTCTGTTTTTAGTTTTGCAAAACATTTTAACAACCTGAAATACATTGACTTAGGCAGTGGTTTTAAAGTAAAATATAAAGCAGAAGATTCCGAAATTGATTTGGAGAGCTATGCCAAACATATCGAGCAAAAACTGAAAGATTTTCCTTATGCCGTTTCCATAAAATTTGAACCCGGAAAATTTCTTGTCAGCGAAGCCGGCATTCTTTTAACCAAAGCAAATATTATCAAAAAAGGCTTTCATAAAACCTTTGTAGGCGTAAATTCCGGTTTTCATCATTTGATTCGCCCTATGTATTATGATGCTTATCATGAAATTGTCAACATTTCCAATCCTGACGGAGAAATCCAAACATATGATGTTGTCGGGCAGCTCTGTGAAGAAGATACGTTTGCCTATGACAGAACGCTTAATGAAGTGCGTGTCGGCGATATTTTAATGATTAAAAATACGGGTGCCTACGGCTATTCACTTTCATCCGAATATAATTTGAGAGATAAGCCTAAAGAAATTGTTATTGGAAC
>CAZAXU010000031.1:0-24431 GCA_964489245.1 uncultured Flavobacteriaceae bacterium
AACTTTATGAACTTTGAACTTTATGAACTTTGAACTTTATGAACTTTCAACTTTTCATTTGCTATTCTCGCAGTTTTTCTTTGATTCTTTTGATATTTTCATCATAGCTGATTTTCTTCATTATGTTTTTTATTCTTAATCGATCATATGCCTTTTGATAGAGTTCCAATGCTTTTTGATAATTCGATTCTTTTTCTTCATATTGTGCCAATAAAGCATATCCGTCTGAAATATCGGGATATAGAGATACCGTGAGATCTCCCAATTTTTTAATCGATACCCATTCGTTGTTTTTCAGAGCAATTTCAGAAGCAACAGACAAATCCCATGGTCTTATTTTTAGTTTGATATCATAGATTTTCTGAATTCGATTATATTTTTGAAGAAGATAGTTTAAAATTTCCTTTTGATATTTAACGGTTTTATACCTGATGGGGGCATAAATGGAAAAAACATTTCTAAGCGCAAAAGGCATGCTTCTGCCTACAAGAGAAAGATGTGTTTCTTTGTCAAAATCATCAAATTTATATTTGAATTTGGCACTTAGAATTCTCCCGAATAGAGAATTGTTTAATTTCAGGATTGATTCTCTGTGTTGCGGAAAATCGTTTTCTCCGGTGCTTAAATAATAAAACAGCCAATCTGTTTTTTTGTCTAGGGCTTTATAAAGTTTTTTTTCAAAAGGTTCCGGAATATACGGACTTATGGCGATGAATGCATCAAAAGGCAATTCTTTTTCAAGCAAAAAATAGTTGATATAGTTTGCCGTGAACGAATGTCCGCAGACTGTTCTGAACTTTCCGATTCTATATTTTGTTTCCAGATAGGGGATAAGCTCCTTTAAAATAAATTTTTTGAATGCAATAGCCTTTTCAACGGGCAACCCGGTTTTATAATCATATTTACAGTCAATTTCTCTTGGTTTCTTGTATGTTTTGTTCCGATGGTTTTGGTCAATGCCCACAATCACAACTTCAGGAATTTCGTTTCCAAATAGCAAGAGTTCGGCGCTGCCAACAATACTGTGAAACATATATTCGCCATCCAAAGTCAAAATTAACGGATATGTTTTGTGTTCTGACCGGTTAAAAGATTCAGGCAGATAAACCCTGATTTTTCTGTTTTCATTCAGCAGACGAGATGAAATACTGTCTAAAAATGTGGATTGAGCAAAAAACGAATTAAAAAATAAAATTGCCATGCCCAGCATGATGCTTTTCATAGTAAAAAGTTTTTGACGGTGATTAATTGATTTGTAATCAAACACTTATTGAGTATAAATATAGTCAATAATTTTAAATAAGAACAATTGTTTTTCATCTGAGTGGAAAGCAGCATGTTATTTACGGCAAATTCTATCCAAAAATATTCAAAGAAAACAAGTTTTTACCGGTATAGATGTGTTTATATATATTTTCCGAATGAAAAAAAATAGTGTATATTTGTTTGCTTATAAACACATAAGCAATAAAACGGTGAAATCGAGAAAAATTGTTATTACAGGCGGTCCGAGTACCGGAAAATCTACCGTCATTCAGGAATTGAGAAACAGAAATTACTATTGTTTTGATGAGGTTTCCAGAGATATTATCAGAGAAGCACAAGAGCAAGGCATAGAGCAGTTATTTTTAGAAGATCCTTATCTGTTCAGCAAAAAGTTGTTGGAAGGAAGAGTGGCTCAATTCATGCAAGCAGATCAAATCTCGAAACCTGTCATATTTTTTGATCGCGGCATTCCCGATGTCAATGCTTATATGAGATATGTCAAACAGGAAATTCCATCGGAATTTGAAGATATAACAAGAGCGCATCATTATGATCGAATTGTTTTTATCATGCCGCCTTGGGACGAAATATATGTCACGGATGAAGAACGTTATGAGAATTTTAACCAAGCTCAATTGATACACAACAAATTGGTCAATTATTATAAGGAGTTGGGCTATTATCTCATTTTTGTCCCTTTTGGCAACGTGGATAAACGTGTGGACTATATCCTGAAAAGTATTAAAAAACATCAATAATTGCACGAACCGATTGAGATATTAAAAAAGTTTTGGGGTTATAAATCTTTTAGACCTCCGCAGCTTGATATTATCAAAACCATTTTGTCTCAAAAAGATGTTCTTGCCATTCTTCCCACGGGTAGTGGCAAATCGGTTATTTATCAAGTAGCCGGAATGGCATTGCCCGGAATCACGATTGTTGTTTCTCCGCTGATTGCGCTGATTGAAGATCAAGTGCAGCAATTGCAACAAAAAGGCATTGGTGCCATTGCCTTGATGGGTAGCCTGTCTTTTAGAGAATTGGAACGTTTGTCAGACAATGCCGCTTATGGAAATGCCAAGTTCTTGTTTCTTTCTCCCGAGCGTCTTCAAAATGAATATGTGCAAAAAAGAATTGCAGAAATGTCTGTGAGCTTGTTCACCATAGACGAAGCCCATTGTATTTCTGAATGGGGACACGATTTCAGACCACAATATCTCAAAACAGCCGTCTTAAGAAAAATACATCCGGAAACACCCGTATTGGCTTTGACGGCAACGGCAAAACAATTGGTCACGGACGATATCGTTAAATATATGGAACTTAAAAACCCCGAAATTTATCATCGGTCTGTTTTTCGAGAAAATATTGCCTATGAGATACATAAAGTAGAAGATAAACTTGCAGCTATTGAACTGTTGGTTGAAAAAAACGAAACTTCAATTGTCTATGTCAGAACAAGAAAGCAGACTTATGCATTGGCGGATTTTTTGTCAAAAAAAGGATATACTGCTTCTTTTTTTCACGGCGGAATGACTTATGACGATAAGCAAAAAACCTTAAAAGAATGGTTGATTGACAAAAAACGAATGATGTTTGCCACAAATGCTTTCGGAATGGGCATTGACAAGCCTGATGTGCGAAAAGTGATTCATTTTGATTTGCCGGATTCTCTGGAAAACTATGTGCAAGAATCGGGGAGGGCAGGAAGAGACGGAAATCCTGCAAAGGCAATTATATTGCTGGCGGATTATGATTTGAAAAATTTTAAAGACAGAGCAGAAAACGGATTGGCAAATAGGGCAGATATTGAGCAAATTTATAGAGCACTCTATAATCATTTCTATATCGCCGAAGGCGAAGGAACCGATTTGGAAGTTTCCTTGAATTTGATGAAATTTTGTAAAAGATTCAAACTGCCGATTGCCAAAACCTATGCTGTCTTTCAAATGTTTGACAGAGAAGGAATTATTGAGTTAAACCAAAATGTCCGCCATTTTTCTACCGTGCAAATTCTCTATCAGCAAGAAAATCTGAGAAACTACATTGCAAATCAAAGTTTTGGATATCGGATTTTGGATATTTTTGTGCGTTCCTATGCCAATATTTTCCATTTTCCCATAAAGATAGATTTTCAAAAAACCGCCGATTTATTATCTGTTAGCCGAGAAGAACTAATCGATGTTTTAGAAAAACTTGCCAAGAGAGAAGTTATCAGTTTCAGACAAGGAAACGATGATCTGCAAATCAGATTTATGCTTCCGAGAGATAGATATATTTTTCAGTCGAAAATCAAGCATTTTCAGAAGCGAATCGATATCAAAAAGAATCAACTGAAAACCGTGGCGGACTATGTGCAAAATAAGAATCTGTGCAGAAGTCAATTCTTGTCTCGTTACTTTGAGGAAATGCCTGATACTCCTTGCGGCATTTGTGATATTTGTTTGCAAGCACCTTCTCTCACCGATATGGAATTATCTGATTTTATTTTGTCCGAATTAGAATCCGGTTGTTTTACACAAAAAGAATTGGAACGGAAAGTGGGACAGCAAATCAAATCCGTATTAAGCCGGCTGATTGAAAATAAAAAGATTTTTTTTGATAAAAATATGAAATATTGTTTGAAATAGCGCTACCTCGATGAAGTCACGGTTTTTTGACCTCGTAGGTTTCAAAAACCTACGAGGTCTTCTTTTTTTATTATTTCTCTCAAATTATAAAGGCAAAAAAAAACCGCAGCACCCATGCTGCGGTTTTTTTGTTTTTATTATAGTTTCTATAATTTTTCAAATCTGGCTTGGAAGAATCTCAGATATTGAGGTTCATAAACCATTTTAAGTCCGCCTGCACTTTTGGCATTCTCAAAAACATCGATAACAGATTCTGCCACCACATCCATATGCGCTTGTGTATAGACCCTTCTGGGAATGGTCAGTCTGACCAATTCCAATTTTGGATAGTTGTGTTTTCCTGTTTCTGCATTTCTTCCGGCAGAAACAACACCGCGCTCCATGGCTCTTACCCCTGAATTAACGTAGAGTTCTGCAGCCAATGTTTGTGCAGGAAACTCGTCTTGTGTCAGATGTGGATAGAAAGCTTTGGCATCCAAGAAAACCCCGTGAGTTCCTACGGGTTTCACAATGGGAACGCCTGCTTTGAGCAATAAATTCCCGAGATATTGCACTTGACCTACGCGTGCTTTTTGATGTTCGTCTTGAACAGATTCTTTGATGCCTATAGACATGGCTTCCATATCTCTTCCGGCAAGTCCTCCATAGGTGTGCAGACCTTCATAAACGACCACCATATTGCGCGCTTGATCAAAAACATCTTGGTTGTTGGTGACCAAAAATCCGCCAATATTGACCAAAGCATCTTTTTTGGCACTCATGGTAGCATGATCGGTCAAATCGTTGATTTCTTTTACAATTTCAGCAACGGTTTTGTTTTGATAGCCTTCTTCTTTTTGTTGAATCATATAAGCATTTTCTGCCACACGAGTCATATCGTGAACGATATCGATGTTATACTTTTTAGTCAATTCTCTTACGGCTTTCAGGTTTTTGAGTGAAATAGGTTGTCCTCCGGCCATATTCACTGTGGTTGCCATTGCCACGTATGGAATTTTATCTGCACCCACTTTGTCAATCAAAGCTTGAAGTTTATTCAGGTCAATATCTCCTTTAAAAGCATAAGTACTGTTAGGATTATGTGCTTCGTCAACAATCACATCAACAAATTTGGCACCTGCCATTTCTTGATGCAATTTGGTGGTGGTGAAATACATATTTCCGGGAATATAGTCGCCTTGTTTGATTAAGATTCTGGAAATCATATGTTCGGCAGCACGTCCTTGGTGTGTAGGCACCAAATGTTTATAGCCGTAAACTGTGCGAACGGTATCTTCCAGGTTGTAGAAATTTCTACTGCCTGCATAGGCTTCATCGCCGAGCATCATGCCTGCCCATTGGCGGTCACTCATGGCAGACGTACCACTGTCGGTGAGCAAATCGATATACACATCTTCAGATTCCAAAAGAAAAGTGTTATAGCCTGCTTCTTTGATGGCTTTTTCTCTTTCCTGTTTAGACATCATTTTGATGGGTTCAACCATCTTGATTTTATAGGGCTCTGCCCAAGATCTCTTTTTCATATATTATTATAGTTTTTAATCGTTATTAATGTGGGCTAATTTATAAAAAAAAATCTACTCCAACGATGATATTTCCCATAAAAAAAATCCGCAAAAAGCGGATTTAATTTACAAGAATATTGTTTTTATCAGTCTTCTAAAGCGGCAAGATATCTCTCTGCATCTAAGGCTGCCATGCTGCCTGTTCCTGCTGCTGTCACTGCTTGTTGATAGGTGGGATCCATCACATCTCCACAGGCAAATATGCCCGGACGGTTGGTCAGTGTGTTGCCCGGTTGGGTGATAATATATCCTTTTTCGTCCAAATCGATTTGCCCTTTGACAAAATCCGTATTGGGTTTGTGTCCGATGGCAACAAACAAACCTTCCATGGGAATATCTGTTTTTTCTCCGGTTTGGTTGTTTCTCACGCGCACACCTTCAACCAGTTTATCACCAAGCACTTCGTCAATTTCAGTGTGATACATAATTTCTATATTTTCAATTCTGTTCACTCTGTTTTGCATGGCTTTTGATGCGCGCATCACATCTCTACGAATGAACATATAGACTTTTTTGGCTAGACCGGCTAAATAGCTGGCTTCTTCTGCCGCTACATCACCGCCGCCTACAACGCCAACAGTCAAACCTTTATAGAAAAATCCGTCACAAGTGGCACAAGCAGAGACTCCGCCGCCCTTAAGTCGTTCTTCACTTTCCAAACCGAGATACATGGCGGATGCTCCGGTTGCCAAAATCACCGTGTCTGCAGTGATTTCTTTGTTGTTGTCAATGGTCACAATGTGTTTGTCTCCTTGTTGATTTCCGAGCACAGCGGCGGTTGCTAATCCGAATCGTACTTCACAGCCAAATCTTTCGGCTTGTTTTTGCATGTTTTCCATCAATTTCGGACCTTGAATTCCTTTTGGAAATCCCGGATAATTTTCAACATCCGTGGTGGTGGTTAATTGTCCGCCCATTTCCATTCCCGTGTATATAACCGGCTTGAAACCGGCTCTGGCAGCATAGATTCCGGTAGTATATCCTGCAGGACCTGAACCTAAAATCAATACTTGAATGTGTTCTTTGTTTTCTGACATAATTCCTAATTTTTAATGCGCTGCAAAGATATAAATTTTTATGGTTTTGTTTGACTGATAAATCAAAGAATAGGCAATTGAAAATTCACCAAACTTTTTACTCTTGTCTTTTTCTTTTTTTCTGCACAAAAAAACCCGATGATTTTCAGATTCATCGGGTTTTTATATTTATTCAAAAAATAGATTTAATATCCTCGAACAGCCTTAAGTGCATTGACATTTCCATAGCCGAAATTACGACTTTTGTTTGGATAAAGCTCTGCTGCCCATTTCATTCTGGCAAATACTTGTTCACGATTCCAAGATGGATGGCGTGCCCAAACCAAAGCGGCAATACCTGCTGTTGAAGCAGTGGCAACAGAAGATCCGCCAAAATAGTTGGCGCCGTTGTTGTAATATCCGGTTACCGGTTGGTGATGATTGTTTGCGCGTTCCATCACGTAAGTAAAATCAATTTTTCTTCCGGTATGGCAAACATCACATTCTTCATATCCGCTTCTTTCTTCTACGCCTGTGACGGCAACGGTTTCACTCATGCTGGCAGGGAATATAACAGGATACCAATTGGTGGCAGCCGTGGATGTTCCGCCTGCGGCAAAAATCATTTTATGCTTACTGTAGGCATATCTCACGGCATCTTTAATATTTCCGATAGACCACGGATATCCGATAGACATGGAGATTATTTTTACATCACTTCTTCTAGCCAACTCTTTTAGTGCTCTGGTCACACCTTTTCTTTCGTGATAGCGGTTCAAGACAACGTCTTTGGTGGCTCTATAAGAAACAATATTACATTCATATGCAACACCGATAGGAGAATGATTGCTGTTGTTTGGCGCTCCGATGGCGCTACAAGCGCTGGTGCCGTGTCCGCATTTGTCGTGGTGTCCGTCTGTTCGTGTAGCCCACCATTTCCATGAATCTACATATACGCCGTATTTTCGGATATATCTGCCTGAGTAATAATCGTCAAAACGATATCCCATATTATATTGATAATCAGACACTCCCGTATCGATTACGCCTACGGTAATACCGCGTCCCTTACTGTAGCTCCATGCATCTTTGATTTTATGAGTGTAATAATTCCAAGGAATTTTTGCCCCGGATGGATATAGTGTGCCGTAGTCAGCAGAGCTGATATATTCTGATGATTTTGAGCAACCTTTCGAGCTTTTTTCGCAGTTGCTGTCGTCCAGTTCATATCCGGTAGGCTCAATATATCTCACATTGTTCAGTTGTTTCAGTGCATCTATGGTTTTAAACTTGCTGATTTTGACATCTACAAAGTTCAATACATCATCGTCATGAATTAAAATTTCTTTGATTTCTTTTTCTTCATATTTTGCAATGAGTTTTAAGATATTATCTTTCATTGATGTCAGTTTGGTGTCTCTGTTTTCACTAAAACTTTCGTTTGGGGCACCATATCCAACAGAAATAATTTGTTGTCCTTCTTGAGCGGCACTCCACACCAATTGTGTGCTGGATTTGTTCCAATCAAAGCTGTTGTTGGCATTGAAAGATTGGTCAATTTTTTCTCTGATTTCTTCAGGTTTGAGTTGTCTGACAGGTTCTTGTTGAGCATTTTCATTTGTTTCATTTTCATTTTTGCTGCAAGACACAATGCTTAGCAAAGAGATTGCTAAGAATACTAATAAAATTTTTTTCATTGTTGAGTATTTTGGTTAATGATATTGCAATAATACTGAAAATATTCCATATTTCATAATTTTTCGGAATATTTTACTTGTTCTATTTTTTTATAATCTTTAAAACAGCCGAATTATTGTCGATATCGAAGACTTTTATAAGATAAAGTCCTTTGGAATATTTTTGCAAATTGATTTTATTTTCCCGGAATACATCAAGAATTTTGCCTGAAAAATCGTATAGAATAATTTTTTCGATATCTTTTTTTGCTTTGATATAAAAAATCGTGTTGGAAGGATTCGGATAGACTTTTATGTCTTGAATGTTCTGCAGATTTATGCCAAGCGTGTAGCAAGAATAATTGGATATGGCAGTTCGAATATTTTCCAATTGATTATAGAGCATATCTCCGGGGCATGTGGTGTTTCCGCCATCTCGGTGTCCGGAAATTGTGTGTAAGTTTAGTCCTGAAGAGCTGTGATATTTGATTGCCAACACATCGATATTTTTTTGACAAGCTTTCCATGCTGCCAAATTTTCAAAAGCCCCAATCGATGCTGAAGATGGAGCGGTGGTGGTATAAGTTCCCAGAAAAGAAATTCCGGATGTTTCACTATTGTGCCCTGAAAAATGAGCGCCTTTGGTGTCGTCTGGTCTTCCGTCATAGATATTTCCGTTGGGGTCTACGAGAAAATTATATCCGATATCATCCCAGCCGTTGCTGTTCACATGATAGTTCCAAATAGCTCTGACAACAGCAGCCCAATCGCTTTGGTTATTTGAGGTAGCAGTGTGATGTACAATTAAGAATTTTACATTTGTGGGGACAGGAGTTGCATCGGGAGGACAGTTGTTATTCGGGCACCACGTGGAGCGAGAGATGGTGTTGGGTCTGGGACAAGAACAACTTAGGTTTGGATTTTCGGTGTCTTTCTGACTTAGTTTTGTCGTTTGATTTTTCTTCTTGAGAAAATCGCTATTCATAGGATAATATAAATCGACTCGTCCTCTTAGATTTTTAACGGAATTTTTGAGTGAAACGCTTATTTGAACCGCTTCGGTTTCATTGTTCAGATAGACATTGCCTACAAGCCTGTTCGGACCGGAAAAAACAGGGTCTTTTTTGAGGTGATTCCATTTCTTTCCATCCCAGTATTGAATTTGTTTCAAAGAGCTGTCAATATATTCTCCTTCTAAAATAAGGCTTAGCGAAATAAAAGGATTGTTTTCCACTTTGTTCAAGATGATTTTATTTGAGATAATCAAATTGTTTTTTTGGCTAAAATTTATTTTCACGGGACGGTATATTTGTCCGAAGCTTGTGTTGATGAAAAATAATATGCCGATAAAAGCGACCGGAAAGATATATTTTCTTTTTGTTTTCATGATTTATAAAAGTTATTTGAGTTTGACCGGAATCTCGAATTTTTCAGATTTGCCGGCTTCTTCTCCTTCGCCGGGTCCGGAATCATTGTAAAAAACAAGTTTTGCTTTGGTTTTGCCATTGGTTTTGAAAGTGAGTTTTGCTTGGAACAGGGCATTTCCAATATGCATCCAATCACCATCAGCACTTGTCAATATTTGGGTTTTTCCCAATTCTCTGCCGGTTTCATCTACAATGGAGACCGTTCCTAACTCTCCTTCATATGCCGTCCAAACACCTTTGGAATTCACTTTAATCATCAAAGGAGATTTGACTGTTTGATTGGCCTTGATATTAACACTTGGAAATCTTGCCGCCTCATTTCTTATGTATTTAAAGGTTTTTTTTTCGGATTCAAGAATCAGGCTGTCAGATGTTATCTTTTTGATTATAAATATTTCATTTCCGGCGGAAGATGAAAAATCTTCTTTAAATTTCAAATATTTAAGAATCAGTTTGTTGTCCACTACTTTCCATTTTTTATAAAGTAAATTTGCTCTGTTTACAGAATTTGCAGAGCCGTCTTTGTAAAGTATGAAACCTTGATAATCATCATTTTTAATTTTGTTTGTCCAAGTGGCGATAAAAAGATTTTTATCGGTGGAGAAGTCTTTTTTCAATGTATTGACTTGAGAAGAATTCTTGTTGTGTTTGCAAGATGCGCTTGCAGATATAAAAAACAACGCCAGAATAATAATTGCAAATTTAGATGTTGTATAGAGTGAGTTCATAGTTTGTAGTTCGGTTTTTATTCAGGATAGTTTATCAGTAAATCCATTAAGGTTACAACGGCTATACGGGCTTTTTTCTCAATGATTTTTTCAGGTGTTTGATCACCGACTTCATAGGTCATTCCCGTGGCGCCGAATTGCAGATAGAACCAGGCTTTGGAAACCGGTTTGTCTAGTGGAGAAGGAGCATACATGCTTTGGAAATTTCCCATCAGTTGATCTATGCTTTGTGTCCAGTATTTTTTTAGATCCGGCAAACTTGTTTTGAAACTGTCGTCACAAACATAGTATATGTCTTTGATGGTTGAATGAAAATCAATTCCTAAAACAACCTTATTGTGGTATTTCTTTGCTCGGTTAACGATAAATTGACTGATAGTGTTTATCTCAGCTTGTCTGAAATATGCCCAATCTCGATTCAAATCCACTCCGTTGGCGTTGTGTCTCCAGTGCCCTAAATCTACACCATCGGGATTGAGTAAAGGAAAAACCCAAATATCATATTTTTGATAGAAGTCGTCGCTGAGATCGTGTTTACTGAGCAGTTCGTCTATAAAATATTCAAGTGCCAAAAATCCGGTGACTTCGGGCGGATGTTGCCTGCTCATAAGTAGAATCACCTTTTTTTCTTTGGAACTGCCCTTGCCAATTCTGAAAAAGTGAATTTCTCTGCCCAATTCAGATTTTCCGATGGAGCTGAATTCAGTTGCTCGTTCTCGATTTTTTAGTTTGTTTAGCCATTTTTTCAGGTCGGTGGAATTGATAATTTTTTGTGCGGAAACCCAAGTAGGAGCCGAATCGATTTTAAGTGGAAAAATGGCAGACCTTCTATCTTTTGAGATTCTAATCTCAGCGGTGTCAACTTTTTTCCATATTTCTCGATTTCTACTGATTTTTGGAATGTACCGGTGATGTCCGTTGGTATATTTCAATTGGAGATAGATTCTTTTCGGTTGTTCTGATCGAATTCTGAAAGCATACCAAGGACTGTCATTAATCGGGATGTTTTCAGGTGAGATATTCACTTGAAAAGTACTGTCGTTTATCTTTGAAAAATTGTTCATTCGAGCTGCATCAAACAAGTTGTCTGCATATATATCGTCAATATGATACAGTTTTTTTATTTGGTATTGAATTTTTTTGTCCTTGGTGTTGACAGGTGTGGGATAGGAGAAAGTATTTCTGACATAATAACCTGAAGAACAAGAAGATGTGATCAGATAAAGCAAGAATAACAGAAATAAATATTTGTATTTTTGTAACATGACGATGGCAGATAAGGAGGTTGGCGTTTTCCGTTATCAAGCATAAAGATAGTAAAAAAATATGTATGTTTGATAACAAATCATTCGATAGGCGGATTTAATAAAAATCGCTCACTTTCTTTTTTTTTAGTTTTTAATTACCGATTATAAACCGACTTAATATGTAAACAGATCTTTTATTCAGTCCGGAATGTGGATTTTTAGTAAACGGGTTTTAGATTTATTTTTTCCCGGAAAAATAACGTCTTTATGATTGTTGCTGACAATTCCGTTTCCTGCCATAAATACTGATTTTGTTTTCTTTTTATCGACAATTTTTTCGTATTGGTATTTTCCTTGAGTGTCAAAGACAATAGCATAGAGATTATAAGAGGAAAACGTGCCTGTATTAAAAGCCAAACGCTTGTTTTTCAGTTTCTTGGCATTTTTTGCTGCATTCAAAAATAAATAGATATGATTGTTTGTGAACAGAGCGGTATAGGAATTATAAGAAGGCTTTCCTTGTTGTGATTTGTTGATGTTTCTTGCCCATATCATTTTTCCTTGTTTGTTTAGTTTTGTCACGATGATATCATTATAAAAGGCAACAACAGTTGTGCTCATTCCGCCGCCTCCGTTGGGACCGGCAGGTCTGAACGAGGTATAGATATGATAGCCTCTTTCTTCGGCAGTGATTACAAAATTGGTTCCGTCATAGAAAATATGGTCTAACCGGATATTGTGCAACTCTTTTTGTTTTGCTTTGCCGTATTTGTCGATTAAAAATTGTTTGCTAAAAGGAGAGTAAACGGAATTTTTCAATTTCATTTGTTCCAGATCGATGTCAAAAAAGACCAAGCCTTTATATCGATAGTCGTTCTTTTCAGAATAGAATCCAACACAAAAAACCTTGTCTTCTTTATATTTAATACTGAGCGAACCAATATATTTGTCTTTGGAATCGAAAAAGAGCCTTTTCATGCCGTTCGCTTTTATTTTGTATAGCTCAAATTGATATTTCCCGCCTTTTTTCTTTTTCTTTCGGGTATATGATTTTCCCAGCAGGAGTAAAGTGCCATCTTTTTCATTGATATCCACGTTTTCCAGTCTAAACTTGCGGTCAGCAAGTTTTCTTTCAAAAGTGTTCTGATAGATTTTGTGCAATTCATTGTCAAACACATAGATTTGATGTTTTTCCATTTTTTTTGCATCTAGTTCAATGGTCAGTGCAAAATATTTTTTATTGGCAGACATGCTGAAATTTCCATGTGTGTCACCATCTTCATTAAGAGAAAAGGAACTTCTGCCTTTTGCCTTTTTTCTCGATATGGATAACAGGAGCTTTTTCTTGAAAGCAAAATGGTCGGTTGGAGATATATTGGCATAATAGTCCAATGTTTTTTTTCTTGAATTATTATAGAATTCCAAGATGCACAAATCACCGTTTTTCAATAAAAAAGCATCTTTGATTTCTCCCTTTTTTCCGGATAGTTTATATTCTAGTTCTTGCACCAAGTTCAATTGCTGATCATAGTGTCTGATATAATATCCTTTGCCATGCTTTTTTTTTAGCCCTACAATAAATCCACTGCTTTTGTCTTTTACGACAAAAGTGAGTTCATCGGTTTTTTTTCTTTCCTTTATGGGTTGAGAAAAGTTTAGAGCTAACTGAATTTTTCCTTCTTGATCTTGTCCGAAAACAGTTGATGAGAGAAATAAAAAAAGCACAAGGCTAAAGATTGATTTTTTCATTTGAGTGTGTTTTTGTGATGAAAGTAATGAGCCAAAGTTATTAAAAATAAATAAAGAATGATGGTTTTTTATTAGAAAAATCATACATTTCTCCGACAACCTTTCTTTTGTGTTTTATGATACTTCTTTTTTAAGTACGAATTCACAATACTCATTTCCATTTGCAATTGTATTTCCAATTCCATTTCTATGAAAAATTACTTTTTCAGGAAGGTATGAACAGAAAATTGCATTATCAATTGAGCAAAATATTTTTGTTAATTCCGGAACTTTAAGAAAATAAAACAACTCATAAAAAGCACATTTTGTTACTCTGAATTCATATTTGTTTTTTGTTTCCGAGATAATTTTCATTTTATTTAATTTTGTACTTCCGCTTTCTTTTGTTCGTTTTTGAAATAAAACTAAATTTTCAAAATTTCTTTCGGTTTCAACATTTCTAAAATTTGCTTGCTGAACAGCAATTCCTGTTGTTAAAATTGAAGCTCTTAATATCTCAAAAGCCTTTTTCTCTCCCACCTTTTTTGCCAGTCTTTTATAAAGCCAAGCAATAAAAGCATATTCTTTTATAAAATCCTGTGGCAAGTCTATCGTGATGCTTCTCATATATCTTTTAAAGCTCAATTTTGATAATATAAGAAAGGATAACGGCAGTCCGTCTAAAAACGCTCATTTATTTTTTTGTGCTAATAATGCAGCATTGTAGGACAAAAATAACAATTTTCAAGAGACTTTTAATTTTAGTTGGCAGAAATCATTTTGTTTTATAAAAATAATTCGAAAAAAACCATGGCTGAAAATTTAGGAAAATTCCCGATGATTGATTTAAAAAGTTTTTTTGTCATGAATGCACGAATGTTTTTGAAGCAAGATTTATATTCTAAAAATCTGCAGTCGTTAATAATCTGCAATCGCTTTGCCCGTTGTGCAAAGTATGTGACTTTGAGTGCAGCGTTTGTCGCTACGTTTTTCTCAACTTTCAACTTTTGAACCGAGTCTGAAATTTTGAACTAAGCATTCACACCAAATGCTTTTTTTATTTTTTGGACTTGATCAATTTTTTCCCATGGAAACAGTTCTACATCAAAACTCACTTGAATACATTTTCCTTCGGTATAATCATATCTTTCAAAGACCTTATGGATTTTTTTTGGTTTTCTTCCAAAATGTCCGTAGGCGGCAGTTTCCGCATAAATGGGTTTTCTCAGGTTTAGAGTTTTTTCAATTCCTGCCGGAGTCAGATTAAAAATCAGGTCTATTTTTTTAGCAATTTCACTATCGGAGAGTTCCACTTTGGCAGAGCCGTTGGTGTTTACATAGATACTCACGGGTTTTGCCATGCCAATGGCATAAGAAAGCTGAATCAGAATTTCGTCTGCCACGCCTGCGGCAACCAGATTTTTGGCAATATATCTGGCGGCATAGGCTCCGGATCTGTCCACCTTACTGGGGTCTTTTCCTGAAAAAGCACCACCGCCGTGTGCGCCTTTTCCGCCATAAGTATCCACAATTATTTTTCTTCCGGTCAATCCGGTGTCACCATGAGGACCGCCGATTACGAATTTTCCGGTAGGATTTACGTGATAGACAATTCGGTCGTTGAATAAACGCCGAAGATCGGGAGATAGCCCTGATTTAAGTCTCGGAATGAGCACGTGCAATATATCGTGTTTGATTTTTGCCAGCATTTTTGTTTCATCGGCATCAAAATCGTCGTGTTGAGTGGAGACCACAATGGTGTCGATGCGCAAAGGTTTGTGCGTGTCTGAATATTCAATGGTCACTTGACTTTTGGAGTCAGGGCGCAAATAGGTCATTTCTTTGCCTTCTTTTCTGATGTCTGCCAAAACTTTTACAATTTTGTGAGATAAATCCAAGGGCAAAGGCATATAATTTTCGGTTTCGTTGGTGGCATAGCCAAACATCATGCCTTGGTCTCCTGCGCCTTGTTCTGCTTTGTTTTCTTTTACAACGCCTTGGTTGATATCCTCGGACTGGTCGTGAATAGAGGATAACACACCGAGAGATTTATAAGAAAAATAATAATCGTCTTTATTATAGCCTATTTCCTTGATGACGTCTCTTGTGATTTTTTGCACGTTGACATATGCTTTGCTTTTCACCTCTCCCGCCACCACAACCTGACCGGTTGTGGTCAAAGTTTCAATGGCGACTTTAGACTCAGGGTCAAAAGCCAAAAATTGGTCTAGCAGTCTATCTGATATTTGGTCGGATATTTTGTCAGGATGTCCTTCTGATACCGACTCCGATGTGAATAAATATGACATGTTTTTAGTTTTTTATAATTTGATAAAAACAAAGCGAGAGTATAGGACTGTGTAGGCAATTTTAGCATTTTTTGTAAAGGTTGCAAGCAGTCAAATCTCTCCTTTGTATTACAGACTGCAAATCTAATATTTTTTATGTGATATATAAACAAAAAAAATACTTATTTTTGGGATTGATTGATAAACACTGCCTCGGTTGATAATATTTGTCGGATGCGCAATGTAGAACAATAAAAAAATAAACATGGCAAAAAAGAAGAAGAAAAACGGGATGCAGATTCCACGGGTGATTATTCATATTGGAAAATTTATTCAATTTTTTTCACCTAAATTGGCAACTTCCTATGTGAGATATTTGTTTCAAAAGCCTATTCGGCATAAAACACCCAAACCGGAGCACAAGATTTTGCAGTCGGCAGAAATATCTTATTTGGATATTCCCGAGATTAAGAAAAAAGTGGCGGTTTATCATTGGGGAACCGGAGATAAAAAGATTTTAATGGTGCACGGATGGTCAGGAAGAGCAACGCAACTCTATCGCATTGTAGAAAAGCTTTTGGATATGAACTATGAAGTATGGAGCTTTGACGGACCTGCTCATGGCAAGTCTTCAGGGCGCATCACCATGATGCCGGAGTTTATCAAAACAGTTGAAAAAATTGTAGAAACTCATGGAAAATTTTATGCCGCCGTTGGTCATTCTTTGGGGGGAATTGCTTTACTCAATGTGCAGGGAAACCATGCGGCATTTGATAAAATATGCGTAATCGGCACTCCGGATTCTATCAAAGATATTTTCTATGGATTCGTGAACAAATTGGAGCTAAAAAGAAAAGTGGCGGAATATTTAATCGCTTTTTTTGAGAAAATCACCGGAAAAACAATTGAAAATTTTCACGGAAGCCATCATACGAAACAAATTGATATTCCTGTTCTCATCATACACGATGAAGAAGACTATGAGGTCCCTATCAAGGATGCAATTAACAATCATAAATATTTAAAACACGGTAAGCTGATCAAAACCAACGGATTGGGGCATGCAAGAATTCTTAAAAATCCGGAGGTGGTGGAACAAATCACATCTTTTATTCAATCAAATCAATCTTAGGATGAACAAAAAAACCAAAATAGTGGTGCTCACCGGAGCGGGTATGAGTCAAGAAAGCGGCATCAGCACTTTTCGAGACAGCAACGGCTTATGGAATAACCATGATATCATGGAAGTGGCATCTCCCTTTGGCTGGCAAAAAAATCCTGAACTGGTTTTGGAATTCTATAATCAGCGCAGAAAACAATTAAATGAAGTGCA
Organism: uncultured Flavobacteriaceae bacterium; assembly: GCA_964489245.1. Lineage (GTDB taxonomy): Bacteria > Bacteroidota > Bacteroidia > Flavobacteriales > Flavobacteriaceae > CAZAXU01. The sequence goes on from CAZAXU010000031.1 coordinate 16,905, forward strand.
TCCTAATGCTGCTCACCATGATTTGGCAAAGTTGGAAAAATATTTTGAGGTGCATATCATCACACAAAATGTAGATGATTTGCATGAACGTGCCGGAAGCACCAAGGTTTTGCACCTGCACGGAGAACTTTTTAAAGTGCGAAGCCAAAAGAATGAAAATTTGGTCTATGATTGGAAAAAAGATTTGAGCATAGGCGATTTGGCCGAAGACGGCGCACAGCTAAGACCGGATATCGTATGGTTTGGAGAAAGTGTTCCAAATATTATGATTGCTTCTGAAATCACAGAGCAAGCAGACATCTTTGTCATTATTGGAACCGGCATGCAAGTCTATCCGGCAGCCGGATTGATTCATGCGCTGAAAACAGATGTGCCGATTTATTATATCGACCCGAAACCCCATCCGATTGGCACAGCTAATCCTTTGGAAATTATCGGTGAAAAAGCCACTTTTGGAGTTGCCAAATTGGTGAGAAAACTAATAAAAAATATTGAAAGCAAATGAAGATAATTTCAATAAATAAAGAAGTAGAAATAAAAAATCATGATATCATCAATACGGATGAAAGAAATTTCTATGAAACAGATTTAGATGGAGTTGATTATGTGATTGTGAGTGGAGGAGACGGCTTGTTGCGCAGGATTATTCAGTCCATTGTGATTGAAGGAAAACATAAACCCAAGATTATCATAGATGCACAGGGGTCTTTTAATGTGATTGCCAAGAAATATTTTGTTCCGAAACTTGAAAAAATTTTAAAAAAATTGGAAAATAAAGAAAAACCGGAAGTCAAAAAACAAGATATCTATAGGCTGAATGATCATATTTTTTTGTTTTCTGCCGGAAATATGCATGATGCACTTCATATTCATCTGTCTGAAATTTTGAGAATAGGTTGGTTGAAAAAAGGCTTTTTGAAGTATTTGATCTCCGGTCTGTTGGTGTTGCCTATTGCCATTATCACACTCCCGTTTTTGTTATTTTCTAAGAAAAGATTTTTTATTTTTACGCCTTATAAGCTATTCAATTTCATGAATTTATATTCAAAAGTAAACGAATTGAATATCGATTTGAAAAATGAATATAACTTGATTGAAATTGATGGAGATTTATTGATTGTTGAAAAGAAAGCAATCAAAATCAAAAGAATTGATCAAATAGACATTGTTGTCAAATAAAAACCGATTTGAAATGAAAAATATAAAAATTATTTTTGCGCTTATGTTGCTTCTCATTTTTGCTTCTTGCAAGAAAGAAGTCTATTCACTTGATCAAAAAACCATGGAGATCAATGCTTTTGTGTGGAAAGCAATGAATGCGTATTATCTGTGGAAGAATGATGTTCCTGATTTGTCCGATTCAAAATTTGAAAGCCAAAAAGATTTAAATCGATATTTGGAAAAACATTCAGACTCAAAACGTTTTTTTGAGCATTTGATTTATGATAGAGAACATATTGATAAATGGTCATGGATTGTTGATGATTATAAAGCTTTAATTAGATATTTTCAAGGAGAACGAGTCAGTTCCGGAATGAAGATAGGTTTGGTTAGAGAAGCGCAAGGCAGCGACAATTTGTTTGCCTATGTGCAATTTGTTTTGCCCGATTCTGATGCGGCAACCAAAGGAATTCAGCGCGGAAATGTTTTCAGAATTATTGATAACCAGCGCATAACGGTTCAGAACTATCAAGACCTGCTCAGCCATGACAGCTATGATATTGAGTTGGCAACTTGGAATGGAAACAATTTGGAAGATACGGGAACCGTGATTCATCTCAGCAAAACTTCATTGCAAGAAAATCCGATTTTTATCAAAAAAGTAATCCGACAAAACGGCAAAAAAATCGGTTATTTGATGTATAACGGTTTTACTTCGACCTATGATTCGCAACTCAATGCCGCAATAAGCTATTTTCAGTCGGAAGGCATAGACGATTTGATTGTTGATTTGCGCTATAATCACGGAGGAAGCGTGGCAAGCATGCAATATTTTGCTTCGATGATTACGGGAAGTTTCACCGGAAAAACTTTTTTGAAATATGAATGGCATCCGGATATGCAAGCTTGGATGCAAAATCAATATCCCGAGAGTTTAAAACGTGATTTTATCAATAAAATGTCCGGCGGAGAAGCAATAAACAATTTGAATTTGAATCGGATTTATTTTATTACAACCAAGTCCAGTGCTTCTGCCAGCGAGTCTTTGATCAATTGTCTAAAACCCTATATCAACGTGACACAAATCGGCACGGAAACCCATGGAAAATATGTGGCATCCATCACCCTGTTTGATTCTCCAGATTTTGGCTATGTGCCTGAAGATATCAATCCGAATCATAAGTGGGCGATCCAACCCATTGTGCTCAAAGTGGCAAATGCCAATAACGAAACTGATTTTGTCAACGGACTTCCGGCAGATATCTATCAGCATGAGAATTATCAAAATTTGGGCATACTTGGCAACGAAACAGAACCTTTGTTGCAAAGAACTTTGCAAGAAATTTTAGGCACAACCGCTCCGGTTTATAAACCGACTGGAAGCTTTGAAGAAATTTATTATACACAAGATCAATTTGAAGATGAAATGTATTTGGAAAGAGAAAGTTTGAAGTTTATGGGAGCTTGGAGGAAGCTCAAAGCTGAATGAAATGCACAGACGAAACAAAATTTAAAAATTACGGCGACTTGGAGATTAAAGGTTTTACTTTTCTTTTAAGCTCGTGATTTCTCTAAACAGTTGCTCCAGATTTTTATTTTTTTGATGCATTTGCAAGATTTTCAGTCCTTTCTGATTGGCAAAATCAAATATAACGGGACGCATATCTTTTTCCGTATTAAAAGCCATACACCAAATATGATCCATCAGATTTTCTGCAGCATCAAGATAGGAGAGTTCATCGATAAATTCCTTCTCAATACGAACGTCAAACTCCACTTCAATGATTTGTTGCTGTCCGCTTTTTAGTTTTGCCAAATCTTCGTTTGCAACGATTTTTCCTTGGTTGATAATCAAGACTCTATCAGCCATTTGTTCAACTTCTTGCATGATGTGTGTGGAGAGAATAACCGTTTTTTCTTTTCCGACTTTTTTAATCAAATTTCTGATTTCCACCAATTGATTGGGGTCGAGTCCGGTGGTGGGTTCGTCAAGAATCAACACATCGGGATTGTGGAGTAGGGCGGCAGCCAATCCCACGCGCTGGCGATAGCCTTTTGAGAGTTGTTCAATTTTTTTATGGGCTTCAATACCCAAGCCCGTCTCTTCTATAACTTCAGCAATTCTCGTAGCGGAAACCTTATAAACAGAACGAATAAATTCCAAATATTCACGCACATACATATCCGGATATAAAGGATTATGTTCGGGTAAATAGCCAATATGTTTTTTGATTTCCAAGGCATTTGATGCAATATCCATATTGTTAATCAAGATTTTTCCTTGATTTGCCGGAATATATCCGGTCATGATTTTCATCAACGTGGATTTTCCTGCACCATTTGGTCCCAAAAGCCCTGATATTTCTCCTTTCTTGATTTTAAATGAGACATTATCAAGCACTTGCTGGTTGCCGTAAGATTTGTATATATTCTCGACTGTTATACTCATTTTTCAATAAATTTTTTATAGATAATGCCGGCAGTATATTGTGCAGCCATAAAAGCAATTATGTTGAAGATTAAAGAACGCCACGTAAACCCGATATTGAAGTGCATTTTATTATAAATGCGCAATAGAATGATAAAAATAACGGGAATATGAATGGCTAGCATCCAATTTCTCGATTTAAACTTGCTTTGAACTCTCCAAAATCCGAATGGAAAGGCAAGTAAAAATACGATGCTTGCAAACAAATAATCACCCATTGGGCAAAGGTAAGAAATTAATATAAACAAGCAGGATGTGATGGAAACAGTTTGCCGAATAAAGATTATTAAAAATCTTAAGAGTAAAGTGATTTGAAAGCCAAGGATTCCAAAATTTTAGAAAACAAGCATCTGTTTTTATAAAATATTATTTTTCGGTGGATAATATGCTTTTTTTTATTTATTTTTACTTGTCGATTTTTCTTATAAAAAAACTATCGGCGTGAATTTTTTAAATTTAACATCATGAAAAAAAACTTACTTCTATCAAAAATACAAGGTTTTTGGATTTTATTGTTTGTCCTTGGTTTTATGTTTGTGATTTCGTGTAAGAAAGAAAAGCAGGAAAAAGACAAAATTGGCAGAATAGAACTCAGTGCACCGCAAAGCACGGTGAAGAGATTTTTGGAATTGCAGCTGATTGCAAAGGCATATTATGTGTCGGGAGATCTTGTTGAGAATATTAATTTTCAATGGCAAACCAGCAATGAGACCATTGCCACAGTCGATGCAAACGGAAAGCTAAAAGCAAGAAAAGTGGGGCAGGTTGAGATTTCAGCTTCATATAACGGAGTTGTAGGAAAATACAGTGTTGAAGTCACGCCAAATGCCATTCAGGCAATTAGTCTTTCAGAGATGAAAGATACGTTAGTCGTTGCTCATTATAATACTTTGTCTGCAAAAGCTCGGTTGGCTTCCGGTGATGAGATTGATATAGGTGAATTGATGAATTGGTCTCTGAGTAATATGGATTTAGCAGAGATAACGAGTGATGGTCTTTTGGGAAAAACACAGGGAAATTTGTTGGTGACGGCAAATTTTGAAGGAATGTCCGGCACAAAAGCCGTGTTTGTCAATGCTGTTGAAGTGACTGAAATTTCGAATTTTCTGTCTACTCCGATAAGTGGCGCTCTGAATGTGCTCCCTGTGGTCATCATCAGGAGTTTGGCAACTGCAGACGGAATCAATATTGACGTTTCAAAGTCTCCCGGCTACTGGAACCTTGATCCCATTTCTTTGGCAGATATGAAAAGTAAAATAGACAATTTTGATATATATACAAAGTTCGCATTGGAAGAAGCTACGAAGTTTAGAGGATATAAAGACCCGAATGCCGTTCCGTATATCGGCTATAAGGTGGTGGGATATATCACGCTTTATGAGCAATTGCCCAATTCATATATCCCCATTGGTCAGGATTCCGGACAAGATATGTATATGCCCGATTATACTGCGCTATTTAACCGATTGAATATAGAACATTACGTGAATGATTTGGGTGTGAAAGAAATTTGGATGTGGAATGGAGGAGTGGCTCCTTCATATCCGTGCTATGATCCGAATATTCACGGAACAGACAGTTTTTTAAAACTTTGGGAATCAAATATGTCTAGTGCTTTGACCGGAGACATTTCAAACAGTGATCGCAGGAATGACGATTTGCCGATTTATAATCATACTTATGTGCTCTATTCACATAATATCAGGCGAACCCAAGCGGAGGCAATTCATAACAGAGGACATCAATTTGAATCTATTTTTGCCCATGTCAACTCAATGCAAGATGGGAACAGCGATTTGTTTTGGAAGAAATTCACCGGACAAGATTCTGAAGGGCATGCCGTTACGGGAAGATGTGGCAACACGCATATGCCACCGAATACCACGACAGACTATGATTATGAAAACACAGCTCTCGTACAGTCTGATATAGAAGATTGGAAACCGGACAATTCAGGCGTTAAAAAGAATGTTAATGTAAACACTTGGAAGAACATAGCTTATGGCTGGCCTGCAGATGCCCCCTCAAGTTTTGACCAAAAAACAGAAACACAATTTTATATATATTGGATGCAGAGTTTTCCGGGGAACCAAAATACAATCCCCTATGGAAATGGAAAAACCATGACAAATTGGTGGAAATTCGTAACCGATTGGGAAGACGCAATCAATTCAAATATGGGACTGCATACAAACTAAATTTTTTTCTTACTTCTGCATTAATCTGAAATTGTTGATCGATTAGATTTGTGTGTGAGACTTTTGTGTCAGTAATTCTTATTTATCAAAAATTTGTTTCCAGATATTATATGCAGGTCTTTTTTTTCCATTTTCGTCTAACAGTCCGGTATCTCTCCATATTTTTGCAATGTCCTGAATATCAGCAGGAAAAGTGTTCCATAATTTATCATAATCTCTATAAGACCACCAGATAACAAATTTATAATTATGACGATAGGCATTGAGTAAAAGAGTTTCAAGATACTCTTTTTGTTCGCAAACGTCACCCTTTATGTTCACATTCAGATTGTCGATAATTAAATCTTCTGCAAGATTATTTGTTTCGACAAAAGCAATAGATAAGTTCGTTTTGGAATGTAAAAAATCAAAAGCTTCTTGAAATTCCGGTTTTGAATGTTGTCCTTTGAAAAAAGGATAATAACTGATGGCAATAAAATCTAAATGTTGATTGACATAATTTGTAATATCCAAAGCAAAATCGGTTTGATTGGGAACATCCGGATGATACCAATTGTGTAGAGTAACGGATTCGGTAAACTGTAAGTTGGGATAAGCGTTTCTTAATCGGGTTCTAATATGGTTCATCAACAATTTATATTCTGACCATTTTGTTTCAGAATGAAGTTTTAATTCGTTTATCTCCATTGCGGTAACCAAGTAATCAGGGTTGAATTTAGAAATTAAATATTCCAGATATTTATAATATGCATTTTCGATAATTATATCGTTTAAAAAAGTATAATTAGGTAGGCTGCCATCATAATCTTCCAGCAAATCATCTCTTTCATTGTTGAGTAGACTCACCGATAAAAGCAGTTGATGATTATTCAATTTTTTTGAAAGACGATAATTAATGTCGTTAACAAAATCACTTGGGAATGCCGTGTTGTTTATTAAAGCATTCCAAGGAATTTTATAATCTATTTGCTCAGAATAGATATCAGCATTAGTTTGAATAAATTGATAGGTTTTTTCTTTGTCAGGTAAAGATGGACCGAAGCTCCAAGTGCTGAAACCCATTTTAAAATTTCTTTGCCTAATTATATCGAGAGAATTATCGTTTTTACAATTTAAAATATCCGTTTTGTTTTTATGACAACTCATAAAAATAAGAAACATCAGTAATATTGAAAATATGTTTTTTTTCATTTTGTTTTTCCCAATTGTTGTTAATATCTTGCTAAAGATAGTTGACTTTTCAAACGAAGATACAATAAATTTTTTTACTGCGAATGCACGAATGTTTTAAGAATAAGACTAAAACTTGTGTGTGTCAAAAAAAACTTCTTAAATCGCATGATAAATATCAAAATGTTAGTCGCTTTTATAGACAAACCACATAGGGAGGGAAAAGCCCGATGACAGATTGCTATGAGTTTAAAGTAAAAGGTTCATAAAGTGAAATATTTCCGAAATTTCCTTTGCTCGCATTTCCGTTCGCATTTATAATTCATTTGTCATTCCGAATGATTGCAAAGAGGATGTTTTTTTTATAATAGATTTCTCGTTGCTCTTCCGCCTATGCGGAATTGCTCCGTTGAAGTGACAATCCATAACTCATAATTCATAACTCATAACTTCCCAAATCGCTTCGTCTGTACCAACTTTACAAACTTTCAACTTTACAAACTTTCAACT
>CAZAXU010000032.1:0-23512 GCA_964489245.1 uncultured Flavobacteriaceae bacterium
ATGGAAGAAGAATTATTCGGTCCGGTGCTGACCATTTATGTTTACAAAGACAACGAATGGAAAGAAAGTTTAGAGACTTTGGATAGAACATCTCCTTATGGACTGACAGGTGCCATTTTTGCCCGAGACAGATACATAGTCAATTATGCAACCAAAAAATTGGAAAATGCTGCAGGCAATTTCTATATAAATGACAAGCCAACCGGAGCGGTGGTGAACCAACAACCTTTTGGTGGTGCTCGTGGCTCGGGAACCAATGACAAAGCCGGCTCAATGTGGAATTTGATTCGTTGGATGTCAGTGCGTTCCATAAAAGAGAACTTTAACCCGCCGAAAGATTATAAATATCCTTTTCTTGCCGAAGATTAGTGTACAGGCAAAGAAAAATATTTAATAAAAAAATGGAAAAATAAGTTAAGTTTATGATTCCCGAAATCAACAGGATTTCGGGAATTATTTTTTTATATCTTGCAATAAATAAATTATAAGACCGTTAAGATGTCAATGAAGAAAACAGTGCTTATCATTTTCTCTTTGTTTTTTCTGCAAACTTTTGCCCAGCAAAAACAATTTTCAATCAAATGGGAGAATAAAAAATTTTCTGAAACAGAGAAGCAAATTTCCCCTTACAAGGTGGCTTTATTTCAAGCAAAAAACTATTCTTATACGGATGGAAAACTATCGTTTATTTCCACTTGGAAAGACATAGGCTTTGTTTCGTCAAAATCTGTTAAGCTTTCAAACCTTAAAACAGAAGTTGTTTCAAAACACTTGATAGATTTCTTACATCTAAAAAATATTCCGACGAGTTTCAATGCAAAACTCGTATCATCAAAAGCAAGACAAGATATTTATACCACCCTCATTATCAATCCGATTATCAAGAAAGGGAATCAATATTTCAAATTGAAATTTTTTGAAGTTTCCTTTTCTTATGACAATAGATACCAAAGGAGAAGTATTCAAAATATATATAACAGCAAGTTGGCATCGGGAGACTGGTATAAATTTGAAATTGACAAAACGGGTGTTTATAAGCTTGACAAAGCCTTTCTCAAGAGTTTAGGAATATCGGTTGATAATCTTAACCCGAAGAAAATTAAAATTTTTGGCAATGGAGGAGCAATGTTGCCTTTGCCCAATAATATTGCCTATCCTGAAGATATTACTGAACTGGCTATTGAAGTCGTTGGCGAATCAGACGGTTCTTTTGACGATGGAGATTATGTTTTGTTTTATGGAATTGGAGCAGAACAATGGCGGCCGGAATATGACTCCAATTTGAACATATATTCCGGAAAAACTTATTATTTCGTGCAAATTGATTCAAATGACGGAAAACGAATTGTTCCGTATTCAGCCCCAACGCAACCGTCTACACATACTTTTGACGATTATAGAGTGCATAAGTTCTATGAAAAAGACGAAATCAACGTGGGGCAGATGGGAAGAAAATGGGTAGAAAAGCCATTTGATCTATCGACAAACACAAAAGCTTTTCAATTCAAATTTGATCATATCAATACGAACAAACAAGTAAATATTCGTGTTCGTGTGGTTGGAGATGCATATACGTCAAGTAGTGTAAGTGTGAAATTGAATGGACAACAGATAGGCAATATGATAATACCCGGAGTTCCTCCCAGTGGTTCTTCTCATGTTGCCATGGAATCCGGTTTCGTGAAAAACGTGAACGTAAATTCCGGTTCTTTGCAGTTTGAGTTGAAGTATAGCAACAACAATAATTTAGAAGCTCGTGACTATCTTAATTATCTCAATGCAGACGCTTATTGTCACCTCCGGGGAATAGATAAACAATTCATATTTTATAATCCGGAAGAAGCCGCCATGACAGGAGTGGGAACTTATCATATCACCGGGGCAACCGGAATTACTCGTGTTTGGGAAATCACAGACCCTTACAATCCAACGGCAATTGTAAATTCCAACAGCACTTTAGATGTGAAATTTGAAATGGGTATGAGAAAGAAATTTATAGCCATTGATAAAAAAGATATTTTTTCACCTGCCAAAATAGACTCTCCCAAGGTATCTAATCAAAATTTGCATCATGATGTGTTTTATCACAGCGGACAATTTTCAGATGTGGATTATCTGATTATAACGCCGGAATTCTTACGTGCCAAGGCAGATGAATTGGCAGATTTTCATAGAAACAGAGGGCTGAAGGTTTATGTGGCAAACTTGGACAAAATATATAATGAATTTGGAAATGCCGTTCAAGATGTGGCTGCCATCAGGAATTTTGTGAAATATGTCTATAGAAATGCATCTGAAGACAACACAAGACTGAAATATTTGTTGTTGTTTGGAGATGCTTCCTATGATTATAGGAATTTAACGGACGAAGTTGTTTTGTCCAACGGAAAAAATACAAATATTGTTCCTTCTTACGAGAGTCTTTCCAGTTATAGTCTGGTGAGTTCTCATGTAACCGATGACTATTTTGGCATGATGGATGATAATGAAGGCAATATGGGAGCACCTGAAAAACTGGATATAGCAGTTGGACGACTCATTTTGAGAGATGAAACAGATGCGGCAAATATGATCAATAAAATTAAGCATTATGCTGCGCCGGAATCTTTTAAGAATTGGCGTACAAATATGACTTTTTTGACAGATGACATTGATAAAACTTCTGATAATTTTGTAGTACCTTCCGAGCGTATAGCTCAAAAAATAAAACAATATCATCCGGAAATAAACCTAAAGAAAATCTATTTGGATGCCTATCGGCAGATTCAGACTCCCGGAGGAGCCAGATATCCCGCCGTTGAAAGAGATTTATTTTCTACGCTGGAAAAAGGTACTTTGATTTTGTCTTATTTGGGACACGGAAACGAATCTACTTTGACACATGAGAGAGTTTTGAAACTGGAAGATGTATTGAGATTGAAAAATTTTGATCGGTTGCCGTTGATAACCACGCTTACTTGTGAGTTTGGGAGGTTTGACAATCCTACCAGAGAAACCGTGGCAGAAAATCTTTTATGGAACAGTCAGGGGGGAAGCTTGTCTTTATTAACAACCGTTAGAGAAATCACGATTTCTTACGCAAACATCATAGACTCTGTGTTTTATGATACCGTATTCGGCATGGGAAACGGAATGTCCGGTGAAATTGTAAAACATCCTGCAGAGGCAATACGGTTGAGTAAAGTTTCTTCGTCAAATGCTGAAAACAATAAAATTTCTTACTTGGGAGATCCTGCATTACCACTGGGATTTTCCGATCCGAAAATAGTGTTGACCAAAATTAATGGCAAGCCGGCAGATACTTTAAGATCATTGCAACATATCAAAATGGAAGGAGAAGTGCAAGATGCCGGAGGAAATATCATAAATAGTTTTAATGGAATGCTGTATCCAAAGATTTTTGACAAATTCAAACAAGCAATGACTTTGGATAATGACGGTACAATGGGGCATGGTTATCCGTTTGAGAAATTAGGAAATTTAATTTTTCAAGGGAAAGCAAAGGTCTCAAACGGAAAATTTTCATTTGAATTTATTGTTCCTAAAGACATCAGTCTTGCTTACGGAACAGGACACATCAGTTTTTATGGAGCGGATATGCAAAAAGAATATGTCGGTTACAACAATGATGTGATCGTGGGAGGTGTAGATATCAACGCAGAAGAAGACCATACGCCGCCTAAAATCAAAGCCTATATGAACGACACTAATTTTGTGTCCGGAGGCATCACTAACGACAGCCCTTTTTTGTTGTTGCATTTAGAAGATGAACATGGCATTAATACATCTGGAGGTATAGGACATGATATCACCGCTTATTTGGATGATGATCAAACAAATGTTTTTGTGCTGAATGATTTCTATGAGGCTGATGAAAATACTTATAAAAAAGGCAAACTTAGATATAGACTGTATGATTTGGAACCCGGATGGCATACACTAACCATTAAAGCCTGGGATGTGTATAATAACGCCGCTGAAACCAAATTGGACTTTCAGGTGGTTTCCTCACAAGAAATCAAAATAGATCATGTGTTGAACTACCCGAATCCGTTTGTGAATTATACGGAGTTTTGGTTCAACCATAATCGTCCGTATGAAAATCTGGATGTAATGATTCAAGTTTATAGTGTCAGCGGAAAATTGGTGTGGCAACATCGTCAAAATGTATTGACGGATAGTTTTCTTTCTCGAGAAATTTCTTGGGATGGCACGGATAGTTTCGGAAACAAACTGGCCAAAGGGGTCTATATCTATAAATTAAGTGTGAGAGACTTAACCGGAAAAACAACTCATAAGATTGAAAAACTTGTGATTCTATAATAAAATCGTAAATTTGCTAACGCTATAAAAATAAGATAAAATGAAAAAGATATTTATACTAGGACTATTGTTGTCTATAAAAGTCATATCGGCACAAGTGTCTGATACACGCGTAATCACCACGGCGGTTCCTTTTATGTTGATTGCCGGTGATGCTAGAGCGGCAGGCATGGGGGATATAGGTGTGGCCACAAGTGTTGATGCATTTTCGCAGCATTGGAACCCGTCAAAATATACTCATATTCCTTATAAGCTGGGAATTGGGGCAAGTTATACTCCTTATCTCAGTCGTTTGGTGAACGATATTAAAATATTGAATGCCACTTATTATAACAGGATTAATGATCGTAGTGTATTTGCCGCCAGTATAAAATATTTCGGCTTGGGAGAAATCGATTTAACGGATTTTCAAGGTGTTCATACCGGAACAGCCACGCCAAATGAGTTTTATATAGATGCATCTTATGCTTTAAAACTCTCTCCGGAGTATTCAATGGCGGTAACCGGTAGGTTTATCAATTCGGATTTAAAATTGAACACGGGTAATAATGATGCAACGGCAGCCAAGTCTTTTGCAGTGGACATCACAGGCTATTATCAATCAAAAGAAATTGATTTTTCTGATTTTCAAGGACGATATAGATTTGGGTTTGGAATTATGAATTTGGGTCCCAAGATTAAATATTATAAAAATAATGAAGGTGATTTTCTCCCTACAAATCTAAAATTAGGAGCCGGATTTGATTTTATAATGGATGAATTCAACACATTGGGGGTTACTTTTGAAACCAATAAGCTTTTGGTTCCCACTCCGCCCAAAAGAGATGCCAGCGGTGCGGTTGTCAGCGGAAAGGATGATAATGTGAGTTGGATGACCGGTGTATTTCAATCTTTCAGTGATGCTCCGGGAGGCATGAGTGAAGAACTAAAAGAATTTCAATGGTCTTTGGGAACGGAATATGTTTACATGGATTCTTTTGCCATACGTGCCGGATATTTTCATGAAAGTGAAATGAAAGGAAAAAGAAAATACTTCACGGTGGGAGCCGGATTCAAATATAACTATATGACAATAGATATGTCCTATTTGTTTTCATCGGGGAAACTACGCTCTCCTTTAGACAATACAATGAGATTTTCACTGACTTTCAATTTAGATGATTTCTCCTCGGGAGGTGGCGAAGAAAAAGATGGAAAATAAAGTATGAAAAAAATAAAACTTTTTGCGGAAATAGATGTCTATGAAGATTTTTCCGAATTGCCGGATGATGTAAAAAATCTAATGAATGCAGCAGTTGATGTAAGAGAAAAAGCATACGCACCTTATTCTCACTTTAGGGTGGGAGCAGCCTTACTTTTAGATAATGAAGTTGTGGTGACAGGCAATAACCAAGAAAATGCTGCTTATCCATCGGGGATGTGTGCGGAGCGGGTGGCAATCTGGGCTGCGGGATCTCAATATCCGAACAATAAAATTTTACGAATGGCAATTACTGCTCGGTCGGAACGACATGTGTTGGATCAGCCTATACCACCTTGCGGAGCTTGCAGACAAGCCATTGCAGAATATGAAATCAAGCAAGACAAACACATTGAGATTTATTTCATGGGCGAAAAAGGAAAAGTCTATAAAGCAGCCTCGTTACATGATTTGCTTCCTTTGATTTTTGACAGCTCGAGTCTGTAGATTTTTGATTAGAAACTTTTAAAAATTCGAGCACTTGAACGTCCGGAGGCTTGAACGTCGATGTCTAGAAAATAGCCAAAAGGTGTCTGTTCGCAAATATAATCGGCATTTTTTAATCTGTTTTCAGTCAAATCAAACAGTTCTTTTGTGTTTTTTGGGGCGGCTTTACTTTCCGAAAGATGCGCAAAAGAATGCAGGACGATGTGTTTGGTTTCATTTTTTTTGGCTGCCCATTTCAAACTTTTTACCAATTTTGTTTCGACATATTTTGGATTTTCTTCATCTTTCTCCTCCATTTGAATGAAGCCTACCAATACGTTTTCCAAGTTAATTTTTTCTGCAAAATCCGGAAAATCCGGTAATGTTTTGATTTGTGGCTGATAGCCGAAGCGGTTGCAATAAATCATCAAGAGTTTCATAGGTTTGTTATTTTTTCTAAATAAGAATAGTTTATATTTGTAGCATGATATTGGTTTATACACATAGAATTACGCCTAGAGTGAATTATATTTTCAGACATATATTTAAAAACATCATGCATCTTCCGGTCAAATTTACGACAAAAATTGAAGAATTTATTGCCTATAACGGTCCAAAATTTTCTTATGCACCGCAAGCTTTAGGAAAAGAGTTTCATATCCAATCTCATAAAATTCTTTATCAACAAGGTATTAAAGAGCAAGATATAAAAGTTACGTCTTGGGGGCAGACGCCTATATTTTTTCAAACACAAAATTCATCTATTCCTTTTGATATTTTTGCAGCAAGTTTCTATTTACTTTCTCGCTATGAAGAATATCTTTTGCATCAACTGGATGAACACCAAAGATATGACTACAGAAACAGTCTTCTGTTTCAGCAAAATGTGCTTGAAAAACCTATTATAGAAATCTGGGTAGAACATTTTAAAAATGTTTTATCAGCAAAATTTCCTGAAATGAAATTTCCTGCTTCAAGGTTTTATTTTGAACCGCTTGTCAATGTTAGTATGGCAACTCTGTATAAACACAAAGCTTTTCTAAGAAATTTCTTTGGTGGAATCAATGATTTTTTACATCTTAGATTGAGAAGCCATCGCAGGAGAATATTGGTTCATTATTTTGGCAAGAAAGACCCTTATGACACCTTTGATGAAATTCTGGAATTGAAAAAGAAACATAAACATTCGTTGACTTTTTTCCATTTACTAGCGCCTTATTCTTCTTATGATCATAATATTTCAAGAAATAAAGACGTGTATAAAACACAAATTAAATATTTGGCAGACTATGCAGATACGGGAATACTGACATCTTATTATGCCATGGGACAAGAGGATGTGGTGAAAAAAGAAATTAAGAGTTTAGAAGAAAAAATACATCGGTCGGTGGAAAAATCAAGGGCGCATTTCAACCGGATTAAATTCCCTACATCTTATCAAATTTTGAATGAAATGGAGTTAAAAAAGGATTATTCCATGGGTTATAACAACAGAATTGGTTTCAGAGCAGGCACATCGATTCCTTTTCCTTTTTATGATATAGAAAATGAAACTGAAACGGCACTGTTGCTTCATCCGGTGATTTTGTCTGATGTGATGTTAAAATATCAATATCATTTATCACCCAAAAAAGCTTTGAAAACAGTGATTGAAACCGGTGAAACAGTCAGAAAATACGGTGGGCATTTCTATCCGGTTTTTCACAATTTTGTGTTGAGCGATATGCCGGAATGGCGCAAGTGGAATGGGCTGTATGTCGAAACAATCAAACATTTCAGCACGGACAAAAAAATGGAGCGCTCTCTGAAACAAAAGATTGTTCAGAGCATTAAAAAAAGATTTCAGTGATATTAAAATTCGTAAGATGAGCAGGATAACAGATATATTTTTTGATTTGGACCATACACTTTGGGATTTTGAGCCTAATTCTGATGCCGCTTTTGAAAAACTTTTAAAACAACACAATATAAATGTTTCCATAGTTGATTTTATCGAGACATATAGACCGATTAATCATCAATATTGGGATAATTATTCACGTGGGATTGTGACCAAAGCACAGGTCAGGAAGGGTAGGCTGATAGACACTTTTGAAAAATTGTCGGTTACTGTTTCCGATGAAATGATTGAAAGACTTGCTGATGATTATTTGATTTTTTTGCGAGAAGAAACCAGATTATTTCAAGGTGCAATCAGCTTATTGGAATATCTTCAAGAAAAATATAAGCTTCATATTTTGACCAATGGCTTTAATGAAGTACAATCACACAAATTAAAAAATGCAAAAATTGATTTCTTTTTTAAAACGGTCACCACATCAGAAGAAGCGGGAAAACTCAAACCTCATCCGGATATTTTCAATTATGCGCTGAAGAAAGCCGATGTTTTTGCACAGCATAGCGTGATGATTGGAGACAATTTGAAAACGGATATTTTGGGCGCTAAAAATGTTGGAATGTTTGTGATTCACTTTGATCCCGAACAACAAAACAATATTGACCGTGAAATCATTCCAAAGGTGAATCATCTTTTGCAAATTAAAGAGATTTTATAAGGGGGAATCCTCGCAATTTATTATTGCATTTCCATTATTTAAAGTATTGACTTAGGCATATAATAAATATCAATTTATCATGCTTTTATCTCAATAAAATCAATAGCACAAAGATTGATAATCCCGAAGGGATTAAATGTTTGTAGCAATATTATTTCACATCATTTTGTTCGACCCCTTCGGGGTCGCATGTTGATTGCGGGCATTACTTGTTCTATAAACATTAGAACCCTTCGGGTTCTACACTTATTTATAAAATGCCTAAGTCAATTAAAGTATTTGTCTCCACACAAAAAGAAATTTGTGAGAATCATATTTACACCATTTCAACAAAAAGTCCATCATCGGTGTTATTCACTTTGGCAATTTTGTTTTTTGTCAGTCCTTTGATGGCTTTGTCCCATTTTTTATTGCTTAGGTTTGCCTTTGTCTTTAGTTCGTTCAAGAGAATCGGTGATTTTTCCTTAAGAAAATTAAACACAATTTTTTCTTCATCGGTCATAGCAGGAGCTTTTTTTTCCGGTTTCATTTGAGGAAAAAACAATACTTCTTGAATGCTGTCATTATTGGTCATAAACATGGTCAAACGGTCAATGCCGATGCCGATACCTGACGTGGGAGGCATGCCATATTCCAAAGCTCGTAAGAAATCTTGATCGATAAACATGGCCTCGTCGTCTCCTTTTTCAGAAAGTTTTAATTGTGCTTCAAAACGTTCACGCTGGTCAATCGGATCATTGAGCTCAGAATAGGCATTTGCCAACTCTTTGCCATTCACCATCAACTCAAAACGCTCTGTGAGTCCCGGCTTATTGCGATGTGCTTTGGTTAGCGGACTCATTTCTTTTGGATAGTCTGTGATAAAAGTGGGTTGGATATAGTTGTGTTCACATTTTTCTCCGAAGATTTCGTCTATAAGTTTTCCAATACCCATGGTTTCATCGACCTCTATTTCTAATTTTTGTGCAATATTTCTGATTTCTTCCTCCGACTTTCCGGTTAAATCATAACCCGTATGTTCTTTGATGGCTTCCAGAATGGGAACTCTGGGATAAGGCGCCTTAAAATTAATGTTCTTATTTCCCATTGTTACACTTGATGTGCCGTTCACTTCAAGAGCAATTTTTTCGAGCAATTGCTCAGTCATATCCATCATCCAGTGATAATCTTTATAGGCAACATACAATTCCATGACTGTAAATTCAGGATTATGTGTTTTATCCATACCTTCATTTCTGAAATCTTTAGCAAATTCATAAACCCCATCAAAACCGCCGACAATCAACCTTTTTAGATATAATTCGTTGGCAATTCTCAGGTATAACGGAATGTCTAGAGCATTGTGATGTGTGATGAACGGACGTGCAGCGGCTCCGCCGGGAATGGGTTGCAAAATGGGTGTTTCAACTTCCAAATATCCACGGTCATTAAAGAAATTACGCATGGTGTTGATAATTTTGCTGCGTTTGATAAAAGTTTCTTTCACTTTGTCATTCACCATTAAATCTACATATCTGCGTCTGTATCGTAGTTCAGGATCTGAAAAAGCATCATGCACTTTCCCGTCGGCATCTATTTTGACAATTGGAAGCGGTCGCAAAGATTTTGACAAGACAATTAATTTTTTTACATTGACAGAGGGCTCTCCAACTTGAGTTTTAAAAACTTCTCCCTCGATGCCAATGATATCTCCGATGTCCAACAATTTTTTAAAAACAGTGTTATACATTGTTTTGTCTTCTTCAGGACATAATTCATCTCGATTCACATAAATCTGCATTCGTCCGGTAGCATCTTTTAGTTCTGAAAATGAAGCTTTCCCCATGATTCGTCTGCTCATCATCCTTCCGGCAAGACTGACACTGTTTCCATCAAATTTTTCAAAATTATCCAGAATATCTTTTATTTTTGCCGTGACTTTATATTCTTCTGCCGGATATGGATCAATGCCTAATTCTCTAAGTTTTTCAAGCGATAATCTTCTGACGATTTCCTGTTCTGATAAATGCATATATCGAAATTTATTTTTTTGCAAAGATAAGAGTATTCGTTGTATATAGATAAAAAAAATTATCTTTGAGTTTGTTTTTATAAAGACTATGAGAAATAAGACAATTTTTCTAAAAGATATAGGTTTGACAGATTATGAGAAAGCTTTCAAAATCCAAACGGACTTATTTGAAAAAACCAAACAATTAAAAATTGAAAATAAACGCAGAAAAGAACCGCAACCTACATCAAATTATTTTTTGTTTACAGAACATTCGCATGTCTATACATTAGGGAAGAGCGGCAGTGTGGATAATCTTTTGTGGAATGAAAAACAATTGGAAAAAAATGCCGTTCAATTTATCAGAACTAATCGTGGCGGAGATATAACTTATCATGGTCCCGGACAAATTGTTGGCTATCCTATCATTGATTTGGATAATTTTGATTTGGAAATTTTGTCTTATATGCGAAATTTGGAAGAAGTCATTATCAAAACCATTTCCATATATGGATTGAGAGGCGAAAGAAGTGATGGAGAAACCGGAGTTTGGTTGGATGTGGGCAAGCCGAAAGCAAGAAAAATATGCGCTATGGGCGTAAAGACCAGCCGTTGGGTGACCATGCATGGTTTTGCACTGAATGTGCAAACAGATTTAAGTTATTTTAAACATATTGTTCCCTGTGGCATTAGAAATAAAGGAGTCACATCCATGGAAAAAGAACTTGGTGAGAAAATAGATATGAAAAATATCAAACAAGAAATTATCAAAAATTTCGAACGAGTTTTTGATGCAGCATTTGAAGATTTTCCCGAAAGAGTCTAAACGAATAGTTTCAAAATACGTCTGATCGGTGTCAAATAGCTGTTTCCAAATAAATTAAAATGCACCAGTAATGGATAGAGTTGATAAATTCTGATGCGTTCTTTCCATTCCGGTTCCAAAGGAAAGATGCTTTCATAGCGGGCATAAATTTTCGGGTCAAAACCGCCAAACAGACTCATCATTGCCAAATCCGTTTCTCGGTGTCCGTAATAAATTGCCGGATCAAATAATACGGCTTGTCCTTGTTGATCATAAAAACAATTACCATTCCATAAGTCACCGTGCAGCAATGATGCTTTTTCAACGGATAAGATTTCGGGTAGTTTTTGATAGAGTTTTTCAAACTGTTTTTTGAGTTCAGTTGAAATTGAATCCTTGGCTAAATCTATTTGAAATTGCAAGCGGTTCCGGATGAAAAAATCAACCCAATTGTCGTTAAGGGTATTTTTTTGATAGAGTTTTCCGATATAATTGTTCTTGTCAAGCCCATAATAGTTTTGATGTGTCTGATGCAGTCTGACCAAATTCTCGGCAAAGTTTTTCGGATTGGAAGCATTATCTAAACTTTCGATGAATTCCATCAATAAAAAACTTTTATCTTCAAAAATTTCAAAGGCATAAGTGTTTGGAATCCTAAAAGAATCAGTAGAAGATAAAATATTTAAAGATTGAGTTTCTTTTTCAAACATATCGATTTTTTCGGCAGTATTGACCTTGATAAAATAGTCTTTATCAGACATTGCCAGGCGATAAGTGCGGTTAATATCACCACCATAAACGGTTTCATAGGCGCGTAATTTCACGGGTTTGTTCTCAATTTCCGAGCAAATTTGTTCCAAGTGGGCGATAAACGATTCGTGAAGCATAACACAGTTTTAAAATGTAAAGTTGAGAATTTAATGATCAGGTTTATTCTATTTTGAGTTTCAGCTACCGGTCACGTTATTTATCCAATTTATAAACTTCCTTCGCTTTCGGGATTTCGTTTAGCCAAGCTCTATCCAACTTTATAAACTTTCAACTCATAATTCATAATCAGAGACTTTTTCTTAATAAGCTTTTGCAAATAATACACGCTGTTTAGATGCTTTTCCCGTGAGAATATCTGTGCCGTTTTCCAATTTATTGTCTAACGGAATACAACGGATAGTGGCTTTGGTCAATTCTTTTATTTTTTCTTCGGTTTCCGGTGTGCCGTCCCAGTGTGCGGAAATAAAGCCTCCTTTATTTTCTAAGATGTCTTTAAATTCGTCAAAAGAATCGGCTTCGGTTATATGCGTATCTCTATATTTTTTTGCTTTTTCAAACAGGTTGATTTGAATGTCTTTTAATAATTTGTCAATATGGTTTTCAATACCATCCATTGATACAATTTCTTTGGATAGTGTGTCTCTACGGGCAATTTCCAAGGTGCCATTTTCTAAATCTCTCGGACCGATAGCGATTCTCACAGGAACACCTTTGAGTTCGTATTCGTTGAATTTCCACCCCGGTTTGTAATTATCCGAGTTGTCATATTTCACACTGATGCCCAGAGTTTTGAGTTTTTTGACAAGCTCAGCCACCTTTTTGTCAATTTGATCGAGTTGTTCTTGATTTCTGAAAATAGGAACAATCACCACTTGAACAGGGGCAAGATTTGGAGGCAAAACCAGACCGTTGTCGTCAGAATGTGTCATAATCAGTGCGCCCATCAAACGGGTGGAAACACCCCAAGATGTTGCCCAAACATATTCTAATTTTCCTTCGCGTGACAAAAATTGAACATCAAATGCCTTGGCAAAATTTTGTCCTAGAAAATGAGATGTTCCCGACTGCAAGGCTTTTCCATCTTGCATCAATGCCTCAATGGTATAGGTATCTTCTGCACCCGAAAATCTTTCATTTTCTGATTTAACACCCACAATTACAGGCATTGCCATAAACTCTTCTGCGAATTGGGCATAAACTTGAATCATTTTTTTGGTTTCTTCAATAGCCTCCTGCTTGGTTTCATGTGCGGTGTGTCCTTCTTGCCATAAAAATTCTGCTGTACGTAAAAACAATCTGGTTCTCATTTCCCAACGCATCACATTTGCCCATTGGTTAACCAAAATCGGTAAATCTCTGTAGGATTGAATCCATCGTTTATACGTATCCCAAATAATAGTTTCGGATGTAGGTCGGATAATAAGTTCTTCTTCCAGTTTAGCATCAGGGTCAACCTCAATACCACTGCCATCAGCCTTATTTCTTAATCGATAATGTGTTACAATAGCGGCTTCTTTGGCAAAGCCTTCAACGTGTTTGGCCTCTTTGCTAAAGTATGATTTTGGAATTAGCAACGGAAAATAAGCATTTTCATGTCCGGTCTCTTTGAACATTTTATCCAGTTGAGCTTGCATTTTTTCCCAGATGGCATATCCATGAGGTTTGATGACCATCATGCCACGTATTCCGGAATTTTCTGCCAACCCTGCTCTTACGACCAATTCATTGTACCATTTGGAATAGTCCTCGCTGCGTTTTGTTAGTTTTTTACTCATTATCAATAGTTTGGTATAATTCTTGTTCTTTTCTGCGTGATAACTTTGTTCTTTGTTATACTAATTTTGCAAAGCTAAGTAATTTTTGTATATTTAACTTTAAATTTTTTGTGTTATGAAACGAATCAATACATTCTCCTCACGTTTAAGTCTAATGCTTATATTTCTGTCGTCGGCATTTTTGATGTCTTGCGGCTCATATTATAATGCGTCTGCAGAAGATGGCATTTATGATGACGGAACAGGATATGAACCCAAACAGACAACTATTGTTGAAAAGGAAGTCGTTATAAGGGAAAAGCCTGTAAAAAAACATAAAGCGAAAGCTAACATGTTTTATAAGGAATATTTTAAAAATAAGGCAGAAGCCTATGCTGATATCGACGAAGATGATATTGTTACTGATGTTGATGATTACTATTATGAAGACGATGATAATTCCTATTATACAACGGAAAGCAATGTTTATATTCATCATGTTTATGACAGCTATCCATACGGATATGGTTGGTACAGACCCTATTACAGACCATACTATGGTTTTTCAATAGGTTTCAATATAGGACCTTTTTATAGTTCTTGGGGCTATGATCCTTATTGGGATTATGGTTATTGTGGTTCCACTTGGGGAAGTCTATATTATGGACCTGGCTATGGGTACTATGGTGGCGGATATTATGGAAATTATTACGGAGGATATGGCTATCCTTATTATAATGGTTATTATGGACATAATTATTACGGTAATGCTTATTACGGCAATGCTTATAATGGTAATAGATCGTATGTGCGTGGAAGAAGAAGTGTTTTTTCAGGAAGAAATGCCAGAAGAAGAGGCGAAAATTCTGTTTCAAAAGCAAGAGGATATACATCCGGAAGAGGAAATTCCACAGGCTCGGCTACGTCCGGTAAAAGAAGAAAAATTAGAAGAAAAACCAAACGTGATACGGAATTCGGTTTAGGTCAAATGAGAGGTGATGCTGCTAAAAAAGAAATTAAAACACGTGACCACAGGAGAGGTGAAATAAGCAGAGATGCCGGAACACGCAGAAAGTCCGGAGAAAACGATTTGTTCGAAAATTCAAATAAAAGAAAAGAAATTAAGAGAACAAGAAGGGCACGAAGTGGCAGTCTATTTGATAATTCAAACAGGAGAGAAACGAAAAGAGTAAAAAGAACGAAAAATCATAACAGAGATTCTTATAGAAGAGCAGAAAGAAGGAAAGAAATTCGCAGGACAACCCATACGCGCTCAAACCCATCCGGAAGCACTCGAGTGAGAAGATCCAATAGGTCAAACCACTCTTATTCGGCACCGAGAAGAAGCCATAGCAATTCTTCATACACTAGAAGTCGTTCTTCAAGAAGCTCTTATTCCGGTTCCGGAAGCCGAGGCAGCAGTTCTTCCTTTGGAAGAAGAAGCTCATCTTCCGGATCTAGTAGGGGCAGTTCATCAAGAGGTGGTTCATCAAGAGGTTCTAGAGGAAGAAGATAGTATCTTATAAAAATAACCCATCATTTTTTTCATGTTTTTTTGACATGAATGGGGTGGGTTTTATATAAACTTTAAATAAAATGAAAAATAATATTATACAGATGAAAAATTATTCTACATACTTTTTTATATTCTTTCTGATGTTTGGCACAATTGTTCGGGCACAATCAGAAGAAGATGCTTTGCGTTATGCTAAGCATGAAATTAAGGGATCCGCTCGTTTTACGGGAATGTCGGGAGCATTCAGTTCATTGGGTGGCGACATGAGTGCGTTAGCTTTGAATCCTGCCGGAGCCACAACATTTTCCACAAATAGATTTTCAGCAACATTATCCTATTTTGGAAAAAATAATCAAAGTACTTATTTTGGTGCTTCAACCGATGCCGAGTATAGCTCAATTGATCATTCTTTAGTTAGTTTTGATCAGATTGGAGGTGTTATGGTCTATAAATCCGATGTCAGTAAATGGAACAAAATTGCATTTGCATTCAATTATAATAAAGAAGCCAATTATGGGAGTATGACGGTGATTGAAGGAAAAAATCCTAATCACACAATAGTAGATTATTTTTTAGGCTATGCTGACGGTATCAAAAAAAATGATTTGGATTTGGGAAATAATGAAACCATTACGGGCGTATATAAGGAGTTAGGAGAAGCCTCCGGATATGGTGCCCAGCAAGCATTTTTGGGCTATCAGGCACAAGTTATTAATCCGGTGAGTAATGATGCAAACAATACACAATATAATTCAAATGCCACTTTCTCCGGACCTCTAACACATTTCAATCAGTTACGAAAAGGTGGAAATAAAAGCAGATATGATT
Organism: uncultured Flavobacteriaceae bacterium; assembly: GCA_964489245.1. Taxonomy (GTDB): domain Bacteria; phylum Bacteroidota; class Bacteroidia; order Flavobacteriales; family Flavobacteriaceae; genus CAZAXU01. The sequence goes on from CAZAXU010000032.1 coordinate 16,209, forward strand.
TTACTTTTGCGGCAACATTTAAAGATAAATTACAGTTAGGTTTTGCTTATTCCAGCTATGATATTTCTTATACGGATGCCAATACGCTTAAAGAATCCGACTATGCATCGTCTTCAGATTTGAAGGATGTGAAATTTGTCAATAAGCTGAGAGTAACCGGTGAAGGGAAATCTGTTAAATTCGGAGCGATATATCGTCCGATGAAACCTTTAAGATTGAGTTTGGCTTATCATTCTCCCGAGTGGTTGGATATTGAAGAAAATCTCACACAATCCTTATATACATCTTTTGCCGATAATTCCAGCATACAATTGGAACCCGACGTGGAAAGCGCCTTTGCACCATATCGTGTCATTACACCCTCAAAAGTGATTGCCGGAGCATCTTATGTCATCAAGAAATCAGGTTTGATATCTGTTGACTATACTTATCAAAATTATCAAAATTTACGATTTAAAGAAAATGAAAATGAAGATTCAAACTATTTTGATACGGTGAATGAGTACATGTCTGATAATTTTCAAGCGGTTCATAAATTGAATGTAGGTGTTGAAATGAGATTTGAGGATTTAAGTTTGAGAGGTGGAGGATTTCTCTCAACATCTCCTTATAAGAATGCAAAAGAATATAGAGCACCAAAAGGTTATTCCCTAGGATTAGGTTATGACTTTGGTGATATTGAAGCAGATCTATCCTTTATGTCAGTACGAGAAAAAACAGATCATCGTTTGTTGAGTAGTGGAATCTCAGATATGGCTCAGGTCAACTCTGTGAAAAATAACTATTTATTTACGTTGAGATATAATTTCTAAAAAAGGATGAACTATAATAAAAAAAAATCAAGGCGGCAAAATTTTGCCGCCTTGATTTTTTACAAACTATCGATATATTTTTTTGGAGTGGTTCCGTATTTTTTCTTAAACGCCACCACAAAATGCGTTGGTGCACTATATCCCATTTTATAACTGATTTCCTTAACGTTGTATTGATTGCTCAAAAGAAGTTGTCTGGAAAGTTCCATTTTATAATTGAATAGGAATTGATAAACAGGTTCTCCATAAATGTTTTTAAATCCTTTTTTAAGCACGTTGATTGGAAGCCCTATTTCATTTGCAAGCTTATCTAAACTTGGGGGTTCATTCATTTTTTCAATGATGATTTGTTTTGCCTTTCGAATTTTTTCAACATTTTTTTCATCTTTCAGATGAGGACATTTTTGACTTGAGCTGTCATTTTTGTTGAAATAATGAGATAAAAATTCCATCACTTTACCTCTGATATATAGACTTTGCAAGCTCTGATCAAGATTGTTGTTCAAGATTTGATTGAGAATGATAATTTCGTTGGGTAATAATTCTTTTTTTACATATAGTTTTTTTTTGTGATATTTTTTTTCCAACGATTCAAAAGCAAAAGTTTCGTCAATGAAAAAACTATGAAATTTTTTCAAAGAGAAAAGAATAGAAAACATGCTCGATTCAGGCGGAATTAAAGCATCTATCGGAATGATGTTTTTAGGATTGAAGAAGAAAAGAGACTCGTTTTTGGTTAATTTTAGGTTATAAGTTCCCTTAATAATTTTGAAAATTACATCCTTATCAATGCAAAAATGAAATTGAATATTTAAATTGTCAAATTTTGTTTTGAAGGTTTTGATTTGATTGGTTCTGTTGTTTGATTTCACAACGATAAACTCATCATCGATATTTATTATTTCAAAAAAATCTTTCATAAAAAAATAAAACTAGATAAAAACTTGTTTAAAATCAGTAGTAGGGTAGTAATTTTTAAAAATAAAACGCAAATTTACAATTCTAATCGATATAAATGATGCTTCAATCGATATTTTTTAAAGTTTGGAATAGATATCTTTGCGGCGTATTATTTAAGTAGGACAACTATTATCGTTTTTCCATATTTTAATAGTCGGTTTTTTCATGCAAAACCCACCGTGATATAACATAATCTCGAGGTGGGTTTTTTTATATACTCACAGGTTTTTATTCAATGTCCATTATCCAAGTTCTTCTTCGTTTGTGTTGGATATGGTCGTAGTTTTTCCAATTTGAAATCACATGCTGATTGGTTTCAAACACTCCGGTTGTTTCCATGTCTACGATATCATTTTTTTGAAGTTCTTCATGTAGTCCTTTGAAAAGTAATGCGGCAACCCCTTTGGTGTGATATTCAGGTAAAGATCCTACGAGAGCCAGATCAATTTCTTCAGGATTCTTAATAGCTTTCATAATATGATACCAACCAAACGGAAAGATTTTTCCGTTTGCCTTTTTCAAAGCTTTTGATAAGGATGGAATACCAACCAAAAAACCAACTACTTTTTCTTTATCTTTTACAAAGAAAATGTATTTTGGATTTAGAACATTGAAATATTTTGATTTATAATATTGCTTTAACTCATTGTTTAGTTCCATTACGTAAGGCAAATTTTGATAAGCATTGTTGATAATTTCAAAAACCGTGTCGGCATATGGTTCAAAGTCTTTCTTTGATTTCGGATTGATTAACTTAAAACCATATCTCTTTTCAAGAATCATTGCTCCTTTTTCTCCTTTTTGAATGGCCTGTTTTGTGAGCTTCAGGTGGAATTCAATCCAATCATTTTCTTTTTCAAAACCATATTTTTGCATATGTGTTTTGTAATAGGGTAAGTGATAGACAGAAGCAACAGAGGGTAGATAGTCAAAACCTTCAATCAACATACCTTGAGTGTCTAGATTGGTGTATCCCAAAGGTCCGTGTACTTTTTTCATACCTTTCTTTTTGAGCCAAGCAATGGCAGTATTCATCAGTAGCCCAAATCCTTTCTCGTCATTATAGAATTCTAATCCTGAAATTCTTCCATAGTCATTTCCTGTTTTTTTATTATACTCATGATTGATGATGGCAGCAATTCTTCCAATAGGACGATCTTTGAGATATACCACCCACATTTGCAAATCTGAAAATTTGAGTGCAGGATGATTTTTCCAGTGTTTTTTCTCATCGGATTTTATAGGCGGGAGCCAGTATTTATTGTCTTTATACAAGGTGTATGGAAACTCAATAAAATCTTTAAAAGAAATTTTGTTGTTTACAGGTTTGATTTTATACATATAGCAATGTGTGTTTTATCGTGAAAGTACAAAAGTACAGATTTATGTTAAAAATCACGACCATTTGTGTTTAATATATATATTTGTGGTATAAAACCTTTTTATGATGAAAAAACTAAGATTCATATTGTTGATGCTTTATGTGTCAGCCCAAGCACAAATTTCAGATAATGCTCATATGGAACTGGTAAAAGCAGAACGAAAAGCTGCACAGTCCAAAATGATGTTGACATCAAATGCAAATACGAATAATTATGATGTGATTTATCATAGACTTTCGTTGAATGTAAATATGACTCAGACAAATCTTTCAGGGACAGTGACAACTTATTTCAAGCCAACTTCAAATATTAACAGTATTGAATTTGACCTGAACACTCAAATGCCCGTTCAGTCGGTGAAACAAAGAGGAAATAATTTGAATTTTTCCCAATCCAATAACGTATTGACCATTCAGTTTGCACAAACACAATCAAATGGTGTTTTAGATTCTTTAAAAATCAATTATGGAGGCAATGTTCCTTCAACCGGAATGGGTTCATACAATGTGGCAACTCATAATGGTGTTCCTGTTGTTTGGACGCTATCGGAACCCTATGGTGCTAGAGATTGGTGGCCATGTAAACAAGATTTGACTGATAAGGTTGATTCAATCGATATCGTAATTAATTACCCGAAAACAATTTCCGGAAAAAATATGTCTGCCGTTTCGAATGGAATGTTAGCATCTGAAACAATTACGGGAAATACCAAAACTTCAGTTTGGAAACATCGTTATCCAATTCCGGCATATCTGGTTGCTTTTGCGGTTACGAACTACTCAAAATTTTCATATACAGCAGGAATTACGAAAAATTTTCCGATAGATAATTATGCATATCCCGAACATTTGGGGGATGCTCAGACCAATGCCCAAAAAATCGTTGATATTATGAATTTCTATGAGCAAAAATTCACGCCGTATCCTTTCAATAATGAAAAGTATGGACAAGCTGAATTTGATTGGGGAGGAGGAATGGAGCATCAAACAATAACATTTGTGGTAAATTTTTCTCGCCCATTGATAGCGCATGAATTAGCACACCATTGGTTTGGAGATGATGTGACTTGTGGTTCTTGGCATGATATCTGGCTCAATGAAGGCTTTGCCACTTATTGCGAAGCTCTGACACGAGAACATTTTGACGGACAAGCAGCATTTGACAGTTGGAAATCTTTTGCTACCGGAAATATTACTATGCTTCCTTCCGGTTCTGTCTATGTCAATGACATAACAGATATAAACAGAATATTCAGTTCAAGATTAAGTTATAAAAAAGGAGCAATGGTCTTGAATATGTTGAGATTGAAACTTGGAGATACAAATTTTTTTCAATCACTTAGGAATTATCTTGCGGCAAAAAACTTGAGTTATGCCGTTACACCTGATTTGCGAGCTTATATGGAAGCACAATCCGGACAGAATCTGCAGGAATTTTTTAATGATTGGGTTTATGGGCAAGGCTATCCAACTTATACAATTAATGTTACAAGAACCGGAATACATAAATATACTGTAACGGTTAATCAAACTCAATCTCATAGTTCTGTTTCCTTTTTTGAAATGCCTCTGCCTTTTACTTTTAAAGGAAGCGGAGGTGCATCTTATGACGTGGTTTTAAATAACACGGTCAATGGACAGTCTTTTGTAGTTGACCCCGGTTTTCATGCCACCAATGTTATTTTTGATCAACACAATGATATAGTGAAAGGACAAACAACAATAACTCAAAATCTCGCTGTGGAACAATATGCAGACAATAGTTTCGAAATTTATCCGAATCCTGCAGATGAAATACTGACAATAAAAAATTTGACACAAGACAGAATAGTCGGTGTCAATATTTATTCGGTTGATGGAAAATTATTGATTACTAAAAAGACAGAGTTTAAAAAAATAAATGTCAATAATATTCCCTCTGGATTATATTATCTTCGAGTGATTACCTCTAAGGGAGAGCTGAATAAAAAATTAATTATTGAATAAAATAGTGAAGATTTATTCTGTTGATGAAGCAAAGAAACTTTTGGAGCACTACTGTGCCTATAGAGAGCGCTCTCATTTTGAAGTGGAAAATAAATTGAGAGAGATGAGACTAATTGCTGAGGCAAGAGACGTTATTTTGATGCATTTACTCAAGAAAGACTTTCTGAATGAAGAACGTTTTGCGAGAAGTTATGTTCGTGGAAAGTTCAGAATCAAAAAATGGGGGAGACAAAAAATAATTCAAGGATTGAAACAACATAGGATTCATCAAAATCTCATCCGGATAGCATTATCTGAAATTGATTCCGGCGAATATTATGTTGCAATTTCAGAGCTAATTCAAAAGAAAAAGCGGGAATATAACATAGCTGATAAGTTCTTATTGAAACAGAAAATAATCAGATATCTCCAGCAAAAAGGTTATAAGTACGGAGAATTTTCAGATGAGATAAATCTTGCATTGGATTTTGATTAAAATGATTTATTTAATACATAAGAAAGCCGCTGATTTTATCAGCGGCTTTCTTTATGCACTAAGGTTAAGGTGTATAAATTATTTAACAGAAAGCTTAACAGATTGTTTTGCATTAGCATTGTCAATTACTTCCAGTAGATACAAGCCTCTTCTCAAGTTTGATACATCAATACGAGCATTTTGCGCATCAATACCGTTTAGGTTAATAACTTGTTTTCCAGTGATATCATAAACATTAATAGACTGAATTATGGCAGTGTCAGTTAAAACATTTACAATGTTATCAGCAGGATTAGGAAAAACACTCATCTTAATCATTCCATTATCAACGATTCCGCTCAAGTCTCTATGGACATACATGCCATCTCCGGTAGATTGTTTTGAAAAACCTCCGCTGTAGCCAATGTATTCATTATAGAAATAAACACCAATGTGTTGCACTGCATCTTTTCTTGTCCATGTTAATCCGCCATCTGTGCTAACGGAAGTCCCTTTATCTGCAGAGGCTCCACTTGATGTGTATAGTGTATTGGCAGTTCCCGGAACAAAACTGATATCTCCGCCTAAAATATCACCTGTTGTGGTGAGTTGGGTCCAATTGGCACCACCATCTGTGGTGTGATATAAAGTTTTGTCATTTTTCAGCGCCCAACCTTCATTATTATCTTTGAAAGTTATGCTTCCAGACGTTCCGGAAACATTCACTCCACCAAAATCAGGAATAGGTGTTTGATAAGCAGTCCATGTGTGTCCCATATCACTGGATTTGTACAAGCGTCCGGTTGCTGTTGTAAACCAAATACTGTTTCCGGCAACGGCATATCCATGAACATATCCAAATTCGTTGGCATTTGGATTGTCGATATTGGCACCACCTACTAGAGTCCAAGTGGCACCGGCATCACTGGTTGTATAGATTTCAAATTCACCGTTGATGGGGTCTCCTTGGCAAAAGCCGTTATTAGCGTCGAAAAAGTAAACTACATTAGGAAATGAAGCGCTATTCGTGTACATATTATTAGCGGCATTAGTTTGTAATGTCCAACTAGTACCACCATCGGTAGTTTTCCAGATTCCGGCTTTTCCAATACTGTTTTTATAGGCAGCAATATACGCAGTGTTAGCATCTGTACTGCAAATCATAGACAATCCCGGATTAACAGTTCCCGTCAAATTTACAGTTGAAGCAGTCCATGTGTTTCCTCCATCGGTTGTTTTGGTTATTTCATGAATCTTGTTGCTTGTGTTTGCACCATCATAAGCAATAGCCCAAGCCAAGTTGCTGTCAGCAATAAAAACATCTGAGATTCCTCTGGACACAGTAGCGAATCCTGTCCATTTTTTTTGCCAAAATTGACCATTAACTGTGTTTAGTCCTAGAAAAAGACCAAACAAAAAGAGTAATAATTTTTTCATATCTGTATAAGTTTAGAGGTTAAAATTAGTTGTAAAGGTAAGAATTATTTCTTTTAAAAAAAAATGCTTAACATTTTTTTTGGACCAAGTTTAAAAAAAATATTTTTTTGTTTTGCAATTCAATAATAACTTTATATATTTGCACTCGCAAAATGAAATAGGTCCGGTAGTTCAGTTTGGTTAGAATACATGCCTGTCACGCATGGGGTCGCGAGTTCGAGTCTCGTCCGGACCGCAAAAAAGTCTCAATAATCTTGGGACTTTTTTTTATTTT